>JAYPXF010000312.1:6461-7040 GCA_038154405.1 Verrucomicrobiales bacterium | reverse complement strand
TTTTTTATATGTCAGTCCCATGTCTGCCAGCACGTAGTGGATGGCTTGGATCGTGCAATCGACATCGATGGCATCACGTAGCTGTTTCAAGGTCAGGTCGGGCTTCTTGGCCAGCAAAGCCCGCAGTTGCATGCGATGCGATGGCTGGATCTTGGGTTTGGGCCCGCAGGCATGGTAACGAACCGTCAGATCGCCGGTGCGACGACGTTGCTTCAAGAGCTTCTTGACCATGCCCAACGAGACTTCGAAACGCTCAGCGATCTGTTGCTGGGTGGCCGTCCCGCGATCGCAAGCGGCCACAATTCGTTCTCTTAAGTCCAATGAAAGTGCACGCATCCCCTCACTCTAATCGACCTACCGCAGGGTACAAGTCCATTGAAACCGCTCTAGTTTCTTGGCTCGGGTCCAATGCTTCAGTTGGCGTTCACGGCGAGCGGCGGAGTCGCGATTGGGGTGTTCTTCGGTGAAGATGATTTTTGAGGGAGGATTATCTAGGGTCGTTTTGCCCCCGTTTACGTTGAGGTGTTGTTTGAGTCTTACGTCTACATATACCGCAAATACCACAAATATAAAGCCAAT
>JAYPXF010000312.1:0-6451 GCA_038154405.1 Verrucomicrobiales bacterium | reverse complement strand
TAGATACGGCCATTCTGCAGGAGCAGCATGTAGACGAAAATGGGGCGATTCTTCCTCCTCACCGGTCGGGCCCGTTCGACTCACTCCGTTCGCTCAGGGCCATTCGACTCCGCCCGCGATGCTGGCTTGCCATGAGCGGAGCCCTCAGAAGAGGGCGGAGTCGAATGGCTCCAGAGGCTGGACTCGAACCAGCAACCGATCGGTTAACAGCCGATTGCTCTACCATTGAGCTACTCTGGAACCCAAACCCCTTTTCAGGGGGCGCAAAAGCTACAGTTCCGCGTCGGGCGGCGTCAATTTTTTTTGCGGCCCATGCGCAAATGGTTTGTGGAGGAGCGCGGATGGGTCGATTCTGCGCTTATGAGCACGCATCAAGCGACGTTTCGGATTGGCACGACGGGACATGGCCACATGCATGACATCACGGGCTGGGTGACGGAGATTGTGCGAAATACCGGGGTTTCAACGGGAACGGCACATGCATTCAACATCGGCAGCACCGGTGCCATCGGCACGATCGAATTCGAGCCGGGATTGGAGAAGGATCTGCCGATGGTGTTGGACAAACTGCTGCCGCCGAGCCGGGATTACGGTCACGAACAGGCCTGGCACGATGGCAACGGCCATTCTCATCTGCAGGCGTCGACGCTGGGGCCGGAAATCACGGTGCCGGTGACCGAAGGACAGCTCAATCTCGGTCGATGGCAGCAGATCTTTCATCTGGAATGCGATGTGAAACCTCGCGATCGGACGATCGTGGTGACTGTCACCGGGGAATAAGGTCAGCGACGTCCACTCTATTGTCTCATGTGGGTCTGGTCTCTCAGTCTTGTTCGCATGCCATTGATCCTCGTCTGGCTGGTGGTGTTCTCAGGGTGTGGAGACAACGTTGCGGTGCGGGCAACCGCACAGGCGGCTTCGGAATCTCGCAAATCGCAACGTCGGATCGTCAACGGGTTCGACGTTACCTCCGCTTCGATTCCGCAGGGCGCGATTGAGCGGGGTGGCCCGCCGAAGGACGGCATTCCGTCGATTGACAATCCCAAGTTTGTTGCCATCAACGAGGCGAAGTTTCTGAAGCCGGACGATTTGGTGGTGGGAGTATCGTTCGGTGGCGAGGCCCGGGCCTATCCGCTGCGGGTGCTGGTGTGGCACGAGATCGTGAACGATTCGATCGGCACGAACCGGATCGCGGTGACCTATTGTCCGCTTTGTGGAACCTGCATGGTGTTCGACCGGATGATTGGAGGACGCGTGTTGGATTTCGGCGTTTCCGGTCTGCTCTACAGGAGTGACGTGCTGATGTACGACCGACAGACGGAATCGCTGTGGTCGCAGCTCAAAATGTCGGCGGTGTCGGGAGTGCATCGAGATGCGAAGTTGAAGCTGCTGGTCTCAGAACACCTGACCTTTGACGCATGGCGGAAGAAACATCCCAAGGGACGCGTGCTTTCCACGGACACGGGATTTCGTCGTAACTACGCGGTGATGCCTTATCGCGGTTACGAGAAGCGGGAGGGGATCATGTTTCCGGTGGGGAAGATTCGGAACGACTTGAAAAACAAGGATTGGGTGATCGGGGTGATTGTGGATGGAGTGGCGCACGCGGTGCCAATTCAATCTCTGGTGGAAAAGAAAGAGGTGAAACTGGCGGTTGGCACCACTGAAGTGCGGGTTCGATTCGATCCGGCATCCCGGTCGGCGGAGGTGCGTGAGGTTGGGACTGGCGCCGCTTGGCCGTATGTGAAAGCTTATTGGTTCGCTTGGCAGGCCTTCTATCCCGAGACCCGTCTGCGTGTGCCATGACCGAGAGCAAAACCGACAACCCGGCCGCGTCGCAAACGCCTCCGCGCCGCCGGGTGGGATTGGTGTTGTTGTTGGTTCTGTTGGTCGGGTGCTGGTCGGTCGTGGCGAGATAAGACTGCAGACAAACCTTCACGCTTTACTGGCCGCCTCGTCGCCAACATCGGAAGTGCTCACCGAGGTGATCGTTGACGGAGCGTAGCGAGCGCTTGGTTCTGGGGCGCTTGTGGAGTTCCGGCAAACTGATGCATCGCCGCGCGGCGATCGATTACCTGCATCTGCGGAGCCTACTCGATTCCGCACTGGTCGATCGCCATTGGAACATGGTGTTGGAGGCGCTCAACGATTCGGATCTGGGACATCGGGAACTGATCATCAGCACGTTGTATACGATTCGGCATCCGCAATGGGTCAACCTGGTGCGGGCCCAGCTGCATTGCGATGATCCATTTGTGCAGCTGTATGCGATGGATCGTCTGCGCGTGGGGAAGGTCACCATACCATTCACGAAATCGCCGCCATGATGGACGGACAGGAACTCGAGGTTCGGCTTCGCTCCGCGGTGACGATGCAGGCATTCTCCGGCGTTGATCATGGCGTGTCCGTGAAGATGGGAACCCGTTGTGTCGGAATGCCGGAAAGTGAATTGCGGGAGCGATTGGATGATGCGAATGCCAGTCTCGCCCGTGCACAGACGTGGTGAGCCACAAATGCAAACTTGTGGCCGGCGATCGACGTGGTACAACCGGCTTCGCTGGGGGCGCGTCGTCTGTTTCCCGCCTTTCTATTCGAGCGGGCCGACGGCGAAAAATTTGTTTCGACGGATATCGAAGGTCGTCCGCTCTGTTGGTGTCTTTCGTGACCTATTGCCCGTCCTGCCAGGAAATGTTGCCCCAAATCGCTCGACTCAAAGGTCGGATCAAGGATCGTGTGAAGATCGTCGGAGTGTCGTTGGACGCCGTGCCGGATGAGCACAATCACTTTCTTGAGATCCATGACCTCGAGGAGCCGCATGTTAACGACAGCGGACACGAACACCACCATCATCACACTGCGGAGCAGCAACAACAGATGATCGATCTTTTCGGCAAGATCGTGCGGGATATGCGACTTGGGTTTGACGTGGTCTTTGACACCACCGGCAAGGCGACGCTGGCACTGAACGCTGGGGAGGTGCCGGCGGTGGTTCATTTGACGTCGAACGGCGAGTTGGTGCGGCGCTATTCCGGGTTACGGAAACACACTGCGGTGGAGCGGATGCTGCGAAACGACTTTCCGGAGGCCTTTCCGGAGAAATTCGGGGAATAATCCCGTTCAAGAGATCTCACATGCCCGTGGAATCGCTCGATTTCAATGATTTGGTGGACCGGTTCTACGAGGGCCTGTTTCGATTTGCGCTCAGCCTGAGTCGCAATGAGGACCAGGCCTGCGATCTCACCCAGCAGACCTTTTATCTCTGGGCAGCCAAGGGACATCAGTTGCGGGACAAGGCCAAGGTGAAATCCTGGCTGTTCACGACCTTGCATCGCGAATTCCTTTGCGGCCGCCGTCGCGAGACGAAGTTCCGCCATCACAGCATGGACGCGGTGGAACATGAACTTCCGCCGGCGGATTCCACCGTCGTCAATGATCTCGACGGCAGCACGGTGATCGAGTCATTGCAGCAGGTGGATGACGTTTATCGCGCGCCGCTGACGCTTTTCTATCTTGAAGAACTCGCTTATGCTGAAATCGGGGAAATGCTGGAAATTCCCACTGGGACGGTCATGAGCCGTCTCTTTCGCGGCAAGGCGCAGCTGCGGAAGATCTTATCAGTGGAAAAAGCCCGAAGGACCAGGCGACCGGCGGACAATGTGGTGGCCTTGGATGCGGATCAATTGCGCAAGACAGCAAATGGATAAGGAACAGGCAAAATTCATATTGCAGGCCCGGCGACCGGGGGGGCAGGACGATGCGGATCCGGAGGTGATCGAGGCGTTGGAGATGGCGAATCAGGAACAGGAGTTGCAGCTATGGCTGGATGAAGAGGAGGAATTCGATGGCGTCATTGTCGGTAGACTGAAGACGTTGAAAGCGCCCGACGGTTTGAAGGATGCGATTCTCGCGGGTGGAAAGGTGACACATCCCACACCGTTATGGAAGCAACCCGCGTATTTGGCGGTGGCGGCGTGTTTCGCTGTATTGCTGACGCTTACATTTCTTTCGATGCCATCCAGCGCGGAGCCCCAGCCGGTGGATCAGTTCGCTGTGGAATACGTCGCCAAGCTCACCAAGCTCAGTCACAAGGGAAACAATCTGGATGAACTCAAACGCTGGCTGGGAGATCGGCCGGTGCAGGTGCCTCGCGGATTGGTGGACGTTCCGATGATGGGTTGTTGCGCCGGCAGTTACGACGGGCGGACGTTTCGTATCATCTGCTTCAAGCCGAACGAGGACGGCCTGCGTCCGGAGATTCATCTGTTGGTGTTCGATCGCGAAGACATGCCGGACATGCCCGAAGTGCAGGAAGCGTTGTTGGGGCAGCATGGTGATTGGGCATCGGCTTCTTGGTCCGAGGCTGGTTTGAGCTACGTGATGGTTCGCGTCGGCAAAAAAGAATCCCTCAAGCAGCTGCTTTGAATTACTGTCACCGCGTTATCCCATGGCGAGTGTTGAGAAATCGGTAAAGGAACGTTATGCCGCCGCCGCCTCCGCACCGGAAGTGGCCTTGTGCTGTCCCGTTGATTACGATCGCAAATACCTGAAGATCATTCCCGAGGAGGTGATCGAAAAGGACTACGGCTGTGGCGACCCCAGCAAACATGTCCACCCGGGCGAGACCGTGCTCGATCTCGGCAGCGGGACGGGCAAGATCTGTTTCATCGCGTCGCAGGTCGTGGGCGCAGAAGGGCGGGTGATCGGCGTGGACATGACGGATGACATGTTGGAAGTCGCGCGCCGGAATGCACCGATCGTAGCCGAGCGGACCGGCTTTGCGAACGTGGAGTTTCGCAAGGGACGGATCCAGGATCTCGCGCTCGATCTGGAGAAGCTCGATCAAGAGTTGCTGGCCACTCCGATTGCAGGCGCGAATTCCTTTCTCGCGGCGGAGGAACTGGCCGCCGAATTGCGTGTGCGCCATCCGTTGATCCCGACCGATTCGATCGATGTGGTCGTTTCGAACTGCGTGTTGAACCTGGTGGACGGGCGGGAAAAGCGGCAGCTTTTCGAGGAAATCTTTCGCGTGCTCAAGAAGGGCGGACGAGCGGTCATTTCCGACATTGTGGCGGATGAAGACGTGACCGAGGACATGCAGGACGATCCCATTCTCTGGAGCGGTTGTATTTCCGGAGCGCTGCGCGAGGATCAGTTTGTGAAGGCGTTCGAGGACGCCGGGTTTTATGGCATCCGGATTCTGAAGCGGGACGAAAAACCGTGGCAGACCGTGCAGGGCATCGAGTTCCGGTCGGTGACGATCGAGGCTTGGAAAGGTAAACAAGGCGAATGCTTTGAACGGAATCTGGCGGTCATTTACAAGGGGCCGTTCAAGAAAGTGCTCGATGATGACGGTCATGCTATGGAGCGGGGACAGCGTTATGCGGTCTGTGACAAGACTTTCAATCTGTATCGCAAAGAACCCTACGCCGATTCATTCGAATTCATTGAACCGCGTGAGTCGGTTGCTCCTGAAAACGCGGAGCCGTTCGACTGCGACGGCATGCGCATCCGCCATCCTCGCGAGACCAAAGGATTGGATTACGACGCCACCACTGAAGCCACCCAGTGCACCGATGGCGGCGACTGTTGTTGAGGTAAAGCTGCTCCGAATGGAGGGCATCGCTCCGTCGATGCCGGGTTGTGGCTGACTATGCGAAAAGGCGGAACCGACGGAGCGGTTCCCTCCATGGTGTGGACCGATGCGAGTGTGGCAGTGGAATGACTTGGGGGATCCGTGTATTGCGCGCTGGTTCCGCCGGAATACATTGAACGGCATGAGCGCGCAAATCGGTATCTCCATATCGATCTTGGCCTTGGGGTTGGTGGGGTTCGTGTCGCGTGCGGAGGATGAACCCTATTCCAGTCCTCATCCCGAAGAGCGTGCCATTGGCTCTTATCCGGACTACTTGGCTGCTGATGTTCCGCAACGAGCTTTCTTTCTGGCATCTGGAAGGACCATTCGAAAAGCCACCAGAGTGGGGAGCCAAAGCGATGATGACCAAACCGGGGATGACCCGTGGTCTTGCTGAATCCTTGCTTCCGACGAATTCCGTTTAAGGTTTTGTGATTCCGCTGGTTTGGGCGTTGACGTGGACCGTGTGGTTGCAATTCGGAAGGCCGTTCGACTGGGTCAGCTACCACGGGCGCGATCGGGCGGTCTGGGTGCCGGTGGCGATTCCGGTGGTCGCATTTGTCTTCGGTGAGAGCCTGGTCTACTTCGGTCTGATCGTTGCAAATCTGTTGGCGATCAGTTCGTTGGGTCGAAAGATCTCAACCCGTACGCGGAAGGAAGCGGTGATCGTGTTGGTGGCGATGGCGCTGGCGGGTTTGCCGGAGATATGGGCGGAGGAGTTGATTCCGTTTTACACGCGTGGGAAGTGCGTGTTGCTGGCACTGGCGGCGTATCAACTTCGGACCCGGCGCTGGCAACCGCTGGATGTTCAGGTCTTTG
>JAYPXF010000311.1:2547-7052 GCA_038154405.1 Verrucomicrobiales bacterium | reverse complement strand
GCCCAGGTCCAGATCGGTCAATCCCACGCGATCGACGGCACTTCACTGCTTGCCCACCTGAAGAGCGGCGGTAAGAAATCCCTTCAGCGCGACGAACTCTTCTGGCATTTCCCGCATTATCGCCATGCGCCCGGTCCCTACAGCATCATTCGGAAAGGCGATTTCAAACTGATCAAGTTCCATGAGGGGATCAATGAGTTGTTTGATCTTGGCAAGGATCCGGGCGAGTCAAAGAACCTCGCGGCGGAGCTGCCGGACAAGGTCGAGGAATTGGACAAGCGGTTGATGTCGGGGCTGAAACGGATGGGTGCCAAGATCCCTCGCCCCAACCCGGACTATCAGGCGCGCAAGTAGGCGATTTCGGCATGGCGGAAACGAATCCCAGACGAGAAAGCGGTCCGTTTTTTCTTTGGCTGCTCCTGCTCGTGCTGGGCTGTGTTCTGGTTTTTCAGCGTCGGGAATCCGCGCCTGAGACGCCTGCCGATGAACTTGTTGTCGCGACAGATCCCGCTTCGTCATCCGCAGTCGTGGCCCGAGGGAAAATGGTGGCCCAGCGTCTGTGTGCGTCCTGTCATGTGTTTCCGGAACCGGCGATCGCGTCGCGATATGATTGGGCGTTTTCATTGCTTCCCGGCAAGACTGTCTGGCTGGGTTTGAAACCCTTTGATCATGCTCAGTACCCCGGTGGACACAGGGTGAAGGCGGCGCAGGTGTTCCCCCGACATGCGGTGCTCTCGCGCGATGATTGGCAGGCCTTGGCATCCTATTATTTGTCGGAGGCACCGTTGGAATTGTCCGCGACGGTGGAGTCGGAGATTCGCGGCGATGGGGATTGGTTTGTCGGTGAAGCAATCTCTTATGCCCGTCCTGCGGACATCGGGGCACTCGCCATTGATGCCGACTCAAAGGTCCTCTGTGTGGGAAACGCAGCGGATGGTGGGTTCGATGTGCTTGATGCGAAGGGGGACCTTCTGGCGAGCCAGATGTTCGGACGCCCGGTGATGAGCATTGCGTTGACCGCGGAGGCGCTTTATCTCGCGACGATCGGCAGCACCGTTCCGAACGACGATCCGGCCGGGCAGGTGCTGCATCTGTCAAAGCCGGGGAAAGAGCAACCGATGCGGCGAACATTGGGCTCAGATCTGCAAGGGCCGACACATGTGTCCGTCGGTGATTTGAACGCGGATGGCATCAATGACGCCGTGATCTGTGAGCGTGGAAATTACTTGGGACGCGTCAGCCTGTTGACGAGCAGTGGTACGAACGAATTCCGGATGGAGGAATTGCTGGATTGGGCGGGCGCCATTGAGAGCCGGATTGCCGATCTTGATGGCGACGGCAGAAACGACATTGTCGTGCTGATGGGCTCAGGCCGGCAGGCGATTCATCGCTTTCTCCAGGACGAGACTGGGGCGTTCGTTCGCGGAGATGTGACGACCATGCCGCCGACCTGGAACTACTCGACCTTGGAACTGGCGGATATGAATGGCGATGGGGCGGTTGATATCGTGGTCGGAAATGGAGCACTTGAGGCAAATGATCGTCCGGTTTCAGGTCCGAAGAAATATCACGGAATTCACATTCATCTGAACGACGGCGCCGGAGGTTTTAAACGCAACGGGTTTATTCCTGCGCCGGGTGTAAGGGATCTGATTGTGGGAGATTTTGACGGCAATCAAACGCCGGATCTGGTCGCGGTTCGAGATCCGATGCCGGCCCGTTCGGGACCGGGCCCGAACATTGTCGTCTATCGAAACGCTGGCGAAATGGGGTTTGAGCCGGTGCCGGTTGTCGGAAGTGGAAAGGCGCCATGGGTGAAGCTCGCGTCCGGAGATATCGATGGCGACGGTGATCTCGATCTGCTGGTCGGGGCATCAAGCCGTCTGCTCAGACATTCCTCAAACCGGGCTGTGTGGGAGAGATCTCCGGTGGCGTTGATGTTGTTTCGAAACCGGATCGTTGATTCCGTACGCTGATTACTCGGCGATCGAGATTGGTCGGTTGTCCCGGTTCTTGAGAAGTTCGTTGAAGCGGGTTGGATCCGGTTTCGCGGCGGAGTCCATCAAGAGAATCGGATCGTTGGAATCAACATCGGATGACTCGAATCGTTTGCGTCCTTTGTCCTTGGCGGCCGTCACACTGTTTTCATCGGCGATGAAGTCGTATTGCAGGTCGCGGTAGTCCGGAAGTTTACGCAGGGAGCGTTGCGCAATGAAACGGACGGCATGATAGGGGTCGTCGAGCAACTGAATGAGGTAAGGCGCAAGCCAGTCGGTGCCGGAAACTTCTTTGGCGGAATCCCATCCCATGGTCCAGGCCGCCAGAGCGCGTTGGGAGCCGTCGCCTTTCACAATACGAATGATCGACGAAGCCACGTTTTTCTCTTCCTCCGTAAGGTCGTCCGGCAATGGTTGATCAAACCATTCGTGCAGGTGTCGGCCGGTCCATTCAATGGTCTTGTTGAGGTGACATTGGTTGCAGGCGTTCGGTCGACCGGTATTGCGGGTAACGGAGATGTCAGGTGAGCCGATGTTGTGATTGCGCACACCTTTCATCAGTCCATAGGTGGTGTGGGGCATGTGGCAGTTGTAACAGAGGCTGCCAGTTGATGTTGCCGAATGATGCGTGTGGCGTGTCAGGGCGGGTGTGTCGTGGAATTCTTCATGGCATTTCAAACACGCGGTGTTGTCGAGGCCCTGCGGTTGCAGTTGGTCATTGGCCCATTCCTTGAGTGGCCGGGTGTCCCCGTCCGGTGTGTGGGAGGAATGACAATCCAAACAGGACATGATGCCGGCTTTCTCGTCACCGTGGGTGTAGCACGGACTGCGGACCAGGCCGTTCAGTTCCCGTCCTGCGACTCGCAATACTCCGTCTGGCCAGAACTTGCCGCGCAGATAGATGTCCCCGCGATCCGCCCTGATGCGTTCGATGGTTTCGGTATCATCTGTTTCCAGCAGGTCGTGCGTCGCGAACAGGTCATCGCCCGGACGATAGGCATTTTGCGCCCCGTGTTGGCGGTCAAAGAAGGTTCCGTGGCACTGCCCGCAGACCTCCGACTGACGTTTGGCGCTGAGTCGCGCGGGGTTGACGATGGTGGGATCCGGTTCGCCTGACTGATGCAGTGCGAAGCGGCGCTGCGGATTCTGGTTGGCGGCAATGTGTTCTTCTCCTGGACCATGGCATTCCTCGCAGGCGATGCCGAACTCAGCCACCTGCGTGTCCATCTTGAACGCGTCGTCCATGCGTGGCTCTCCCTGCGTGGTGTGGCACTTGATGCAGGTGGAGTTCCAACGGCCGGCCTCCGTTCCCATGTGTCGGGTCGGCATCAGGAACACGGAGTCGCGCGGCACCCAGCGATCCTGTTCAACCAAGTGGACGATGGGGAGCATCTCGAGTTTTCGGGTGTCGCCCGTGGAGGTCCAATACACCTGCATGAAGTGTGATCCGGTGAGCAGTTTGATCTGCTTCCTGCTGCGAGGCGTCGGGAATCCGGCCGGTACCCAGTTGGCAAGAAAATCGGTTTTGACGAAGAAGTTTTCTCCCTTCGTGGAGAGATCGAAACGATGTCCCATTTCCTCGACGGTTCGGTCCGCAAAATCGCCGAGCACTGAGGTTTTCGACGGCAATTGGGTCATGGATCGGTGATAGGACGAATGCCAGCTGTGATATTCGTCCGGATGACAGGAACGGCAGGTGTCGGAAGTCGCATAACCGGCGGTTGGCACCTCGGTGGGCATGCTGGTTTCGGGCGGGAGATATCGCGGGTCCGGTCTGTTGGTGCGGCTGGCCCAGGTGAAGGCGATGGTGGTGGACAGCCAGATGACTCCGACAATCAGTGATCCGCGGGCACCACGTGAATGATGGACATGGACGGCCACTGGCAGGGATGCGAACCCCAGCAGGAGTGCCGTCAATGCCGCTTCAATGTCCATTCCGGGAAATATGATCGCGAACCACGGTCGCTTCAATTGATTCCTGTTCGCGACATGGACGGACCGGCGGTTGCGTGCCAGGATCGGATGACTGACAATGCGAAGGATCTTTGCCGTTTTAATTGTGATGCTCGCGGCACTGGCTCTGCTCAATGGAGCTGCGCCATCGCGGGATTTCTGGCCAACATGGCGGGGTCCGCTGCAGACCGGCGTGGCCCCGAATGCCAAGCCTCCGACGGCATGGAGCGAGAATAACAATGTGCGTTGGAAACTGAAGCTGCCGGGGGGAGGGCACTCGACGCCGATCGTATGGGATGATCTGCTCTTCGTAACCGCTGCCATTCCGGTGGGTGAGGAACGCGAACCGGTATACAGCAAGGTGGAGGGGGCGCATGACAATTTCCCGGTCACCCGATCGCATCGGTTTGTCGTGGTGGCGGTGGAACGGAAATCCGGCAAGATGGTTTGGGAGACTGAACTGCGAAAGGAGTTTCCGCACGAAGGAGGGCATTTCACCGGGAGTTTGGCGTCGAATTCCCCGGTCACGGATGGAAGGCATCTTTTCGTGTCAAT
>JAYPXF010000311.1:1742-2496 GCA_038154405.1 Verrucomicrobiales bacterium | reverse complement strand
GAGGTAGAATAGTAGCTGTGATCATCGCTCAAAATGGAGTCGCGTCTTGCGCTGGGTGAGGGGAGTTCTACGGCCCTGCATGGCGACACGCTCGTCGTGAATTGGGATCATCAGAAACAGTCGCGCCTGATGGCGTTCAACACGCGGATAGGGAAAAAGATCTGGGAGGTGCAACGTGACGAGATGACTTCCTGGTCGACGCCGCTGATTGTGGAACACGGAGGTAAGGTGCAGGTGGTGGTGAGCGCCACCGGAGCGGTGCGCGGTTACGATCTCAAGGATGGCAGCGTGATCTGGGAATGCCGCGGCTTGTCGCGAAATGTCGTTGCCTCCCCAGTGACGGAAAACGGCGTCGTGTTCGCCGCCAACAGTTACGATTGGCAGGCGATGTTGGCCATTCGGTTGGACGGCGCAAAAGGGGATGTGACGGAAACGGATCAGGTGATCTGGAAGTTGAACCGACTGACGCCTTATGTGCCGTCACCGTTGTTGCATGACGGAACGCTGATCTTTTTGCGCCATAACCAGAACATTCTCTCCATGTTGGACACGAAGACGGGAGGGAATATCAATGGTCCCTATCGGTTGGGTGGCATTCGCGAAGTGTTTGCGTCACCAATCGCTGCCGGAGGGCATGTCTACGTGGCAGATCGTAGCGGGAACACGATTGTGATGAAGCAGGGGAAGAAGTCGTTGGATTTTGTTTGCGTGAATCGTTTGGAAGACAAGTTCAATGCATCTCCGGCAGCTGTGG
>JAYPXF010000311.1:0-1732 GCA_038154405.1 Verrucomicrobiales bacterium | reverse complement strand
CTCTCCCCACCGGGGTGGCCGCTTGCTCAAAAGAACCGGGAGCTCCTTGCTCACTTCCGCTGCCATTCCCAGCGTTCCAAAGGGACGACTGAATTCACAAGGCCTGATCAAACGGCTTGCCGAGGCAGATCAAATCACCGGTTTGAGTGGTGATGAACAGGCGCTCATTGGCAATTGCGATGCCGTCCCATGAAGGCTTGGAAATGGTGGTCTCGGCGAGCACGGATCCGTCCTTGGCATTCACGCATTTCAACCTTCCATCTTCATGCGCGACGTAAAGGCGATCGTTGCCGGCCAGAGCCATTCCGTGGAGGCGGTTGTAAAGCTGGGTTCCGCGACGGACCGGTTTATTCTTCTCTTCCTCGGGAGTGAAGAGCTCCTGAATCCACTTGGCTTTCTCGGCAATCTTGTAGGTGCGGTAAGGCTTCTCGCCCTTGCGCGCCATGCCGGCGGCGGCCCAGCCGGTGATCCAGCGGTCGCTGAATTTTTCGCCGTTTTCCAAATCGTAGTCGCGACGGAATAATTCTGTCGTGCCATTGCGGGAACCGAATACCAGATTGTCGCTGAACACGGTCAATGGTCGGCGGCGGGCTTCACCGGGGAAACGATGTTGGTGACGTGCACCATAAGTCCAGGAACCGCGTGGAACATAACAGGAGCCGGAGCCCGTATTGAGCTTCGCGAAGGCGTTCCACTTGTCGACCTTCATGTTCTTGCCGTCCTTCGAAATGATCCAGCGAGACAGGGTGATGTTGTCACCTTCAGCGTGGAGGATGTCGAATGGATCGAAGTCCAGGCCGGAGTTTTCGTAGTCGCCTTTCTGCGGGATGGTGTCGATGCGATGAACCCAATGGCGTTGTCCGGTCATCGGATCGACTGAGAACACCAGCACACCGCCATCCGCGAGCGGTTGACGCCCGGCGGCAAAGTACGCGGTGTCGTTGATGATCAAGACGGCTCCGGGCACGGGCCATGCCGATTCCACCTGACCGTATGCGACGATGCGTTCGTCACTGGGAGCCGCGCGCAGACGCCAGACTTGTTCACCTGTATCCGCGCGCAAGGCGTAGACGTAGCCGGCGGCAGTGCCGAAGAGTGTGAGTCCCTTGTGGATGGCAGGAGGGGTGTCCACACGGCCGACTGCGGTGAAGCGCCAGCGCACCTTGCTTGAACGGGCATCGACGGCGATCACCTCATGGGCGTTTGGCCGGGTGACGTAGACCAGTCCGTTGGCGACGGTGGGTGCACTCAGAGGCCCCTTGATCACCGGGTTCTCCCGCCAGTCATGAAGGATGGGACCACCAGGTTCCGATCCGAAAGGGGTTAGGTCTTCGTCCGCCGAGAGTTTGACCGACCAGATCTGGTTCAGTGATTCCGGTCCGGGTGACTTGGTGCTGCCGCTGCGCCAACGATCATTGCGGTAGAGCGGCCAATCATCCGGCTTCGCAGCAGCGGCCTTGGTGTCCCGTTCTGCCGGACCCAGTTCCAGAGGAAACTCAAGTTCCTCGACCGGTCGGGTGACCTTCGTGTATTCGCCACCACTGGGAGCCATCGAAACGAAGCCGCGCAGCATGGGCCAGCAGGTGCAGTGTTTGGGTGTGGTGTAAACGAGGCCATTGGCGGGAATCCAACCGTTTTCCCGGGAGCAGTTTGCCTTGGTGATGCGATTCACGACGACGTTTCCGGTCGAGAGATCGGTCATGTCCAGTGTGCCGGCGAAGACGAACCGGGG
>JAYPXF010000310.1:0-7059 GCA_038154405.1 Verrucomicrobiales bacterium | reverse complement strand
TTCACAGATCGCGGCATTGGGACAGGCAAAGGCCGCATGCAGATTGGCCGCCACTCCCGGGGTGGCGGACCAGGCATGGGTGGCGATCGAGACTCCGTTCGATTCACATTGCCGTGCGATCTGGATGAAGCTGTTCAAACCGCCCATGAACGACGCGTCGAGTTGCGCCAACGCAAATGGTTCGAGCTCGAGCCAATCGCGCCACTCCTCCAGACTGGTGAGACACTCACCACCGGCAACTGGGATCTGGGTGCCGGATCGCAGCTCGGCATAAGCACGCTTGTCGGTATAGGGCAGAGGTTCTTCGAAGAAACCGACGGGATAAGATTCCAAGGCCTTGAGCACCCCGGTCGCGGTGGCCACATCCCAGATCTGGTCCTGCTCACCGAGGTTGTCCATGTGCGCGTCGAGGTTGAGTTCAAAAGAGTCACCGAAGCGCTCACGGAGAAACTCAATCTTGGCGACCTCGACATCGGCGGCTTCTTGAGCCGTTCTTGATGCCAACACCGGATGACCCGGACGATAGGTTCCGGCTCCCAGTTTTACGGAATTGAATCCCACCGACAGGTATTGCTCCACCTTGCCCGCCAGTTCGCCGCGATCATGGGGACTCGTCCCGCCCGTCGCATAACAAGGCAAGGTCTCATGGCAACGCCCACCCAACAGCTCATAGACCGGCACACCCAGGGCCTTGCCCTTCAGGTCGTAGAGCGCGTTTTCGATTCCGCTCAGCACGATGGATCCCAGACCGACACGCGCCCAGAATTTGCCAGCCGTGAACATCCGTTGATAGAGCACCTCGATATCGAGTGGTGACTGCTCCATCAGAATCGGCGCGTAGAATTCCACCACTTCCGGAACCATCTCGGGCACGAAATAGCCGGCATAGGTTTCACCCAATCCAGTCAACTCGGTATCGGTCTCGATGATGACAAACGCGGCCGAGCGGCGTGCGCGCGACTTCATGAAGTTGTCGCGCTGCGGCGCCGTGCAAAGAACGGTTCGGACTCCGGTGATTTTCATTCAACTTTCGAGATCGGTCGGTGGAATGACATTCAGCAACGGTCGCCCCGCGACAAATCGGGCCGCGTTTTCCCGAAACACGCGCAACAGGTCCTCCTTGTAGTTTGGCGAGAAAACTGTTCCGGAGATGTGAGGCGTCAGAATCACGTTTGGAAAACTCCAGAGCGGATGTTCAGGTGGAAGTGGGTACTGATAGTGGGTGTCGATCGCCGCGCCACCCAAGTGTCCCTCGCGCAATGCCGCCAGCAAGGCCTGCTCCTGAATCAGTTTTCCTCGCGCAGGATTGAGAACAAAGGCGCCCGGGGGAAGCGTGCGGAGTTCGGCGTCGCCGATCATCCCTTCGGTCTTCGCAGTCAGCGGCAGCGTCAACACCAGGAAATCCAGCCCACGAAGAAACTCGGCTTTGTCTGCCGCGGTGAAATACCTGTCCGGCAATGAACCGTCGGGATCTCCCGTGCCTTCAACACTGGTCGAATCCGCGCGCGATTTGCCCGGCTGCCGGGCCAGCACATGCACCCGCATTCCCATCGTCCTGGCTAGGCGCGCCGTTTCCCGACCAATGCCGCCGTATCCCCAGATGCCCAGCGTCCGTCCGCGGATCTCGCCGGTAAACTGGGCCGAGCGTTTCCAGATCGCCGCGTCCTGATTACGAATCAACGTTCTCAGATCACGTGCCAGATTGATCATCATCGCGATGTTCCATTCCGCGATCGGGCAGTCGAAAACGCCGCGCACGTTGGTGACAGTTATGTTGGTTTCGTGAAGGTGGCAGGGAAAGAGATGCGAATAGCCGGCCGACTCGATCTGCAGCCAGCGTAGATTCGGAAAGGCTTTGAAGTTTGGTGGCGGCTGCGAACAGAACATCGCCTCAACCTCACCGGCATCATCCTCCGGCCACGGTGCACCGGCGTCGATGTCTCGCAGAATGCGGACATCGAAAGCATCGATCCTTGGCTCCGCACCGGTCTCCACTTCAACAAACGGCGGCGCAGTGGTAAGGCAGATTGTCTCGGACATGCTCCCAACAGCGTAGCGACTTCTGCGCCCATCTGCAATTGAGGCTCACCTGCCGGGCGCGTTCGTTTGTGAGAATCGTAGCTCAGGCGGCCCGCCTGAGAACACACATGCGGGCCGCCCGTGCCACGCCAGTTCACTGTTGCCCACCCCTTGGTGTTCCGGTTGAATCCGGCCCGTGCCGAAGTCAGGATACAGCAACCAGAGTCATTGGACGCGGAGATGCCTCTCCGGTTTCCTGGCAGTGTTGTTGGCCGGGTTGGGCATGTTGGTTCGCAGTGAAACGGCACACGATGCCTTTCACCGTCATGAAGATGTTCATGAACATTCCCATCACGGACATGATCATCACCACCCTCATCATCCACACGGTCATGACCACGCTCATCATCCCCATGGACATTCACCAACAGGTCGTCATGAACACACCAATCCGTTGATCGACCTGCTGGGTGAGGAGCTGTTGATTGCCACTTCGACAACGCCGCCGGGCTTCACGATTTCCATTCTCTGGGAATGCTCTTTGACCGAGTACTACTCGATCCCTTTTCCCTCTGCACCGGTTCAGCCGCCCGGCCGTGCCCCGCCTTCGCAATCGTTCTCCTGATTCGCGCGCATTCCGGATGCGCAGCGCCAAACCCTTGTCCTCGCCTTCGTTCGAGAAACGAATGAACTGCGGGCAGGCGGGCCTTCGGATCCCTATCCAAATCATGCATCACGCACGTCCATGAAGAACTTTCGCAGACAATACCTTTCCCGTTCGCACAATCTGGCCACGAGCCTTGGTTTGCTTTCACTCACCCTGGCCGGGGTGACGGCGTCCGCCCAGTCCGAAACCAACTCACCCGCCCCCACCGCAGCCGTTCTGTTGCCCGAACTGGTGATCACCGGGCGCAGCGACAGCCTGATCGGAATCGCCGGCTCGGCGAATGAAGGCGTCGTTGGCAATGAGCAACTGTTGCGCCGGCCCCTGTTTCGATCCGGTGAAGTTCTGGAGACCGTGCCGGGACTGATCGTCACCCAGCACAGCGGTGGTGGTAAGGGAAACCAGTATTTTCTCCGCGGCTTCAATCTCGATCACGGCACGGATCTGGCCGTGGATTTTGAAGGAATGCCGTTCAACCAACGCACGCATGGTCACGGGCAGGGTTACATCGACTTGAATCCGCTGATGCCGGAACTGCTCCGGACAGTCGGCTTTCGCAAGGGGCCGTACTTTGCGGAGGTCGGCGATTTCGGCACGGCCGGCCAGGTCCATTTGTCGTATGTTGACTCCCTCGATCAGGGTATCGCCACGATTGAAGGCGGCATGTTCGATTATCAGCGGGTTTTCTCCGCCGACTCGATCGTGCTGGGTGACGGGCAACTCCTGCTCGGCGGTGAATACCTGCGCGACAACGGACCGTGGGTGAACGACAACAACCTTCACAAGGTCAATGCGGTGGCCCGCTACAGCGCCGGCGACGATGCCCTCGGCCACAGCATCACGGCGATGGGATACTGGAGCGACTGGAACGCCACCGACCAGATTCCCGAACGGGCCGTTCGCGCCGGACTGGTGGATCGCCTGGGCACGATCGATGCGACCGATGGCGGCACTTCTTATCGCCTGAGCCTGAATGGTGAGTGGCATCGCGAAGGCGACAATTCCTCGACCCGTGCGGCCGCCTACGCGGTCTATTCGGATCTCGACCTGTTCTCCAACTTCACCTTCTTCGAGAGCAACGCGGCGAGCGGAGATCAGTTCCACCAGGAAGACAAACGGACTACGGTCGGCTTTGACCTGAGCCACACGATGTACGGAACCTGGGCGGAACGCGAAACGGAGAACACCCTCGGTCTCCAATCGCGGACCGACGTCATTGACAACGGTCTGTTCAACACCGCAGCCCGCAATCGCATCGGCACGGTGCGTTCCGACGACGTTCTCGAATTCAGCATCAGTCCGTACTACCGGAACGAAACCTGGTGGGCGGACAAGTTCCGCACGATCGCCGGTGTTCGTGGCGACCTGTATCACTTCGACGTCGAAAGCGACAACGCAGTCAACTCCGGCACCGCCACCGACTTCATCGCCAGCCCCAAGCTAAGTCTCGTCTTCGGTCCGTGGCGTGAAACCGAGCTCTATGTGAACGGCGGCTTGGGCTTCCACAGCAACGATGGACGCGGCACCACCCTGCGGGACGATCCTTCCACGGCGGCTGTTAATGACGGGGTCGCCGTCGATCCGCTCGTGCGCCAGATTGGATTGGAAATCGGCGTGCGCACGCTGGCCATCGCCGGACTGCAAAGCTCCCTCTCGTTCTGGTTACTCGATAGCGATTCTGAACTGCTCTTTGTCGGCGACGCCGGCAACACCGACGCCACCGGCTCGACCGAACGCTTCGGTGTCGAGTTCGCCAACTACTATCGGATCAACGAGCAGCTGACCCTCGATTTCGATCTGGCCTGGTCGCACGCACGTTTCAAGGCTACGCCTGCAGGAGCCGGCGGAAATCACGTGCCGAATTCATTGGAGACGGTCATCAATACCGGCATCTCTTTGGACAACATCGGCAATTGGCATGGCGCGCTTCGCGCCCGCTACTTCGGTCCGGGTCCGTTGAATGAGGCCAACACGGTCCGTTCCCGTCCCGCGTTGCGCATGGAACTGAGCGCCGGTTATCGCTTCGCCAAGAACTGGGACCTGACCGTCACCGCGTTCAACCTGCTCAACCGCAAGGATCATGACATCTCCTACTTCTATGGTTCCCGCCTCGCCACCGATCCCGCGGGTGCGTCCATCGAAGACCGGCACTTCCACCCGGTGGAACCGTTTGGAATCCGTGCCGCGTTGATCGGCCGGTTCTGAGACAACCGGTTCTATTCTTCGAGACGACGTCGCTGTCCCTCAGGTGACGCGGCCGTCGGTTCATACTCAAACTCATCGCCCCGTCAGATCAGGCGGTAGCGGAAGAGGCGAAATCTTCCGATTCCTGAATCGCTTCAGCGTGGAATATCCCGCATATTTCAGCTCTCGCCCGAAACCATGAAGAGATTCGATTCCAAAGCCCTGTATCGAGCTCTCGAAAAGCAGCGAAAGGAATGGGGAATGACGTGGGCAGAACTGTCCCGAGAAATCGGCGTGAGCACTTCCACGATCACCGGCACCAGGAAGGGTGGACGCATGGAGGTGGACGGCATGCTCGCGATGGTCTATCGGCTGGGGGTGCCCGTTGAAACCTTCGTTCGCGAACGTAATTGCTGATCGTGGAGACAACTACGCAGGCCGCCTCAGAATAACCGTTACCTGTCACTGCCTGCGTTCGTTCCCTTTCACATTTCGGTTGTCTCGACCAGCCACAGCTGAGATTGCCGACCGTCCGTCCCTTTGAATGAAACCAATGAAGCTCCTACTCCTCGCCCTTCTCATCAGCCTGAATGCTCCGACTGCTCAAGCCGCTGCCTTCAAGAAGCCCAACGTTCTGCTGCTGATTATCGATGACCTCAACACGTGGATGCTCAACAAGCCCGGCCGGTATACTGGAAAGGTCATTGCGCCGAATATCAAACGACTGTCCGAGAGTGGCGTTCAGTTTACCCGGGCCTATGCTGCCAGCCCGAAGTGTTCTCCTTCTAGGACGGCCTTCCTGATGGGCGTTGCTCCTTGGCAATCGGGCCATACCGACAACGGATTGAAGATCAGCGACAATCCCGTCCTGGCGAAGGCGGTGTCGTTTCCGAAGTTGTTTCAAGAACAGGGCTACTACATGGCTACCTCGGGCAAGATCAGTCATGGATACAAGGATGGCGTGAACTGGGATCAGTCCTGGCGGCACAAGCGCGATCCAGCGCCTCCGGGCACGCCCTTCAATGGTTTTGCCAAGGCCAAGAACGGCAAGCTGACCGAACGCGATTGGGGCGTCACCCATCTCAAGGAAAGCGAGATGAACGACACCAAGGTGGCCGACAGCGCCATCAAGGCCCTGAAGATGAAGCACGACCGACCGTTCTTCATCGCCTGCGGTCTCTTTCACCCGCACATGCCCTGGTATGTCCCCAAGAAGTATTTCGACATGTATCCGCTGGACGAAATCAATCTGCCGCCCGTGAAGGAGGACGACCTCGAAGATATTCCCGAACCCGGTCGTAAGCTGATCAGCAGCACCTACTACCAGGCGCTGGAGCACAAACAGTATCGCAAAGGCGTACAGGCTTACCTGGCCGCCACGACCTACGCCGACCACCAGGTGGGACGCGTGCTTGATACTTTGGAGAACAGTCCCTATCGCGACAATACCATCGTCGTTTTGATCAGCGACCACGGTTTTCACGTTGGCGAGAAACACCACTGGCAGAAAGGGACAATGTGGGAAGAGGGTGCGAACACCCTGATGATGTTTCGCGTCCCCGGCCTGACCCAAGCAAAACAGATCTGTGAACGTCCCGTTTCGTTGATGGACCTCTATCCCACCATCACGGAATTGGCTGGCATCAAGAAGCCAGGCCACGTCCACGGAAACTCCCTCGTCCCGCTCTTGAAAAACCCGCTCACCTCCCACGATCACCCGATCCTCACCGCCTATCAGGACCACATCTCCATCCGCACCGATCGGCATCGCCTGATCCGCTACTCGGATGGATCGATGGAGCTGTATGATTTGAAGAAGGATCCGCACCAGTATACCAACCAGGCCAAACGTTCCGCGGACTCGAAGATCGTCGCGCAACTTCTAGAGCAATTGCCCAAGTTCGAAATGCTCGGATACTTGCGTGGAAAGAAGGCTGCGAAATAGGCTTTCAACCCGACATTGAAACCATCATGCGGGATGGCTAATTTCAGGCCTACCCATGATCCGTTCTCTAATTGCCACCCTGTTCGCCGTCACCACCCTCGCCGCCGAGCGTCCGAACTTCCTGGTCATTTTCACTGACGATCAGACCTATCGAGAGATATGTCCGAAAGTCGTGGACGAGGGTTTGTGAATGGCAGCCATCAGGGAGTGCATTGATGTGATTATGCTGCTTGTTGTTTCTGCTCGT
>JAYPXF010000309.1:0-7063 GCA_038154405.1 Verrucomicrobiales bacterium | reverse complement strand
ATCTGAAGCTGGAGCAGCTGAACATGGAAGCGACCCGCAACGGGGTCCGGCTCGCCTTCATCAAGGCCGCGGGCAGTGCGAATCTGGATACGATGCAGTTCAGTCTCGGCACCTCTTCAATGATGGATGTTGCCAATTCGCTGCTCCTCCATCCGGTTCCAGGAATCCAATTGTCGCAGGCTGGATTCACGTTCTACGGCAGCATCCAGGGCGACATGAATCAGCAGAAAGTGGACGGAAAGCTCTCCGTTCCCGTGCTGTCAGGCAACGTGGCTGGCAATCAGCTGGATCGTTTTGCCACCGAAGTGAACATGTTGGTCCAGGCCAACCGCAAGGGGATGCTGATCGAGAATCTGTCAGGCAGCCTGCAGCATCAGGGAATGGATGCCGGGACTTTCAAGGTCAAGGGGACCTATGCCTTGGAATCCGGTGCAGCCACCGTGAGATTGGTGCTGACAAACATCAACCAGGCTCTGCTGGCCCCGTTCGCAAACCCGGCCTTGGGAGGATTGCAACTGAGTTCGATTCGTGTGGATGCCGATGCTGATGCCTCGTATTCAACCAATGGCATCTCCGGCGTAAAAGGGAATCTCAGTGTCGGAAATCTCGTCATTCAGGATCCGAGCGGAATGATCCCATCGACGCCCATCGGGGTCGCCGCGGCAATTGATGCGGGAGTGCAGCTGGGACATGGCACGATGAGACTGAACGTGCCCTTGCTGCGTGGTGCGGTGACCGCCAACGGGGTGAATGCCGGCAACTTCACCGCCAAGGCCGACTTCAGTGCGGAAACGCAGAAGGGGAATTTTCAATTGTCACTTGCGGGTCTCAATCAGACCTTGCTGGCCCCCCTGTCGAAAGGCTTGCTCGGTGACAAGTCCCTGAGAAGCGTGGACATCAATGCCACGGCGGAGGGCATATTTGACCTGGCCAACGCCTCCGACATCAACGCCTCGTTCTCGGTCACCAATCTGGTGGTTTACGATCCCTCAGGAACCTTGCCGGCAAAACCTTTGTCATTGGAGGTCGGTGTGATGGGATCGATGAATGAGAAGATTCTGGATTTCAAGAAGTTCAAACTGAAGATCGATCCGACTCATCGAGCGGAGAACGAAATCAAGGTGAGTGGTCGCGTCAACCTCACGGACCCCACCGCCACCGAGGCCAATCTGGTTGTGTCCGCGAACTCTCTGGACGTGACGCCCTACTTCGATCTGTTGCAAGGGCAGCAACCCGCTCCAGCCGCCCCCGCCGCCGAAATTCCGCCGCCGGCGGGTCCGCCTCAGGAACCGGCTCCGATCACGCTCCCGGTCAAGAATTCCCGGTTTGACGTCCGGATCGGCCGCGTTTACCTGCGCGAGATCGAGATGTCCAACTTCGTCGCCACGGCGAGTGTCGATCGTCAATCCATCGCACTGTCTCCGTGCCAGCTGTATCTCTCCGGCGCGCCTGTACGGGCGCAGGTGAACCTGCTGACCGGTGTGCCGGGTTTCCAATACAACATTCTCTTCCAGGCCGACCGGGTGCCCATTCGCCCGGCTCTCATGTCGTTCACGCCCGAACTCGGCAAACGGGCCCGCGGCGAACTCGTGGCAAACATGCGGATCGATGGTGGCGGAATTACCGGCCGCAACCTCAAGCGTAATCTCAACGGCAATGTGGATGTTTATCTGACTAACGCGATGATCCGTCTGACCGAGGTCAAACCTGCCGCGCCGGCTCCGGTCAGCAATTCGACTTTTTCAATGCTGAAGAACATTGGGAAGAATTTTGTGGATATGTCACTCAAGGGAGTGGCGAATTTCTTGGGCATCCCCAGCGTGACGGAATCCCCGATCACCCATGTCACCGCAAGTCTCGGCATGGGGCAGGGCAGCTTCGTAGTTCGCTCGGTTGATGTCCGCAGCGCGGTCTTGCTCGCCCAAGCCAAAGGAGTAATTCCGATTCATGACGTACTCACCGAATCACCACTGCAGATCCCGGTCGATATCTGGCTGGCGAAGACGGTTTCGGGAGGGCTCAAGCTGCAGCACACTGAAGCCCCGTTCACGAAATTGCCTTCCATATTGACCATCGTGGGAACGCTCGGCGCGCCCGACACCAAGGTTGATACGATGGGTGTGGTGGCACTGGGAGGAAGCATGGCCGGCGGTTCAGCCAAGGGACTCGTGGATGGGGCTGAGAAAGCGGTGGGGAATCTGTTGGGCCAAGGTAAGTCCGAGGTTGGGAATGCTCTCAAAGGCCTGGGCGGGCTTTTCGGCGGCAACAAAAAACAGCCCGTAGCGAATCAAAACACCCAAACCAACAAGCCGAGCAAGAACCCGTTCCAACTCTTCAACATCCCGTTCCCCAAGTAGCTCATTTCCGTCAGGAGAGATCCCTTTCGCGCCAGCCTCCTGCAGCGCTGCGGAAATCAAGGAGGGCTCAGGCTTCCGCGAGGCGATGGGTGGGGGTCGGTTTGCCCGGTTTGAAATGTTCGAGGTGTTCCAGTGAGGCATCGAGATCCCCGAACGAGTCGGTCAGCGATTCAACACCTTCACGAACTGCCTTTGCCAACTGATCCGGATCGGCTTCAGCCCGCAGATTCAGGATCAGTTGTCCGCTTGTGGCGGACTCATCCAGATCCTGCGACAGCTCCGGGACAAAGTCGTTCCGCACGAGATTGATCACGGCGGTCTCCGCAAATCCATCATCCGGACTGAAGGTCATCTTGAAGTGGGCAATCTCGGCATTGGCGGCACTCAGACGACTCTGCACATCCTTCGCCAATGACTTGAGCAGATCCGCGGCCTCAAATGGCGTCCCCGCTTTCAATTTAACCGTGGCGTTCAGCCAACCCAGCAACGCTTCACCGTCCGCATAGACCTTGTAATCCACTTCCATCACACGGCGGGCGACCTGCTCGGAATCGGACAGGAACTCGAACCAATCCGGCAAGCCATCGCCATGGCGGGCTGACATTTCGCGAATCTCGGCATGAGGAAACTCGGTTCCCAAGGTCGCGACGAGTTCGACTCTTTCCTCATCGTTCAGCAGTTCAAACTTGTTCACGACGATGACGTCCGCTTCCTCCAGTTGCTTGCGGTAGATGTAGACTACCTTTTCGGAGAAATTGCCGCCTTCATCCAATCCCAATACCCGTCGGGCGCGAATGGGATCCACCAGGACACTCAACGGCGCGATGGTGAATTCGTCGCCATACATCCGGCGCAGCGGATAGGTGACCGTCGCGACCAGATCGGTGCAACTGCCCACCGGTTCAGCAATGAACACATCCGGGCGCTTTGACTCAGCCAGATTGCGAGCAGCATCCACCAGGGAATCGAAGCGGCAACAGAAGCAGCCCCCGGAGATCTCCTCGGTCGCGAAGCCCTTTGAACGCAGCATGGCGGTATCCACCAATTCGCTGCCCTGATCGTTGGTGATCAGGCCCACCTTCAATCCCTGGTCACTCAAGTGCTGGGCCAGCTTGGCGACGGAGGTGGTCTTCCCGGCCCCCAGGAATCCGCCGATCATGATGTAGCGGGCGGGGGACTTGGCTGATTGGGAATCGGAGATGGAGGACGTGGCGCTCATTCGTCTTGGAGTTCTTTCTCGAGAATCTTGTCGATGGCCTTGTCCAGGAAGACCATGTATTCGTTCACATCGATACAACGGTTGTCGGCTTCACCCCGGGCTTCATACAGCCAGCCTTCGGAATACGGCTGCTTGTTGACGAGGGTGACCTTCTTTTTCAAGACGTCGTTGGACCGGACAAAATTCCCGTCAACCACGCAATAAATATCCGAGATCGCCTTGAATCCCTCGATCCAGCCCAGGATCTCGCCGGGTTCCGTCTTTGCATCCGGCTGTACATCGAAGCCGTGATCGACCATTTCACCCAACATGCGCGTGGCAAACTTGGTCATTCCGACACGCCAGACTTTCTCCCCGACCGGCTGCAGCCATGCGTGCGAGGGCGTATACAGGAAGTCCGCCGGCAGGTGCGTGGTGAAACGCGACCGCTGGTAATGAATCAGTTTTGATTCTCCGTCTGACATGGGCCGGGAATTAATGACAGATTCAGTTGCATTTGCAAATGCCACAGCAACGAACTGTGCGATCAGAATTTTTGGCAGATCGCGAACGCGTAGTCATTAATCGGTCATCAGTGCTCGGTGCTGGCGCACGGGAGACTGATTACTGACCTCTGATCAATGAATACCTTATTGGGGTTGCCATCGATCTCGATCACACACGTGCGGCAATGCCACGGGCTGGAGATCGCGATGGCTTGACGTGCGGAGAGGGGGACGGAGTATTTCGTGATCCATGAAAGCCAAGTTCTCACTTACACTCGTGTGTTCGCTGTTCCTGGTCACCGGAGTTGGAAATGCCGCCGATTTCGGCCGCTACCAGGCCAAGACCGTTCTCTTTTTGGGGGATTCAATCACGCATTCCGGGCACTACATCAGTTTCATCGAAACCCGCCTTCGCCAAGACAATGACAATCGCATTCCGGAGATCATCAATCTCGGTTTGCCCAGTGAAACCTGTTCGGGATTGTCGGAACCGGACCATCCGTTCCCGCGTCCGACCGTGCATGAGCGCTTGGATCGTGCGCTGACAAAAATCAAACCGGACCTGGTGTTCGCGTGCTATGGGATGAACGATGGGATCTATTATCCCTTCAGCGAAAAGTGATTTGCCGCGTATCGGAACGGGATGGGAACACTCATCAATAAGGTGAAGGCAGTCGGTGCTCGACTGATCCTGATCACGCCTCCGCCGTTTGATCCCTTGCCACTGCGCAAGAAGGGCAAATTGCTCCCGGCCGGGCGTGAGAAATATTCCTGGTTTGAGATCTATGAAGGATACGATTCGGTGCTCGATCGCTACGCTGATTGGTTTAAGACGCAAGCCGAACGGGTGGAAGGCGTCATTGATGTGCGCACGCCAATCAAATCCGTACAGGCCGCCCGGCGAAAGCAGGATCCCGATTTCACCATGTCCAACGACGGCGTGCACATCAACCGGGAGGGGCACGAACTGTTTGCCAATGCAGTGATGAAGTTTCTCGGCCTTCGCGGGAGCGAGAATCTCGATCGTGAGTTGTTCAATCTGGTGGAATCACGGCACAAGGTGATGCACCTCGCCTGGCTGGATCACGTCGGCCACAAACGGCCGGGACCGAATTCAAAGCTCAGCTTCGACGAGGCGAAAATCGAATGGGCGGCCATCGAGAATCGTATCCACGATTTGCTGGCACAGAAAAAGTAGCGATTAGGGCCGGTTTCACCGTTTCTCTCCTTTCCAAAGCGGAACGATCCCGGTAAACCCTCGGCGCGCATGGCTGACGAGGCAAAGCAGATTCCCATCACCGAACTCCGTGATCCGGTTCAGGATCTGGAGATCAAGGATGCGCGGCTGATCTTCAACGCGGTCTGGGAAACTCTGGAGAAGATCCACGGTCATGAGAACTTGCGTTTCCCCAAGGAGATCATTCTCCTCGGTGGCGCGCCTGGCGCAGGTAAGGGGACCAATACGCGATTTATCATGAACGCCCGGGGATTCACCTGTCCACCGATCGTGGTGAGTGATTTGTTGGACAGTCCCGAAGCCATGAAGATCAAGGATGCCGGCGGCATGGTGGGGGACCGCGAGGTGATCGGCATCCTCTTTAACCACATGCTGCAGGAGGAATTTCAGGACGGCGCGATCCTGGACGGTTTTCCCCGAACCAATGTGCAGGTGGAATGCATGAAACTGCTGGTGGACAAGATCAACCAGCTGCATCGGGAGTTTCACGACACCTCTCTGGCCGTTCATTTCCGCAAACCGACCATTCACGCCATGGTCCTGTTTGTGGAGGAATCCACGAGCATAGAGCGGCAACTCGGGCGCGGCAAAAAGCTCGCCGAGCACAATGCGAAGGTGGAACGCACCGGGGTCGGGACCACGGTGGAACTGCGTTCAACGGATCTGGATCCGCAAGCCGCCCAGCACCGCTACCGGGTGTTCAAGGAAAAGACCTGGGCCGCGCTGCAGTCTCTGCGGGAACGCTTCTTCTATCATTTCATCAACGCCGAAGGCGCCATTGACGACGTCGAGCAGAAGATTCTGCAGGAGCTCCAGTATCAGAGCTCACTGGAACTCGATGAGCGAACCTTCAGCCGACTGCGCCACATTCCGTTGGCCAGCGAGATCGTCGTACACGCCCGTCAGGATCTTGTCAAACGGCTCGACAGCTACGAACTCGAGCATACCAAGCTGTTTGCCCGCGTGGTGAAGAAGGTGGAGGAGAAATTCATGCCGATCGTGGTGCGGCACGCCATCTCAGGAAACGCCGCGGTCAACACGACCGATGAGATGTTTCATGATGGTCTGGCGCTGACCATGCTGATCGACATCTTTTCCGAGCGTGGATATCACGCAACCGTGGACAAACGTATCGAAAAGGTTCCCGAGAAGGTAGACTTGGAAACTGGAAAGATCCTCTGTGGAGACCAGATCGTCTACCGCATCCAGATTCATTTTCAAGGATCTGAGATTCGCCGAGGCTAAGGCGGAGAAGCAGGACCATCTGCTGGCTGTGGCGTAGTTCCACTTGTAGCACCACAAACACGGGAATCTGACGACTTCCGCTACAGCGAATCGTCATATTCGCCAAGGCGTTCGATCAGATCGCGATAGGTGTCGTACTCCAAGTGGGCGATGGTGTCGTAGATCCGGATGGCATCGCGTTCGGCCCGAAGTTGCCGGATGACTTCCTCGTTTTCCAAGCGATCCAGAATCTGTTTGAGCTGGCGAGTTCGACCACCCAACAGACAACCCAGGAAGCGGCTGTAGGAAGTCCTGATGTTGTAACAATCCGCACCGCCATTGCTTGCGACCAGTTCGCGCAGCCCCTCCCAGTTGCGGTGATACGCGTCGCGTATCGCGGACATGGCTCGCTTGTTCTTGGTCAATCCCGGGCGCTCATCTGCCAACCACTTTTCAAAGTCAACCATCGCCGCCCGGGCGCGCAGCACGAAGCGTTCATGGTACTTGTAGAGCGCACCGCAGCAGGTGAGCGCGTCAAGGT
>JAYPXF010000308.1:0-7066 GCA_038154405.1 Verrucomicrobiales bacterium | reverse complement strand
TGGCTGCGCAGCAGGACACCTTGATGATCCGATGGCATGAATCCGCTGCCCCACAGGCGGTTGAACAGACTCTGCTCGGGGTGGCTGGTCCGGGCGTGCATGACAACATAGCCGGGCAGGTTTTCGTTCAACTTGCCCAAGCCATAGCTCAACCACGCACCAAGGCTTGGACGTCCGGGAACCTGGCTGCCGGTCTGGATGTAGGTAATCGCGGGATCATGGTTGATCGCCTCGGTGAAGGTGCTGTGAATGACACACAGTTCCTTTGCGACAGTCGCCGTGTGCGGCAGGAGTTCACTAACCCAGACGCCCTTGTCGTTGTTGTCCTGTCTGGTGAACTCATATTTGCTCGGGCAGATCGGAAGGGTCTTTTGGCGGGAGGTCATGCCGGTGATTCGTTGTCCGTCCCGGACTTCCTTCGGCAGATCGAGACCGAACATCTCGCGCATCTTCGGCTTGTAGTCCCAGAGATCGTGGTGACTGGGACCACCGCTCATGAACAGATAAATGACCCGCTTGGCTTTCGGCAGATGGTGCAGCCCTCCATCGGTCAGGGCGCCGCGATCGGCCAAGAGATCCGGCCCGAGCATGTTGGTCATCGCTGCCGTGCCAAGGCCCAAGGCGGAGCGGCCGAAGAATTGCCGGCGGGTCGAGAGCAGTTCGAGTTCGCGTGAAGGTGTCATGGTTTCAGATTCAGTAGAGGAGGATGGAAACGTCACTGGCGAGCACGGTGGCGACAACCTGTGCCCAGGCGGCCAGTTCGGCAGGATTGAAGTCTTTGCCAGTCGGTGCATCCCCGAAGGACAGCAGGGCTTGGGCTTCCTCAGGTTGTTCACGGTAAACCCGGCGCATTTCGTGCAGCAACTTGAGGCATGATCCGCGTTCGATGTCATTGGGTTCGCGGCTGGCAAGCAGTTCGAAGAGACGGTTCAGTCGGGCTTGGTCGCCGTCGGTCTTGAGCAGGCGCTCGCCAAGTTTGCGGGCCATCTCCAGGCGTTGGACTTCGTTGAACAGGCCCAAAGACTGGACCGGCGTGTTGCTGCGGGAACGCCGTACGCAGCTGGTCTCGCGGCTGGGTGCATCGAACAAGGTCATCATCGGGTGGGGACTGGTGCGCTTCCAATACACGTAGAGGCTGCGGCGATAGACCTTGGCGCCCTTGTCCGGTTCGTAATTCACGGTGTTGCTGGCCGGATGTGTGAGCGCCTTCCACATGCCAGCCGGTTGATAGGGTTTCACGCCTTCGCCGCCGATGTGAGGATCGAGCAGGCCACTTGCCCAGAGGCCGATGTCGCGCAATACCTCGGCATCGAGGCGATAACGCGGACCGCGGGCAAACAAACGGTTTTCCGGATCCTCCAGGCCGGGACGCCAGGCCGAACTCTGCCTGAACGTCCGGCTGTTCAACATGAGACGAAGCAGGTGTTTCTGGTTCCAACCGCTTTCCACGAACTCAACGGCCAGCCAATCGAGCAGTTCGGGGTGGGTCGGTTGATCGCCCTGACGGCCGAACTCTTCGGGAGTGCGGACCAGGGCATGTCCGAAGACACTCTGCCACATCCGGTTCACCAACACGCGGGCGACCAGTGGATGCTTCTTCGATGTGAGCCACTTCGCCAAGCCCATGCGGTTGGCCGGGACGTCCTCAGGAAACTTGCTCATGGCCTCGAAGATTCCCGGATCGAGGGGATCACCGTTGGGGAGATGATATTCGCCACGTTGGAGAAATCTCGTTTCACGGGGTTGGTCGAGATCCTTGGCAATCAGGGTTGTGGTGAACGCGGCTTCCGCGCGGGTGATCCGCTTCTGCAGTTCGCGGGCACGCTTGCTGAGGTCTGCCAAGGTTGGACCTTCGCCATCCGCAAGCATGCGGAGTCGGTCGCTTTCGTTGCATTTTGCCCAATTTCCGCCCTTGGCAAATTTCAGCCAGGGGTTCTGCAGATCGAGCCTGACGTTGTAACGGTCCGGTGTGCCCATCAGCTTGACGCGAACACTGTGTTCACCACGGGACAGCCGGAGGGGAACGATGGAGCTGTCAGTTGACTTGGGGATTTCGTCGACAAACACTTCGAATCCGGGACCGCTGTCAAAACTCATCCACAAGGTCTGGTGAACGGGGACGTTGATGGTGAACTTGAGCCAGCGGGCTTGGTTGGACTTCGGAAGTTTCTCGGAAGTCTTGCCGGGCAGGCCCTTGGCATCCTTGTAGGACTTGTCGGCGGGTCCTTCGGAATCAGTCTTCACATTGCCGCTCAACTTCCAGTCGCTGGTCTTCCACTGAGCAATCTTGCGTGGATGATTCTTCAGCTTGGCGAGGTGATCCGTCGTGATTTCGTTCAACAGCTTCGTGCGCTCACGCTGAAGCTGTTTCCATTCATCCCAGGCGGCGGCATCTCTGGGAACGTTGGCAGTCGGGCCGTAGCGATAGGCGTTCGCGTCCAAGGCCGGTTCAGCCGTGCTGTTGAAGAAGGCCATCATGCGGTAATACTCGGTCTGTGTGTAGGGATCGTATTTGTGAGTGTGGCATCGCGCACAGACGAGGGAGGCACCCAGGAGGGCGGTGCCCAGTGTTTCGACGCGATCCATGTTGTTCTTGGCCTGAAACTCGGCCGAGATCGCGCCGCCTTCCCCGGTGGTGGGATTCATGCGCACAAACCCCGTCGCGATCAGCTGTTCCAAAGTGGGTTTCGGGAGAAGATCGCCGGCAATCTGCCACTCAAGGAATTTGTCGAACGGCAGGTTCTCGTTGAAAGCGCGTACCACCCAATCGCGATAAGGGTAGATGCCCCGGCGATTGTCCAGATGAAGGCCGTGGGTGTCACCGTAGCGGATGGCATCCAGCCAATACCGGGCGTGATGTTCGCCGAATCGCGTGCTCGTCAGGAGCTGGTCGATGTATGCCGGGTGGGCGATCAGTCGCTTGTCCTTCAGAAACGCTTCGAGCTGATCAGGTTCTGGAGGGAGACCGGTGATGACCAGAGCGGTCCGGCGGGCCAGGATGCTGCGATCCGCTTCGGATGCGAACTCCAGATTCCTGCCCTTAAGCTGACGTTCGATGAAGAAGTCGATGTCGCGATTCTTGACGCGGGTGGGGGGCACGAAAGCCCAATGCCGACTGTATTTGCCTCCCTGCATGATCCAGCGCTTGAGCAGGTCCTTTTCGGCCGTGGACAATTGCCTTTCGGCGTCCGTTGGTGGCATCGGGTCGTCACGGTCGAAGATGCGCTTCAACAGTTCACTCTGTTCCGGATTGGTGTTGTCGACCGCGCGATAGCCACCGCGATCCGCAGTTGCGGCTGCGGGTGAGTCCAGACGCAGTTCGGTCTCCTTCTTGGTATCAGGACCGTGGCAGGCGAAACACTTGTCCGAGAGGATCGGGAGGATTTCACGGGCAAAATTGACGGGACGGTCCGCCGAGTTGCTGGATTGGACCAGCCCGACAAACAACAGGATATTCAGGCAACGTGTCAGGGACATGCGATGCCGAGCATTTCAGGAAACGCAACCGGTCTTGTCGAGTCCTTACCGCTTGCGGGCATCGGCGATGCGTCGCGCCGTGAACTGGCGGATCAACGGAATCTTGGACCTGACGCCGATGGAAAGGGCACGTTTGGGATCGGCTGCGACGAGTGGTTCGAAACCATACCAGATCATCAATGCGAGATTGCGATCATCCGATGCGACTTCGAGTTGCGTCAGCGCCTTGGCCAGTTCCCAACGATTCACCAAGGGCAGGCGTTGCAGTGCGGAAGCCATGTGGATCTTCACCAAGGGGGAGCGTTCCCGCGCGACCTTTCTTGTCAACCACTCCGCCAGATCCGGTTCGGGTTGCCGCTCGTGAAAGAGCAGGTGAACCACCATGGCTCGGATTGTCTCCGTGCGGCCCATGAAGTAGAGGTCCCGGAGTTTCTTGCGATCAAAGGAGGCCAAGGCCTGGGTATAGACTACGCTCTCAGCTGCCCGGTATGCGATCGAATGCCGCAGGCCGGGCCTGAGCTGATGACCGGAGGCAAGTTTCTCCTGTAGAATGCGCAACCCCTTCCGGGCCCACCAGATGTTGGCGCCACCGAGTAGTGCGGTCAGGTCTCCGTCATGCATGCTGTGAATGTCGAGCTGGTTGAATCCCGGGTGTTTTCGATATGTGATCTTGAACAGCCGGCCGCTGGTGCGGTGGATGCCATCGCGATCGTGGCATTCACCGATATCCGTCCATTCGGCGAGCATGGCGCCGCCGTCCGGTGTCTGAACGATGTCGACGCCGCGAAACCAGTCGCTGTTGCCGCGCAGAAAATCCGGTTCGTGGGTGGCGACGTAACCCGAATGACTGCGTTGCAGTCGGTCCATGTTCACCCGGTGTCCGTGGACGTTGTTGAAGAAGGCCATGCCGCGGTATTTCTCCGGCCAGTTGTCCCCTTGGTAAATCATCAGTCCGCAATGGGAATGCCCGCCGCCCTGCTTGTCGTGACCGAGTTGTCGACGTTCCTTTTCGCCCCCTTCCCAATGACGATGATCGGACGCCGGTTTCATCATTTCGTAGGTATACGGATTCGGATGGCCGCCTTTGCGATTGTTCCAGCGCTCGTAGCGCGCGCCGGGAACGAGGTGCCAAAGGTGATCTACCACGCTGGTGGTGATGAAGGCCTGTCCATCGGCATTCCAATCCAGTCCCCACGGGTTGATCGTGCCATCGGCCACCACCTCGAATTCCTTGCGAACGGGATGATAGCGCCAGATCGCACAGCTCAGTTCGATGCGTTCTTCGTCCGGTGTGCCGGGGCGTCCCACTTTTGACGGTTTCTTGATTCCGTGACGACCATATAGCCAGCCGTCCGGTCCCCATGTGAGGCCATTGAAGAAATTGTGTTCCGCGTTCTCGGCCCAGCCGTCGAGAATGACCTGGGGTTCGGCATCGGGAACGTCGTCGCGGTTGGCGTCCGGAATGAAGAGAAGATGAGGCGCGTCGCACACCCATACGCCGCCATAGCCGATCTGGAATCCGCTCAGGTGGTTGGCCTTGGCCCAGAATGTTTTGCGTTTGTCGAAGTGACCGTCGTTGTCCGTATCCTCAAAGATCTGGATGCGGTCCTGTCCTTTGCGTTTCCATTCGATGTAGGAAAAGCTCTCCGCCACCCAGAGCCGACCGCGGTCGTCGTAGTTGATGGCGATCGGTTGCGCGACGTGTGGATCACCGGCGAAGAGAGTGACATGGAATCCTTCCGGCACGGTGATCTTGTTCAACGCCTCGGTGGGAGAGGGTGGGATGTTGGGTGGCGCCTGGGTGTTCTTCAAGCCCGCCGGGAGTTGTCCCGTTGCCAGATGCTGGCATGTGAGCAGAACGCAAACTGCCAAAGAAACTGCCGAAATCTTGATCACAGTTTTGAATACTAGGTGAAGGACACCAGCGCGGCAATCATCCCGTGATGCCACCGCTCCTTGGACAACTTACGTTTTTTCAGTTATCTACCGGTCATGACGGAAACGGAACAAACGATCTTGGACCAACTTGTCGCGCTGGAAGGGGCGTTGGCCACCATTCAGACCGCCAATCCGAAGCCGGATCTCGTCGGCATGTTCAAGCGGATTGATGAGCTGACCGCGAGATTGCCGAAGAATTCTGATCCGGAGCTGCTTCATTTTCTGCACAAGAAGAGTTATGAGAAAGCCCGGTTTCATCTGCAGGGCAGGGGTGCGGAGAATGCTCGGGGCACCTGTTGAATGTCTGATTCGGTGGATACCATAGCAGCAACCGCAACTCCCGTGGGTGAGGCCGGACTGGCGGTGATTCGAATTTCCGGGGCGGACGCGTTTTCCGTTGCAGATCGGTGTTTTGAACCGGTTGGAAAATCCTCGGTCAAGCCTTCTGAAGCGGAGTCGCATACGATTCAGTATGGTCACATTCAAGATGAGGGTAAGCAGATTGATGAAGTATTGGTGGCGGTGATGCGGGCGCCGCGAACGTTTACCGCAGAGGATACGGTCGAGATCACGTGTCACGGCGGGATGCTGGCGACACGACTGGTTCTGGAGACCGTGCTGGCTTCCGGGGCCCGGATGGCGGAACCGGGTGAATTCAGCAAACGAGCGTTTCTTAACGGCCGACTGGATCTGGCGCAGGCGGAGGCGGTCAGCGATCTGATTCATTCTCGGACGGAACTGGCATTGGGAGCGGCCAACGAACAACTGGCCGGCAAGCTGTCCCGCCGTATCGAGGAATTGCGGGAAGAGATGCTGAAGACCCTCGCGCATGTGGAGGCGCATATTGATTTTCCCGACGAGGACATCGCGCCGGATACGATGGATCAACTTGTTCAGCGGTTGGTGGACGGGGTTTCGTTCATGGAGCAATTGCTGAGCAACGCGCGTGAGGGGCGGATTCTGCGCGAAGGCATTCGTGCCGCCATCATCGGTCGTCCGAACGCGGGTAAATCCTCGTTGCTGAACCAGTTGCTGGGGCACGATCGTGCCATTGTTTCCAAGATTGCCGGCACGACGAGAGATACCATCGAAGAGACCGCAAACGTTCGCGGCATCCCCGTCGTGTTTGTGGATACCGCCGGCTTGCGGCACACGGGTGACGAGATCGAACAGGAAGGGATCCGTCGCAGTCACGATGCGCTGCAGAACGCGGAGTTGATTCTGCACATTCTCGATGCCTCGGTGGAGCTGACTGAGGAAGACAGGAGGCATCTGGATGATCTCTCATCGGAGAAACGCATCATCATCTGCAACAAGATCGATCTGGAGCAGCGACTGCGGTTGGGTGAATCAGCGATTCCGGTGTCCTGTACGACCGGTGATGGGATCGAGGCGTTGAAGGACGCGATCAAGGCCAGGGCATGGTCGGGAGAGATCACTGCTGACAATCTGCAATTGATGATCAATGCCCGACATAAAAACGCCTTGCTGCGGGCCAAGGATGCGACGCAGAAGACCGTTGAGGCACTGCGTCAAGGTCTTGAGTTGGAGCTGGCAGCCATGGACCTTCGCATTGCGGTCAAAGCCGTCGGTGAATTCGTCGGCAAGACTTCCACCGAAGACCTGCTCGACAAGGTCTTCAGCCAGTTCT
>JAYPXF010000307.1:0-7097 GCA_038154405.1 Verrucomicrobiales bacterium | reverse complement strand
GACAGACAAACCGAAAGCTCCGGAAGCTGTCTCATAAGGAATGGGCCAAAATGTGCGGCCCAACCAAGATTGTTCACCCGTTTCGCCCCGGTCAAGAACGACTACGGACTGTCGAGCCGGGAAAAGGAAGTGCTCAAACCCCTGGTGGACGGGATGATCAAGAAGGAGATCGCAGACAAGCTCAACCTGAGCTACGACACCATCGACAAGCACGTCCCAGACATCTACTCCAAGCTGCAGGTTCACAGCCTCAGCGCCGCCGTCGCCAAGGCCGTCAAAGACCGGCTCTTCTGACCTTCGCCAGCCAGTATCGCTGCAGCCGATATTCAATCCGCCCGAATCGATTATCGCCAAGCGGCCGATTCGTGCTTCCATGTCCCGCACATGAACGACGAACAACAAGCGAGCACCCCAAACTGGAAACGCGGTTTCTGGAGTCTGTTCGTCGTGCAGTTCCAGGGCGCGTTCAGCGACAACGTGTTCAAGTTTCTGATCATCTTCATCATCACGGCCAGCTTCTCGGGAGAAACCCGCGACAACTACATCGCCCTGTTTCTCGCAATTTTTTCCCTTCCGTTCATTCTCTTCTCGATGGCTGGAGGCTATCTGGCCGATCGCTATCCCAAACCGAACATCGTCGTCGGCACGAAGATACTGGAATTCTTCATCATGATCGCCGGCACAATCGGTCTGTACACGCTCAACCCCATCATGTTGGGAACAGTGCTGTTCTTCATGAGCGTGCAAAGCGCCTTCTTCGGCCCATCAAAGTATGGATTGCTTCCTGAACTTCTGAGCCTGGAGAAACTATCATGGGGCAATGGCATTCTCGGCCTGGGGACTTTCCTGGCAATCATCTCTGGCGGAATCATCGCGGGGATTGCGCGCGAATTTCTGCAAAACGAATTCGCCTGGCTCGCCGGATTGGGCCTCATCGGCCTCGCTGCCATCGGAACCTTGATCAGCCGCCAGATCCCCACCTTGCCGGCAGCTGATCCAAAGAAGAAATTCCGGCCAAACTTCATTGTGGACCTGGTGGCAAATCTCAAGCTGATCCGACAGGATCGAATCCTGAAACTGGCTCTTGTCGGCAGCGTTTTCTTCTGGTTCATAGCCGCCCTCTTTGGTGAACCGGCCATTCTGGTCTACGGCAAAGACCTGCTCGCACTTGATGATCCCCAGATCGGCGTTCTAAAAGGTTATCTGGCAATCGGCATCGCGCTGGGCTGCGGCTTGGCGGGGTTTCTTTCCGGCAAACACATTGAGTATGGACTCGTGCCCATCGGCGCCTTCGGAATGGCTGCAGCGGCGGCATTTCTCTATCTTCCCGACCTGAGCTTCGTGACTGTTGGCATCACGTTGTGGGGCATGGGAATCTTTGGGGGATTCTACGACATCCCGGTGAATGCCCTCCTGCAACATCGCCCGGATCCAAAGATCAAAGGTTCCGTCCTCGCAACCAACGGCTGGCTGACTTCAGCGGGGGTCTTCGCCGCATCGGGATGCTTCTGGTTGATGAAATCCATCCTGGGTCTGCAACCGAATACGATCTTTCTGGTCGGCGCCATCGTCACCGCCTGCGTCGGCATCTACGCCGTCACGGTGGTCGGCGACGCCCTGCCTCGCTTTCTCAAGCGCATGGCCCGGTTTGATTTCCGCGAGGCGAAATCCCCCGATTGAAGTCCGTGGCGGCGATCCGTATGCTGCGCGCAAATGAAACCGGCGGAAGATTATCTTTCGAAGTGCGACGGACTGCTGAAGACCGTCCGCGAACAATTGCCTGCCATTGAACAGGCGGCGGATTGGTTCGCGGAAACAATCGGCGGTGGAGGTCTCGTGCATCTTTTCGGTTCCGGACACAGCCGCATTTTTGTCGAAGAGATGTGGCCGCGCTACGGATCCTTCCCGGGTTACAATCCGATCGTCGAGTTGTCCCTGACCTTTCATAACCTGGTATCCGGAACCAACGGCCAGCGACAGGCGATGTTTCTCGAAAACATCCCCGGCCTCGCCAACCGCATCCTCCGCAACTTTGATCTCCCTTCCACCGACTGCGCGTTCGTCGCCTCCTCCAGCGGATGCAACATCGTGCCGATCGAAATGGCCAAGGGATTCAAGGAACGTGGTCTCAAGGTGGTCGGCCTCTATAGCAGGCAACATTCGGCTGCCAGCACCAGCAAGTCAGCCGATGGCAAAAAACTACAGGACTATGCCGATCTCATGCTCGACACCGGCGCACCCGTGGGCGACGCGATGACGTCCGTTGAGAATCTCGACACACCGGTCGCACCCGGCTCCACCGTCGGGGGCTGCATGATCGTGAACTCGATCAAAGCGGAAGTGGCCCAACGCCTGACTGCAGCGGGCAAACCGCCCAAGGTCCTCACCGCCGGCGCGGTTGTCGGCACGGAAAGGGCAACCGAACTTTTCGAGGCGGCATATGATGAACACGCCCGGGCCATGGCCCGCCTCAATCTGAATCTTGGATCGAATCAAGAATGAGCAAGGACTGGAGACTGTTGATCGACTGCGCCGACCAGGGAGGCCTTGTCCACAAGACCACCGGCGTTCTTTATCGCGCACACTGCAACGTATTGGTGAACCACGAATTCGCCGATCCGCAATCCAACCGCTTTTTCATGCGGACGGAATTCGTCGGTGACATCAACAAGGAAAAGATTGTGGAAGAACTCTGGAAGATCCTTCCACCGCAGCCCTTCGTGAAGCTCATACAACCTGGCAAGGCCAGGATCGCCGTGTTGGCGACCAAGGAACACCATTGCCTGGCGGACATTCTGACCCGCTGCGCCTTTGGTGAACTGGATGCCACCGTCGCCGGCGTGATCGCCAACCACGACGTCCTTCGTCCGTTCGTAGACAAGTTTGAGATCCCATTTCATCACTGCAGTCACAGCGACGTCTCTCGCGAAGAGCAGGAGCGCCAGGTGATCGAAAAGCTCGACGAGATCTCGCCCGACTACATCGTGCTGGCCAAGTACATGCGCATTCTCAGCTCCGATTTTGTCAGCCGATTCGCCAATCGCATCATCAACATTCATCACTCCTTCCTGCCGGCGTTCATTGGAGCCAAACCCTATCACCAGGCATGGGAGCGCGGCGTGAAGGTCATCGGCGCCACCGCGCACTACGTCACCGAACAACTCGACGAGGGACCCATCATCGAACAACAGGTCATCAACGTGGACCATTCACACAGCCCCCAGGACATGGCCCGCGCCGGGCGTGACGTCGAACGCCTTACCCTTTCCCGAGCATTGCGCCTCGTATTTGAAGACCGCGTCTTTCTCAACGGCCACCGAACGGTTATTTTTGATTGAGCCATGAAAGAGCAGCCTTTGCGCACAACAGTCATCGGAAGCTATCCGTTTCCGAGCTGGTTGGAATTCGCGTCACAGAATCTCGACCGCTTCGGACCGAACGACCGCAACGAGACCATCGACGATGCGGTGGCAGTCGCCCTGCAGGATCAACTGGCAGCCGGCGTGGACGTCGCAACCGACGGCGAACAGACGCGTCTCGATTTCAATCTCTCGTTTTATGGATTTTTGAACGGCATCGATCTCGAAAGCGCCCCGCCCCGACGCTTCGGCCCACCCGCCCACGATCAACGGGGCAAGCACGCCATCACCGGTGTACTGAATGCCGACAACGGACTCGGTGCGGTTGAAGACTTCGAACGGTTCAAGAGAGTCTCATCGACCGTGCTTGCCGGAAAAGCCGACACACCTGTTCTCAAGGCCAGCGTCCCCGGACCTTTCACCTTGAGCGGCCGCCTGCTCCCTAACGATCAATACCCGGATCGCTACGCAATCACCGAGGCGCTCCTGCCGATCGTGCGTCAGGAACTCGAAGATCTGGTCGCCGCCGGCTGCACGGAACTGACCGTGGATGAACCGTCCATGAGCTGTTACGCTTACAAGGAAGATCCGGCTCGCTTCGTCGACATCTTCAATCGCACAGTCGAACCCATCGCGGGCAAGTGCCGTCTTTCCACCCATCTTTGCTTCGGGAACTTCAAGGGACATGCCGTCGGTTGCCGCCGCTACGCGCCGATGTTCCCCACCTTTCTCGATCTGGCGGCCGATGAAATTCACGTCGAAATGGCCAGCCGAGAATACGCGGAACTGGAGATCATCGGCCAGATCGCCGAACGTACGGACGTGGCGGTTGGCATCATTGACGTGAAGAGTTACTTCATAGAGACGCCGGAATTCATTGCTGACCGCGTGCGCGAGTGCCTGAAACATGCGCCGGCCGACAAACTCTCCTTTGCGCCGGATTGCGGTCTAAGTCAGACCGCCCGCTGGGCCGCCAAGCAAAAGCTGGCGAACATGGTTGCCGGCGTCCACATTGTCCGCCAAGAACTCGGACTTCGAGCATGATCAAACCCGCGCTGAAAGATCGCGCCTTCCTTGCGGACGTCCTGGCCGCTGCCGCCATGGAACCGGAGCACCTGCACCTTTGGTGGCTGGGGCAGAGCGGTTTTCTGATCCAGTGGCAGAACACCCATCTGCTCTTTGACCCCTACCTGTCGGATTCGCTCACCAAGAAATACGCCGCCACCGACAAGCCGCATGTGCGAATGACCGAGCGCGTCATTGCGCCGGACCGCTTGGACTTCGTGGAGATGGTCACCTCCAGCCACAATCACACCGACCACCTTGACGCGGACACATTGAATCCGTTGATCGAGGCCAACCGGGACCTGAAGGTGGTCGTGCCCGCCGCGAACCAAGCCTTCGCCGCCGATCGCCTCAAAGTGGATTCACAGCGACTCGACACGATCAATCCCGGTGAGAAGCCGTTGAATCTACACGGCTTCCGACTGCACGCCATTCCCGCCGCACACAATGAGCTGGAAAAAGATGACCAGGGTCGCCACAAGTTCGTCGGCATCGTCGCGGAGATCGGACCGTGGACGATCTACCACTCCGGCGACACCTTGATTTATCCCGGTATTGACGACTGGCTGCGCAAGCAAGACGTTGATATCGCCATCGTCCCCATCAACGGAAACGTGCCCGAACGCCGCGTAGCCGGAAACATGGATGGCAAGGAAGCAGCACAACTGGCCAAAGACCTCGGCGCGAAGATGGCCATCCCCCACCACTTTGAAATGTTCGAGTTCAACACCGTATCGCCGGAACTGTTCATCAACTCGTGCAAGGAACTTGATCAACCCCACAAATTGATGCGCAACGGCGAGCGATGGAGTACGTCTGCTCTTGCGGCAACGTAAGTTGGCGAATCAGTTCTGCCGCTTGAGCAGGTATTCCGCGAGTGCTTCCAATGCTTGAGCTTTTCCGCGAAACACCTTCAGGGCCGCAAAGGCCTTGTTCGTCAGCTGCTGTGCGATCTTGCGCGACTTCTCTATTCCCACGATCGAAGGATAGGTCGCCTTTTGGGCGTCCAGGTCCTTGCCAGCCGTCTTGCCCAACTGCTCGCTGGTCTGGGTGACGTCGAGAATGTCGTCGATGACCTGGAAAGCCAGACCGACTTTGTATCCGAAATCGGTCAACGCCTCCAGTTGGCGCGGAGTGCAATTGGCGCTCATGCCCCCCAAGCGGGTGGAACAGCACAACAGCGCGGAGGTCTTGCGCTCGTGAATGTATTTGAGCTGCGGCACGCCGAGCTTCTTGCCTTCACCCTCCATATCGGCAACCTGCCCGGCGATCAGTTGGAGCGAACCCGACGCCTTCGCAACCTCCAGGATGACATCCTGATGAGAATAGCGTTTCCAGCCCCTGCACTGCGCTGCGATTTCGAACGCCTGAGTCAACAGGGCATCGCCGGCCAGAATGGCAATGCCTTCTCCATACACCTTGTGATTGGTCGGCTTGCCTCGGCGGAAATCGTCGTTGTCCATCGCCGGCAGGTCATCGTGAATGAGCGAGTAGGTATGGATGCACTCCACCGCACAGGCCAGCGGTATCGCGTCATCGTAGCTTCCACCGCATGCCTCTGCGGCCGCCAAGGTCAGGGCTGGACGCATGCGTTTGCCGCCCGCGAAGAGCGAGTAACGCATCGATTCATGCATGGTACCCGGCTTCGTGCGCGCTTTCGGCAGAAACTTGTCGAGGGCCCGATTGACCTCTTTGCTCCGTTGATCCACCCACGACTTCAGATCGAAGGAAGATTGGCGGCGTGCACCGGACCGCGTGGCAGTGGTAGACATGGCGCAGCGTTCTAGGTGAACCCCAAGTTTCACGCAAGATTTACCTATTGAGACCAGCCCGCACTTGCCGTTATCCACTCATCGGGCGAGCCTCGGTCCATGGAACCGGATCCCACACCCGCTGTCCAAGAGTCGCCGACCAAGCAGCCGAACCATCGCTTCGCCACCCTGCTTTTTCCACCTGCCGGCCTCTTACTGCTGATGCAATCCCGTGATTCCGCCCTGCAGAAACTGATCGGAGTGACGTTCATCGGATTCTACTCGATCCTCTACGTCGGCGGATTGATCTTCCTGGCGGTCAAGACCGAGGTCCTGTTCGTCGAATGGCCCGGATCCGGCCTGCCCACACTCACGCACCGATTGGCAGTGACGGACTATGATTCCCTTGAGCAGCATCGTTCCCAGCAGGTTGTCGCCAGCACCAATCGAAACGGAGGGAACTATTGGACGTCTTTTCGAGGTCCTCGAGGCGATGGCGAATATGCCGAGCAGGACCTGAATCTCGATTGGGCCGCCCATCCGCCAAAGCTGCTGTGGAAACAACCGGTCGGCGGTGGATACTCATCATTCGTCATCGCCGCCGGCATGGCCTACACCCTGGAACAACGACGCGAGGAGGAAGCCTTGGTCGCCTACGACGTGAACACCGGCACGGAATTGTGGGCCAACACATGGAAGGCGGAATTTCGACAACCGCCCAACCTTGGAGGCTTGGGACCGCGTTCCACTCCTCTTTGGCATGAAGGCAAAGTCTATGCCCTCGGCGCCCTCGGCGAGTTGGTATGTGTGAGTGCCGTGGACGGGAACACGCTTTGGCGAACAAACGCATTGAACGAATCGTCCACCTCCGTCCTCCAGTTTGCCTGCACGGCATCACCTCTCATGGTTGACGATCAGCTGA
>JAYPXF010000306.1:5276-7145 GCA_038154405.1 Verrucomicrobiales bacterium | reverse complement strand
CTGATATTGAATTCCCGGCAGACCTCCTCAACGGTCTGCTCCCCGTCCGCGTTGCGGAGAATGCGGATAATTTCTTCGGTCGTGTGTCGCTTTTTCTTCATCGATGGTTCTTCTGGTTTTCCCGGAAAACCATCTCATTCGCAATGGACCAATTCTCGGGGCCCAACCAGTATTACTGGTTTACCAGACTGGTTCCGAAATCTGATGCGGGTGGCCAAACTCTCGGCAGGTGGATTGTTGGTGGTCGGAATCTGGATTTCTTGGGCTGCCGTGGTCGGTGGCTTGCTATTGGGTGTTCTCCTGAGCGGGGCGGTTTCGATACACATCAAGGTGAGAGACCCGGTCTACAAGGCGCTGCCCTCATTGACGTTCATGCTGCTGTGTCTATCGGTGGACTATTTTCGCTGGCAGGCCCTGAACGCTGCGGGCTAGATGTGGCAGGCATACCCGATGTCCCTCGGTTCACCACGGCAACGAAACGAGGATTAATCGCGAGGCCTCATTCGAACAAAGTGCCAAGCCATAAGGCGGCGACACCTAGTATGTAGATTTCTTTGATCAACATGTTTCGCGGAGTAAATCAACACCGCCCGTTATATCTTGGGCGAATTCCGGAATACGCAAGGCGAGGACTTTGGATCAGTTTCAGAATCGGTCAGGTTCATGAGCAGTATGTGTGGAATGGTCAGGGCGGCCAGACCCATGAAGATGGCTGCGGGTGCGGTTTGAGCCCAGTCGGGTGATTCGAAGCTCGCGGCGATGAATATGAGGATGAGCACTCCCACGCCGCCGAAGATGACACCGTATCTTCGGAGGTTCTCCCGATGGACTCGCGCGGTTTGTTCATAGATTTCCAGGCAATGACGCGGGCTATGGAGGAAGCAAAAATAGATGGCGAAGAAGAGCAGGGGATGAAGGACGATCGCGAGAGCGATCGTCAGGACGATTTCGAGACTTGATCGGAAGTGCTCACGAGCGGCAACCGCGGCGCCGACGATACTGACGGCGAGGATGGTCGGACCGAATGCGCCCAAGGTGTTGACGAGTGCCGCGGCGCTGGGTTCTGCGGTCAAGGTCGCAAAGACCGAATCTACGGTATCGGGATGTTGCCAAGTCGGAAGTATGATGATGGCGATCCCGATTGGTAGTCGGAGGATTGTCGGCAGGCTTTCTTTCCAATCTACGGAGAAGTGAATGGCGGAGACGATCAGGAATGTCAGCAATGCCGGAGCGGGCAAGAGTGTCCACAGCCAGAAGGCGGCGGCTGCGATGCTGGCGTAGATTAGGAGAAAGGACGCCAGTTCACGGTAGGAATGCCAGAGTCCGGCATTGCGGGCGACTTGTGGATCGAGTGCACCGTGAGGGAGACCCAGCAACCCGACCCCAACGCACAACAGTACTACAACCATTTCGTTGCTGAATCCGACGCCGAAATATGTTGCGGCGAGGGAGACTGTGGCGATCAGCACGTAGATCGTGGTGATCAAAGCATCAGATTGGCGAGTGAGAGAGCTCATGGAGTGGTGAGCGATGCCGTTCTCTAGGACTTATGACTCCCTGGACGAAAGGCTTTGCGGGCAAGGCGGTGACGGCTCGGAACAAGTCCCAGCCGCTGGGATGACCATTCATGAAACGCGCGAAGGAATCTGCGGAAAGGCCTTTCGCCACCGCTATCATCATTTCTGGGCTGCGTTCGGGGTACTGCTTCAGGACACGGAGGAACAGGTCGTCCATGCGCTGCATCCAGCAAGGATCCGGCTCATGGCCGTGGGCTTTGCCAGTGGCCAGGTACTTCACGGCACATTCGCGTGCCCAAGTCTGAATGCGCTGAAACGCATATCCCGTAGCCGGTCGAATGCCCCCGCCGAG
>JAYPXF010000306.1:0-5266 GCA_038154405.1 Verrucomicrobiales bacterium | reverse complement strand
GACGCCTGCTCTCACGCTCCGTGAATCCGGCTGGGTCGACGTAGGTGGCTGTCCCATGGGGAGACAGCCGGACTCTGTCCGCAGCACGCGATAGTGGCCCTGAAACCGTTCGCGAAGATCCGCGTGCAAACGCGGTTCGAGGTCTTGTGGGACACGCGTGGTGAACCAGGTCTTTTCAATCAATGCGGTGTTGTCGCTGACCGGGAGGCAATAATTGAAGCAGAGGCCAAATTCGTCGGTGTGCAGATCTTCCATGAGGCCGGCGGTGGTGGAATCGAAACGTTCCCGATTGGTCACAACTTCTTTGCCGATGAAAACCTGCCAGAGGTGTGGTTGCCGATTCGGTTCGTGCCGACTGTATCGGGTGTCGACGATCTGTGCTGCCCGATACGCTCCACGTTAGGTGGTGACTTTGACCGCCTTTGACCCTTCCTCAACTCCTTGGATATCGCATCCGGTCACAAGTTTGATGTTTCGATTGCCGCGAATAGCTCCGTGAGCATCGGCGTAGTATCTGGCCGCTGGAATCATCTGATAAGAAAAGCGGACACCCCGATGTTTGACCGCGGAAGCAAGTGAAGAAAAACGCCAGCTCGGCCATGTGTGGCTGACGAGCTTTCGAAGTGGATGATCGTGTTGTTCCCAGAAGCACCAGGTGCGGTCATTGGCGTACTGATTACGCTGCTCAAGAATCACCACTTTGCGATCACCATAGACGCGCCGGGAGAGTTCGCGGCCAAGTGCCAACCCGGCACATCCTCCACCTAAGATCAGCAGGTCGACCTCAGTGATTGGCTTCACGCGGCACCTCCGTGCCACGCTATCGGGGTTGATCGTGTCTTCCGATTCCTTGCCAAGCCATGGTTTATAAGAAGGTCCCATCCGCTACTGAGAGCGAGGCGTGCTTTCTCGAGGGCTCCGACGAACACCCGGTTGGGACACGAAAGCCGGTCATCTTTAAGGAGCTTACGTCCGATTTGCCGGTAGGCGCGCGCGGCAACGGCGATTGCGAAGCGGCTGCGCGGCTCAATATACTTGAAACCGCGTTCGCCGTTCTCAAAAAACACTTCTGCCAATTCGATCAGCTTGCGGCGAGCATCGGCGATGAAGGGCTGTTCACTCGGTTTCCAGGAAGCAATCTCGGTCGGCGAAAGTGGGCAGAGATCTGCTGGCAGGTAACGTCGTCCGGCTAGGGCGTCTTCGTGCACGTCACGGGCGATGTTGATCAGTTGCATGCCGATACCGAGATCAACTGCGTGGGGGTGCGCGCGACGGTCCTCGATGTCGAGGACCGCGCACATCATTTCCCCGACGGTCCCCGCCACTTGGTAGCAATATCGGAGCATTTGACGTCGGTCCTCGATTCCCACAGGGGACAGGTCGGCTTCCATTCCGGCGACCAGTTGGCGGGCACTGTCGAGGTTGAGCCCGGTGCGTTCGGCCATGTTGATGAATGCCTGCAAGCGTTCCGGACCGAGAGTTATTCCTGCAAGGGCAGCTTCGGTTTCACGCAATTCGGCAAGCACCGTCGGCGTGTCGACTTGGCCGTCAACGAGGTCGTCCAAGTGACGGCAGAAGGCGTATAACGTGGAACTGTCTGCCAGAATCTGCTGGGGTAAGAAAAGACCTGCGAAGGCAAACGTTTTTCCATGACGGCGTAGGACTTCAATGGGCGGCTGAGTATCGGATTTCATCGTGGACTCCGTGGTTAAGGGTCACATCGCGGCCGGAGGGCGGAATCAGACGGTCGACCAGTTTGGCTGAGCAAAGCACTCCGGGTAGTCCGGCGCCGGGATGGGTGCCGGCGCCGACCAGGAAAAGGTTCTCCGGCCCCTCCGCCCGGTTGTGGAATCGGAACCACGCAGATTGCGTCAGGGTTGGCGCGATGGAGAACCCTGCTCCCCCGACGCTCTGGTAGCGCGTGGCAAAATCATCAGGCGTCATCCAGAAGTCGTCGCAGATCGAGTCGGTCAATCCAGGCAGGATTGTTTCTCCCAAGGCCCTCACCATCCGATCGCGCAACTTGGGGGCCTCCACCGACCAATCGATGCCGGCTTCCTGATTCGGGACGGGCGCGAGGGCGTAGAAGGAATCGCAACCTGCCGGGGCAAAACTGGGATCAGTGGCTGTGGGCCGATGCAGATAGATCGAGAAGTCGTCGGCCAGGTGTTTGCGGTGGAAGATGTCGCGTAACAGGTCTTGGTATCGGCGGCCCATCCAGATGGTGTGATGAGCGACGTCGGCGTATTGACGCCGGGTGCCGAAGAACAGGACGAACAAACCCATGGAGAGCTTTGATCGCGAACGCTTGATCCGAGCCGAAAGTTTCTGTTTTTGGTTGGGAATCAGGTGTCGGTAGAGATGCATGGGATCGACGTTGGACACGACGAGATCCGCTTCGATCGCTTCTCCCTCCTCCAAGCGCACGCGGGAAATCCGGCCACCAGTGAAGTCGAATCCCTTCACGGTAGAATTCATGCGTAAGGATCCGCCCTGCGCCAGAAAAAGCTGCGTTAGAGCAGACACGATGGCGCCTGTTCCACCCATGGCAAAGTGGATACCATCGCGCCGCTCCAGAAAGTGAATCAGACTGTAGATCGAGGTGGTGTCGAATGGATTGCCGCCGACTAGGAGGGGAGGAATTGAAAAAGCCTGCCGTAGGTGCGGATCGCGGAGATGCTTGCTCACGAATTGCCAGACGGTCCGATAGCTTCCAAGGCGAAGTAGGTGCGGGACCTGTTTCAGCATCGTGCCGAACCGATCGAAGGGCTGGCTGGCCAGCTGTTCGTAACCAATCTCGTAGATCTCGCGCGACTTCTGCAGCAGGCGCAGGTATCCAGGAACGTCACGGCTGTCGAACTGGGCAATCTCCTCCAGCGTGTCCGACACGCCGCCGCCGTAATTGAAGATTCGGCCGTCGTGGAATCGATAGCGATACCACGGGGTCAGTGCCTTAAGCACGAGATGGTCCGACAAGGATTCACCGAACAATTCGAACAGTTCTTCAAAAAGGCGCGGTGCCGTGACGACCGTGGGGCCGGCATCGTGGCGAAAGCCATTGCGCTCAAATACCTGGGCGCGGCCGCCTGGTTTGGCACAGCGATCGATCAGGTTGACTTGATAACCCTTCGCGAGGAGTCGCAGTCCCGCAGCTATTCCGCCGAAGCCGGCGCCAATGACAAGTGCCTTACGCATGGTTCTCAACTTGGAGACGGCCCAAGATTGCGTTGGCGAGTTGAATCAAACCGATCCCAGCCTGGTCCGGAAGCAGCGCCGCTTGTTTGATAGCGACGCCGAGATGACGGCGAATACGTTGGATGGCCTCCTCTCCTTCGCGCCCCTCGAAGCCATTCGCGGCAAATACGCAAAGGGCGTTGGGAGAATCGTTCTCCAGATCGGTCTGGTAATCGCAGATGTCGTCGAGGACCTGATAGCCAATCGCCAGGTGACACGCGGCCGTCCGCGCTTGTCCGGAGAGTTCGGGCAGGCTCGCGGCGAGTAAGGGTAGTTCGACAGCGAGACTCAGCAGGCTGCCGGATTTTCCGACCACCATGCTGCGATAGTCCTGCCAAGTTCGAATGGGGGCGTGGTCAATGTCCTGCATCTGGCCCGTCACGGCATCCTGCACTCGTTGATGCAGGGTGCGGACGAGCTGGCCAGTGTTCGGGCCCGATGGCTCGGCCACGAAGGCGTAGGATTGAGAAAGATAGAGATCGCTGACGCAAAGCGCCTTGCCGCTGCCGTAACGCAGCCAGAGAGACGGTTGTCCGTGGCGCATGCCTTGGCGATCCTGCATATCGTCTTGGATCAGCGAAGCCTGGTGGACGCTTTCGACGGCGGCGGCGAGGCTTACTCCGATTTCCGCCGGGAGCCGAATGGCTCGAGAGGTTTCCAAGGCGAGCCGGGCGCGCAATCGCTGTCCGCCGCTTAGCAGGTGGTGGAGCATCGGATTCTTTGATGCATCAACTGGAAGTGCTTTCAGGGCGGCGGACCGCAAGCGCTGCTCAACAACTTTCAGTAGCGGTTCGACGCTACTTTTAGGTGAGAGGCTTTTCATCGTGAGCAGAGGTTTGAGTCGAAGTGGCCGGCCTCCTCAGAGACCGACCACGCGAATTGAGTTCAGTGAGCAGCGGCGAGCTTCAGCTCGGACTTGTTCACAGCGATGTTGTAAATCACCAGTCCGAACACGGCCTTCGCCACAATGTCCGCGATGGTATAGCCAACCTGTACCGTGATGGCCGCGGATGCCCCATTCATGCCGAGCATGGGTGCGATGTAGACCACCGGGTAGAAGCTCCAGGAGAGCACGACCAGCCAGCGGGCTGCGTTGATCAGTCCGCGCACTTCGGCGGGCTGTGACTGGATCGACTCCTTCAGACCGACGAACAGCTCATACACGATCCAGAGGAACGGAATCATGGCCAGGACCCACCAGGTCCAGCGCACACCGGCTTCTGGTGACACTTCACCGGGGTAACCCAGCACGATCATCAGCGCGGCGAGGATGCCGAGTCGGAATCCCTTCGAGCGCGTTTCCGCCTTCGTAAGGTTCATTACCAGAACGAGTTCGACGAGGAGCAGCGGCACAGTGAGCAACCAGTCGACGTAGCGATAGGCGTCATTGAAGCCGAGCCCGCTGGCTGTAATCGTGCCATTGGCGACGGTGAATGCAGCTTCCCAGCTACCCGCAATGCGGACGTAGTGATAGAGTGCGATCGCGGTCACCAAACCGGTGATCGTTACCGCGTTCTTGTATTCTTTGGAAACGTTTGACCTGCCCAACCAGAAGTACAGCGTCGCTGCACCCATGGTGGCGATCGTGAACGAGAATGCGTTATATACGAGGTTGTATTGACTCAGGTTTAGACTTTCCATTTAGTTTTCTTTCATTTTTGAATTTCAGTTGAACTAATCTCAACTGAGCTTCAAACAAGTTCCACTTACAGGGCTGTCAAGGCGCTTCGGGGCGAAATCGAACTAAAAATCTCCGGCGTATTGACGCCTGCACGGAGTGGGTCACTTTTACATTTCGGCGGGTGTGAATTGACCGTCGGAACAGTCTGTGAAACGAGGCCAACCGAGGACGAAAAAACGCATCGGAAACGCTGAGCGATTCTTGATGACCAAGGGGCGGGACTTCTTCCAGAAGCCAAAGAAACCGGACACAAACCGGACACAAGGTATTCGCCGACTGGTTAAACAGTTCGCAATCTAGGATACCTGACAGGTCAACCTTGGGCCGGTCATCTAATCCCCCGGGGAGGGG
>JAYPXF010000305.1:2839-7145 GCA_038154405.1 Verrucomicrobiales bacterium | reverse complement strand
TCACGCGCAGGGACCGTTCGTTTGGACGCATCCCGCATACGCCAACGGAAGCGTCTACGCCCGCAGCGACCGCGAACTGGTTTGCGCCTCGCTCGCCGTCGGCACCATGATCGGCACGATCCGTCGGATAGACACCAAGACCGGTGAGCCACCACCCCTTCCTCACCGGAGAGACCGACAGCGAAACCACTCCAGTTTCATCGCCTGGTCGAGCGACGGACGCTTGCTTGCGGTCGCCGGTGGAATCGAGTTTCGCCAATCTAGCAACAACCATCAGACCAGTGGCTACGTCCGCCTGTGGAATGCCGCCGACCATACTGAACGCTCGGAACTGGCCGGACTCAGCAACAACGTCATGTCCGTCGCATTTTCACCAGACAATCGACTCATCGCCACTGCCGGGATCTACGATGCCCCAAGGATTCGGGAGCTCGAGTGAGCCGATCCGTTGCTTGACGACTCCCAGCATTCTACAACACTCCTCCCATGCAAATCCGATCCCTGACCGCAGCAATGATCCTGTTGGCCATCAGCGTCACCGCCGGCGAACCGGAGATCCGCAAGGAAACCCGTGAGATCAACGGCAGGAAGGTCGAGTTCATGTTCATTGACGGGATCAAGGTCCACGAAACGGATCCCGCGAAGCAACCGCAGCCGGCGGTGGTCGAACCCAAGGCATACAACGTGGAAGCAGCGAAGCCACCGAAGGGTGCCATCGTTCTTTTTGATGGCACAGAGGACACGGTCAAAAACTGGACCACCCGTAATGGCAAACCAACCACCTGGAAATTCGTCGACGGCTCACTAGAGTCCGGCAAGGGCTACATTCAGAGCAAAGAACAGTTTGGATCATGCCGACTGCACATCGAATTCGCCACTCCGAGCAAGGTGAAAGGCAACGGCCAGGGTCGTGGCAACAGCGGTGTCTTCCTCATGGGACAATACGAAATCCAGGTACTCGACAGTTACGAAAACACGACCTATCCCGACGGCCAATGCGGCGCGCTCTATGGCCGTGCCAAACCGCTCGTCAACGCCAGCCGCAAACCCGGCGAATGGCAGACCTATGACGTGACTTTCCACCGCCCGCTCTTCGACAAGAATGGCAAAGTGACCCGCAAGGCGAAGTTCCACGTGATCCACAACGGCCACGTCATACATGACAACATCGAACTCACCGGCGGCACCGGTTGGCGTGGCCCTCACTCAATCTCCGAATACCGCAAACACGGCGATACCGGCCCGCTGCAAATGCAGGACCACGGCAACCCCGTCCGCTTCCGCAACATCTGGATTGTGCCGATTGAGGATTGAACAGTAACTGGCACTAACTTGTATCGTCCCTTCGATACTCTGAGATGAGCTCGCGCCAAGTGTCAGTGCGTTACAGATACGAAGAACCCGCCTCCCCAGCGTAAGCGGTCCAACCTTTAGGTGGGGAGAGCGCACTCGCGCGCCCACTTCAAAACTCCGCAGGAGTTCCAGCTACTTGCCTTTCTGCCAGATCGCCTTCCCCCGGTAAATGCTTCCGATTTCGTACCGTGGATGCGGCGTGACGGCTTCCTCCATGATCGCCTCGATCCGTTTCAGGACATCAGGATGTTTCGAGGCCAGATCCGTCGATTCTCCGACATCATTCGAGAGATCATAGAGCTCCAACTTATCACCTCTTTTCACCGAACGAATTCCTTTCCAAGATCCCAGGCGGACGGCTTGAGAATATTGCTTGCCACGGCAGTGTCCGTAGTCCCAATACAGGTAAACTAGCTTCTTCGAGAGCTTACCTCCGAGCAATGCCGCGCTCACATCGATGCCATCAACCTTGCCGTGTTTCAAATCGGCCAGAGTTGCAAAGGTCGGCAGCATATCCTGAAACGCAATCACTTCATCTCTCGTCTCGGCCGCCGGAATCCTACCGGGCCACCGGGCAATGAAAGGCACCCGGATCCCTCCTTCATACAATTCCCGTTTGAACCCTCGCAACGGACCGCTGGTCTGAAAGCGTTTGTGAATCGTCTTATGCCCGCCATTGTCGCTTGTGAAGATGATCAACGTCTTCTCGGCGAGCCCCAGTTTGTCAATCAGCTCCACAATCCGCCCCACATCACGATCCAGCATGTGAACCATCGCGGCGTATTTCTTGGATCGCATGTCCCAGTCCCGATCCGAGTAAGGCTCGGTCGAGGGAACCGTAAAACCATGCGGATCTTCATCACGGGCGGAGAAGTGCGGCAGCGCAAAAGCGGCATACAGCAAGAACGGTCCATCCTTGGATTCGCGAATGAATTTCAGGGCGCGTTCCGCGATGAGATTATGGCTGTAGTGCTGACGCTTGCTGCCGTTGTCAGGAAGTTCGAGCCGAGCCTCATCGTCATCCAAGTATTCTGGATAGTAATAATGCGCGTGATCCTGGTTCAGATATCCGAACCACATGTCAAATCCGTGTTTCGTTGCCCTGCCCTCCGTTCCCGCGTCTCCCAACGACCATTTACCCACTCCACCACAGCGATACCCTCCCCGTTTCAACACCTCCGCTATCGTGACGTCACGATCTTTCAGGTAGGTATGATAATGCGGAACGTTGTCACGCGCCGCGGAATGCCCATTGTGCATTCCCGTCATCAAGACCGCCCGAGCGGGGGTGCAGACCGGTCCTCCCGAATAAGCCTCGGTAAAACGAATTCCTTCCTTCGCCAGCCGGTCGATATTCGGCGTCGCAATGGTTTTGCCGCCGTAACAGCCGGCATCCCCGTAACCCAAGTCGTCCGCCATGATGAAGACGATGTTGGGTTGCGCTGCGCCCACTCGGGAAAGAGCACAGATCATAACCATCCAGTACAACAACCTCATCGTTTAAACTCCGACGCCGACTTATTCACTTCCGATTCCCACTTTCTCCACGCCTTCCTCATCGTCATGACGCGTTCGGGAAATTGCGCAGCGAGATTCTTCCTCTCACCGAGATCGACCGAAAGATCATACAGCTCGGATGTCGTATTCTGAAAACGTAGTTTCCAATTGCCGTCACGCACCGCCTTGGCTCGCGGCGTCCGCCAGTACAGTTTGCGTGCAGGCAGGGAATCGCCATCGAACAACAACGGACCCAGATCCAGTCCATCGAGCTTCAGCTTCCCGGTTGTAACGCCTGCCAGCTTCGAAAAGGTGACAAACAAATCAGTCGAATGAGTGGTCGCGGATATCATCCCGGGTTCAATGCGACCCGGCCATGAAGCGATGAACGGCACGCGATGTCCTCCCTCATACAACTGCGTCTTTTGTCCGCGCAGCGGACTATTGCTGGAGATCTTCCTGAAATTCTTCCCATAAGAGAGGTAACCGCCGTTGTCCGACGTAAACACCACCAGTGTGTTCTTGCGAATGCCCAATTCCTTCAGCGTCGCCACGATTCTGCCAACGCTCCGATCCAGTGCTCCTATCATGGCTTTCACATGCGGTGCCACATTGCGAGGATTCGGAATGATGCCCCACTTGTCCTGGTGATAGTCCACCCCTTCTCTGCGATGCGGCGGATCATCCGGCCCTTGCCAGGGAAAGTGAATGGCCAGATGCGGCACGTAGAGAAAGAACGGTCGCTTTCGGTTTCGCCGAATGAATTCAACACTGTGCTTGGTGAGCAGGTCCGTGGTGTAGCCCATCTCCGCCTTCAGTTCGTTCTGGCGCCACCAATCCGCCCGACCGGATCGATCAATGTGCGTGTGAAAATCTCCGTCACCGGAACCGAGACCGACGAACTCATCGAAACCCTGACTTGTCGGCAGGAAAGGAGGTTGGTAGCCCAGGTGCCACTTGCCAAAACAAGCCGTGGCATAGCCCTGTTCCTTCAACACCTCGGCAATCGTCACCGCCTTCAGGGGAAGACCATAGCCATGATCGCGCACTCCCGAGATCGCCGCATCGAACTTCGGACCGAATCGCTGTTGGTAAAGTCCGGTCATGGTGGCGGCACGCGTCGGCGTGCACATGGCTCCGGATGAATGAAAATCCGTGAAGCGCAATCCACCCGCAGCGAGGACATCAATGTACGGTGTCTCGTTGATCCGACTGCCGTAGCAACCCAGATCGCCGTATCCCAGATCATCCGCCATGATGAGAACGATGTTCGGTCGTTCGGCCGCAATCGCGGATACAACCCATACCAACAGAAGTGACAAAAACTTCATTTACCCAGATTGACCGGCACGGCGGCTGCCAGATTCTCCTCGGTAGGGGCAACCTTCACCCTATCCACCAAATCGGCATCTCCTTCAACAACCACCAGCGCGAGATTCGCGGCACTGCTGCCACT
>JAYPXF010000305.1:0-2829 GCA_038154405.1 Verrucomicrobiales bacterium | reverse complement strand
CACCCAATCTTCACCGTTGGTCTTGAGGTAGAGTTCATCCGCCTTGCGCTGATGCGAGATGATCTTCAGCAACAGGGAGATCTTATTTCCGGGTTCGTGTTCCGGACCGGTTTGATTCGACTGATAAAGATTGCCTATCAGCCGACCTGACGAGTCAAAACCCGTTGTCACCCGACGCGCGCCGCTCGCTGTTGCCAGGTGGAGTTTCACGGATTGACCACGTTCAGGAACGGTCACGCTGGCGGACAGAAAGAATGTCTTTCCTTCATCGCCCAGATCGATCCAATGCGCTGGTGGTTGTTGCGATCGCTTCATCACGCTTCGATGCTTCTTCAGTTCAACCGATTCCGGCATGCGCAGCTTCTCCAACTCGTCCAATGAGACCTTCATGACTTCCATCGTCTGTTTGGCGCCGGAGAAGGCAATCAGCAGATCACCGTCATGTTCGATGATGTGCGGATAATCGATGTGCCGATCTCCGATTAGCCAGAACAGCCGGTCAAAGACCAGACCATCCCTGCTGATCGCCAGGGTCATCGGATCACGCCTCTGCGGGTTGGAATTCGAAACCATCGCGTAGTAACCGCGGGAAGTGCGGTGAACGAAAAACTTGCTGGTGGCATCGGGAAAGTTTGTCCGCTCGATCTTCGACCATGTCTTGCCGTTGTCAGTCGATCGCGTGCGCAACAACCGCTTCGATCCTCCATTGTCGCGAATCAGCCCCACTATCCGAGCGCCATCCGGCAGCTCGAACCAATACGGTTCTTCGGGCCGCCCCTTCCCATCGTACGCCGCCATCGGCTGGATCTGCCAATCATTGAACCGATCGACGCCTCCGATCATCACGGATACCTGCCGCTGATGGTCGCGACGGGTCATCATCCATTGGCCGGAAGGCAGACGCTTCGGGGGAAAATTGTTCATGGAATCGTCGAGCACCGTTCCGTGCGCTTGCCAGCGATTCATTTTCGCATCCCAACGGAACGCTTCTAGACTCAGGCCCAGTCCCGCATAGCCCGGTGCGTTGAAGTGACTCGCCAGCGCCAACAATTCACCGTCACGAATCCACAAACCACGAGCAATCCAACCGTATCCTTCGATCCTCGGCGGGCCGGACAAATCCTTGGGTTTGCTCCAGTTCAGCCCGTCCTTGCTGGTGGCGTATGAAACCCGCGTACCGGGTTGATCATGTCCTGGCACGATGTTCCGGTGTTGTTTGGCTGTCGCGCCTTTCTTCGGCAAGCCGGGGCCGTCACTCCACATCGCCCAGTAGCGTCCGGCATGATGAGCCAGATAAGCGTGCTGGTGAACCCATGTTCCAGCCCGATCGCGGACATCACTGATGATCGCGTGTTCACCGGGAACCTTCGGCAATTTGCGATAGTCGATCTGTTCGACGTCGCCCGGCACCCAATCACCGACGAGCATCGCCTCTTCACCCAAGAGCATTCCGCTCCCCACCAAGAGCGGTACAACGATGGCCAGTTTACGGAACGAATTCATGCGTCTTCAGCTCCCGGCACGGACGACCTCGATGGAATCCACCACCAGTTTCGCCCCCTTCTTGCCGCGAAACTCCACTTTGAGAGATTCAATCGTTCCTTTCCACGCGGACTGGGATTTGAGCGGCACCCGAACAGTTGCCGACGAATTCGCCTTCACGTTCTTCGCCTTGCCCAGGCTGTTGCCGTTGGCGAAAGCCTGCACCTTCACGGGCGCCGAACTCCGGACCTTCACAATCAGCGCCTGATCCTTGTCCCTCACCTTGTTCTTCAACCCCGTGCGAACCAGCGCTCCTTTGGCGGATGCCAGACTGAAATCGAGTGTCCCGAGGAATCCGGCGATGTTGTCCTTGATGCCGACCGGCTTCCATCCCTCCGTCTGCCAGCCACCGCAGTCGAATTCAAAGCGCAAGCGGCCGTCTTTCGGATCCCGCTTGTTCTCCTCTTCCCAGAAGTCGGACAAACCATCTCCGTCGCTGTCCACACGGAAAACTTCATACTCCGAATTCACGCCGTTGCCCCATTTCTTGCCATCGGCGTTCTCGCGCATTTCCTGAATCGGTTCTTCTCCGACGCCGGTGTCACCGTTGGACAGCCAGTCATCCAGCAGTTTTCGATGACGATTCAGTTCCTTCGCGTACTTCGGATTCTTGGCCAGGTTGAACAACTGGGCCGGGTCTTTCCCCACGTCGTAGAGTTCTTCTGCCGGGCGCTCGCCAAAGTATATTTCCCGCAGTTTCGGGGAAAGTTCGCCCTTCGCATAGGCTTCACGCAAGTAGATCACGTAGTCTTTCCGATCCCGGTATTGCGGTTGCAGGAAGATCCGGTCGAGTTTGTAGTTCCGAGTATAACGAAAGCGATCTGTCCGAATCGAACGAACCCGATCCAAGGTGTGGTCCAATCGATCCTTGCCGGCCGCGACAAACGAGCGCGGCTGATGATCGGCCGCAAAGAGATCCCGCCCTTCGTACCACTTCGGTTTTTTGATCCCCGCCCAAGCCAAGGTCGTCGCGCTCAGATCAAGCATGTCAACCAGGTCGTTCCGCGGTCCCTTCTTTGGAACATACTTCTTTGGTCCCATCACGATGAACGGAACATGCAACCCACCTTCCGTCGGCATCTGTTTGTGACGCACGAGGTTGTTCGCGCCATGATCACCAAAGTAGACGACGATGGTGTTCTCCATCATGCCCGACGCCTTCAACCCCTCCATGATCTTGCCGATCAGATCGTCATCGACGCGAATGGCATCGTGATGTTGCGCCACCACTTCGCGATACAGCTGATTCTGTGGATAGTCCCCCGGCACCGTCACCGCGGCGGGATC
>JAYPXF010000304.1:0-7176 GCA_038154405.1 Verrucomicrobiales bacterium | reverse complement strand
ACCCCGGCTGCCATGGCCGGCGTGCTTCGGATCATGTCGTCGGCCCGAAACATCCAGGATTTTTTTCCGGTGTTGAGATCCAATGCGATCAAACGGCCGTCTTCGGCTCCAACACACAACCATCCCGAGACAATCGCGGGAGAGGCGGGCATCCATCCACGATTCTTGTTCAGGGGAAAGCTCCATTTCGTTGTTCCACTCAACAGGTCGAGTGCGTAGACATTCGAATCCGCGCTGCCGAACATGATCTTACCTCCGACGATGACCGGGGAATTGTAGATCGCCCGCTTCGCCTTGAAGCTCCATTTTTCTTTGGAAGTGGCGATATCGACCGCGCGAAGAATTCTGTCCGCGCTCCCAAAATAGACGACCCCATTGGCGACAGCGGGCGAGGAATATACCGGTTCTCTCGTTGTGCGGATTCGCATCTTTTGCTCTCCCGTGACGCTGTCGACACCCACGAGGCGATCGCTCATCACGCCGACAAACACCATTCCTCCCGCCACGGCGGGTGAACTGTAGATGGGAGCTTTGGCGTCGTATTTCCACTTCAGTTTCCCATCCCTTGCATTCACCGCGTACAGATGGCCGTCGTGACTTCCGAAGTAAATCGTCGCGGCATCCACGGCAGGAGACGAATAGATGGGCCCGGCAGTCTGAAAGGTCCACTTACTCTGGCCTGTTGCCAGGTCCGTTGCGTAGAGATTTCCATCGAGACTCCCCACGTAGACCGTCCCCTCGACGATGGCGGGGAAGGATCGCACCCAGTCGCTGGTTTCGACTTTCCACTTCAGTTTTCCACTGGCGAGCTCCAGACCATACAGATTTCCATCGTCACTTCCGATGCAAACGATTCCGCGTGCAATGGCCGCGGAAGAACGAACCCAGCCGTCCGTCTTGAATTTCCATTTCAGCCTTGGCTCGCCATCATTCCCCGCGCCAATCCGGACACTGTATACGCCGCTGTGCTGCGGGTTACCGCGAAACATGGCGACGTCTAAACCCGCCGCAGCCCAGCGGGTGAGTAGAATCAGGACCACAACTGCAAAAGGCAAAAGCCGGGTCACCGAAGATCGATGCATCTTGTCACTCATTGATAATCGCGTCCGCTACTTCCGAATCGTCACCGTGTCCAAGATCTTAGCAGATTGAATTTGCTCGCCGGGTTCCCATCCTTTGATGTGGTAGACCTTCATGTCGAATCGGCCACCGTCGATCTCGACGCGGCAATAGTGGTATCGCCGGTGTAACTTGGCGGTGAAATCCCGCCCTTTTGCCGGCGACGGTCTTTCCAGCCCTCCTCCGGCCCCGCCAGTCGTGACGTAGAGAATGCCTTCTTCCTGGTCGATCTTTCCGTCCTTCATCGGACGAGTCCGCTCATAGAAGTGCCAGTGACCGGTAAAGACGATATCCACGTCGAACTTCTCAAGAATGGGAACGACGCGCTGTTTCAGGCTCTCCTGCGTTCCCCCCTCGTCAGCAGAGATGTAGACCGGATGATGGAAGAACACGAACGTCCACTTGGCGTCGGCGGACTTCAGATCTTTCTCCAGCCATTTCATCTGCGCCTCCGCCCCCTTTAGAGCGGACCGGCTCCCCGGGTATCCCGGCTTCGGCCAAAAGCCAGACTGGTGAATGTGAGCGAAGGGCAGGCTGTCAAGGATGACGAAATGGACGTTCCCATAGTCGAATGAATAATAGTTCTCGTGCTCCGGCTCGGGAGTGGAGGCATAGTCATACCAAGCGGGCGCGTTGACCTCACGGTTGCCGAGGGCCAGGTAGGAAGGGACGTTCTTCAGCAACTCCCTGCCCGGACCAAAATGATGGTCGCGAAACTCCTTCCTGCCGTTTGGGCCCCACCCCACGATGTCGCCGACATGAAGCAACAGGTCCGGTTTCCAGGAGGCCGCCTCGTCCGCAATTCTTTGGTGCCGATTGCTGGCCCTCTGCGGCGACCCCCGGCTGTTTCCCTGGCTGTCGCCGTATACGATGAACGTGAACGGTGTGTCCTTCTTGATGGCTGTTTTAAACGTGCAAACTTCGCTCTGCGCCCCCGCCGAGCTCACCCGGTAATGATACCCGGTCTCGATCGTCAACCCGGAAAGCGTGACTTCGTGGATCGTCACCAAATCGTCCCAGGAACGACTCATCTCACATTTCCTTGTCTCTCCGTAATCCACTCGCGAGGGAGCCGCGACGTCTGTCTCCCACATGATCGTGATGCCATCCTTTTGCACGTTCTGCAGGTACGGCCCGGCAATGATCCGAACCTCGCCCGCCCACGCGCCGGCGCCTGAAAAGAGGAGATTCAATCCCAGCAAAACCGCAGTGCATGCGGCCGCTTTCGATTGGTGGATCCGTCCGACAATCTCGAGCTTGATTCGGTTCATCATTCTGGGCAGCGATCTCGACAACGCCTGCCACTGCTGGGGTTGATTGGGTTCATAGGGAGCCGCAGTGTGGCGGTCAAGTTCCCATCCGGACCGGGATTGGACCGAGGAACGGGAACGGGGTCGGACCGATAATTAAAGAATGCAGTCATCACGCGCGCCGCTGTCCGAAATCTTAATCGTTAGAATTCACGTCCTTTTCGACGGAAGAAAAACTGATTCAACCACGGAAGGAACGGAAAACACGGAACGAATTCCTGGAAGAAACTGCTCCGTCAGTTCCCAAACTTGGGGAGCAACGGAGTGCTCCCGTCCATCCGTTACTTCAGTGTATTCCGTGGTTGTTCACCGGAATATTCGGGTCATTCCAGGGTCAGTCATCAATTCTCAAGGTAAGGGGACACGCTACTATTCGCAGAGTGATGAATGCGGGAGGGGCGCTGGCGGGATTCGCAACCATGCGTGATTTGCGGAAGTATGCGGTTGGTCAGCCCGCCATGGTGAGGGACAGAACAATCAGGTCCGAATGATTTTCCGAAACCGGACGGAGGTAACAGAGGGGAGTGCACCGAGGCGACAGTTGTCGGGGGCGGCGTTTCGTCGACATCCTCTGCTACGGGGTCAGCCGAAGAGGGATTGAATCGGATTACCGCGATCGGTGATGGGGACGGGGCGGTCGCCGTCGTAGAGGTTCTTGCGGTAGTTCACGCCGACGGCGGCGCAGATGGTGGCGAAGAAGTCGGGGACGCTGACGCGTTCGCCCACGGCTTTCTTGGAGAGTTCGTCGGTTTCGCCGTAGGCGCCCTGGTGTTTTAGTCCGCCGCCGGCGAGGACGCAGGTGAAGGCGCGGCCTTGGTGGGCGCGGCCGCCGCGGGCGTCGAATTCCGGGGGACGACCGAATTCGGTGGTGATCACGATGAGGGTTTTGTCGAGGAGCCGCTTCTCCTTCAGGTCGAGGATCAAGGCGGACATGGCGGTGTCCAGTTCCTTGATCAACTCGTGCTGGTCCTCGATGCCTTCGTGATGGACGTCCCAGCCGATGCCGTTGAGGAAATTGAGATTGTGAGCGACTTCAATGAAGCGGACGCCGCGTTGGACCAATCGGCGGGCGAGCAGGCAACGTTGACCGAATTCGCCGCCGTAACGATTGCGCAGAGAGGCGGGTTCATTGCCGACTTGGAAGGCGCGATTGAATTCCGGTCCGCTGAGTTTGAGGCTTTGCTCGATGGCGGCGTCGTAGTCCTGCACGCGGGAATGAGGGGTGGAATCCTTTTGCAGGTAGGAGAGAAAGCGTTCGCGACGGGATTGACGGGCTGCCGTGATGCCTTCCGGGCGGGACAAACCGGCCGGACCTTGGCTGGTGTCGGTGGTGTAGAGGTAACCGGCCTTGGGGCCGAGAAAGCCGGGACCACGAGTGACGTTCGGATAGCCGACGAGGACATAAGGTGGGGCGCCTTCGTTGGCCGCGCCGCGTTCGTGGGCGATGATTGATCCGATGGAAGGGTAGGTGACCGTTCCGCTGATCGGGCGGCCGGTATGCATGCGATTCGTGGCGGCCGCGTGTTCGTCGATCACGGTGTGATAAACGGTGCGGACGGCGGTGATGTGGTCCATCAACGGAGCCAATTGCGACAGATGCTCGGTCAACTTGACTCCGGGGACGGAGGTTTCGATGGAGTCGTAATAGCAACCCGGTTTGCGCGCCTTGGGATCGCCTTTGCGCTTGGGATCAAAGGTGTCGATCTGCGCCATGCCACCGCCGAGCCAGATGGAGATCACGTGCTCCGCCTTGCCTTTGAGGAGTGCTTCAGGTGCGCCGAAGGCTGGCAGGGCCAAACCGGCGGCGGTCCCAGCGATGAATTGGCGACGATTCATGGCATCCATACGAACTCCCGATGATTGATCAAACTCCAGACGATGTCTTCAAATCTTTCGCGCCAATCCGCGCGGAGACGAGGATCGGCTGGCGGGCCTTGGCGAACGCGACGTTCGTTTTCCTGTTGGATTGAATTGGCCTTGTGACGGCCGTGATTGAACCAGGTGACCTGGGGCAGTTTTTCCAATGGCTCGGGACGCTTGACCTGGTCGGGGGGAATTACACGATTCGAAAAACCATTTTCCAAAGCTCGGGTGAAACGTTGTTCTTCCGCTTTGGCGGGAGGACGTGACAGGAATTGACGGAAGAGACGATTCACCAACTGCTCGACGGAATCAGCTTCGACCGCGAGATCGGCGAGGGAACTGTCGAGGGAAGCGCGCGCGAGCGAGCTGACCAGGACGCCGTTGGCGAGAATTCCGGGTTGCAGGACGTTGGGTTCGGTTTCGCGATGGTAGATGGGTTGTTGGCGCGTGCCTTTCCAACCGAAGGCTTCGAGGACGTCCACGATCGCGCGGGCTTGGGGGAGCGAGAGGCTGGGGCGGTCACGTTCGTTGTTCAAATTGGCAAGCATCCAGGCGCGTTTGGGGAAGCCAAGAGTCTGGCGATTGCTGAGTGCGCGTTTGCCGTCGTGCACGAAGGTGAGTTCGCCGATGTCCATCTCCTTGCCGGTGGTGACGTAGAGTGAATCCACGATTTGTTCCGCACTCAAGCGACGGCGTTCGGGACCGTGAAAGAAGCGCAACTCGGGAGAGGCGGCGAGATTGCCTTCGATGGCAGGGCGTTGATAGGTGTCGGATTCCAGAATGAGGCGGATGATGGCAAGGGGATTGTAGCCGCTGGCGACGAGTTTATGTGCCAGCCAGTCGAGGAGTTCCGGATGACTTGGCACCTGGCCTTCCCAATCATGAACGGGTTCGACAAAGCCCGCCCCCATGAGTCGATTCCAGACACGATTGACGACGACGCGGGCGAAGCGGCGGTTTTCCGGTGAAGTCATGAGCACGGCCATGCGTTCGCGGGTGTCCTTCGGATCGCGCATCAACCTGTTGATCTGCTCGCCGTCATCTGCACCCGTGAGTTTGGCAAAGCGCCATTTGGGCGGGACTTGTTCGCCCGGCTTGAGGGTGACCTGGATCAATGCCCGGCGCTCGCGGTTTTCGAAGAACTCCGCGGGAACGAGGCTCGTCTTCGGGACACCGGCAGATTTGCGCTGGAACATGGCGGCCAGCGAGTAGAGATCGCGTTGGGTGCTGCTGTGATAAGGCGGATCGTGACACCGAGCGCATTGGAGTTCGATGCCCAGGAAGGCGGACGCAATGATGTGGCCCTTGGCGGCGAAGGGAGCGTCGTTCTCCGCCGCCATGCCGAACCCTGCCGCGCCGCCCTCGTATTTGCCCCCGCGTAACATGATCAACTCCGTGACCATGCGATCCAGCGCTTTGTTGTCGCGCAGTGATTCGTGGACGAACCAACGGAATGGACCGGTGGAACCCTGTGCTTGATTCAGGAGTGCGGGGTTCTCCGCCAGCATGTCCTGCCAGTAACTTGTCCAGTGGTCGGCGGCGCGTTCTTCGGCGGTGAGTCCGCGAATCAGCTGCTTTCGCTTTCGGGGATTCCGGTCGGCGAGGAACTGAGTCACCTGATCGGCCGAAGGAGGAACGCCGACCGTGTCGAGATAGGCGCGGCGAATGAATTTGGCATCGTCCACAACCGGAAGTTGTTTCACTTGGTCGGCAGCAATTGGCGGTGCCGGCCAGGCGGCGCCCGACTTGATCCAGGCGGTCAGGAGATCGATCTGTTCGGCGGTCAAGGGATCGCCGGTCGGCGGCATGCGTTCGTCCTCATCGTGGCTGCGAATGCGGGCGATCAATTCGCTCTCGCCGGGCTTGCCAGGCGTCACTGCATCCAGAAGCCGATCGCGGTTGTCGAGTTTGAGCCCGCCTTTTTCCTTCTCACCATGGCAGCGGATGCAGCGTTGGCGAAGCAGGGGGAGAATTTGCGAGTGAAAGCGTTTGGCATCCTTCTGCTCCGTCTTCGCGCTGGCACCGATTGCCCGCGAAATCTTCGAAGTGATGAAGGCATCGATGGGATTCTTGATCCCGGCAATCCTGGGGACTGACGGGGCTTGGTTGTCCCGTGCCCAATCCTTGGCGTGCTGATGTCGACGGTTCCAATAGTTGTCTTGAGTCGCGGCCCGCCGACGGCGATTGGCGTCGTCGAACTCGGCGAGTTCAGCTTGCATGCGATCGAGTTCAGGAACGGTGGCTTCATCAGTCAGGGGGAGCAAGGCCCGCTCGCCGGTTCGAAGGACGGAATAGGATTGGGCGTCTCTTGTTTGCAGGGCGATGAGGACTTCTCCCGTTTCCGGTCGCAGCTGCTTTCCGCCGACCACGGTCTCGTAGACCACGCGGGATACCTGGTTTGTGATTTCCGCTTCGCCAAAGACTTCCTGCTGATGATACCCAGCGACGCGGAGACCGGGCAGCGCTGGTTGGCGGACGGGGGTGACCGGCTCTTCACCATTTGGCGGTTGGACGGTGATGGCTTTGCCGGTGGCAACGAGTTGGCCATCGATCCAGAGTCGGCTCAGGGCGCGGGTACGCATCATGAACTTCTGTTTGCCAAGCGGCAGGCGCACGTCGCCAGCGACGCGCAAGAGCAGGGGGACCTGCCAGGCGGCACGATTCCCGTAGCTGTCGTAGCGAATCGGAATACGCGGCAGGAGGAAGGCGTCATCGGTCCAGCGGAGAAGTTCTTTGTCCGGGGGCGCGAGCCATTGGGTTTCGGAGGCGAGTCCTTCGGTGATGGTGAACTGAACGCGTCCGTCGGGAATGCCGGTGATCTTCGGCATCGCCGGGGGCAAGGTGCGATTCAACCGCGGGCCGCCCTTGCGTTGGTAGCGGGAGG
>JAYPXF010000303.1:0-7222 GCA_038154405.1 Verrucomicrobiales bacterium | reverse complement strand
GGCCAAGCTCGTCCAGCTTGTCGAGCAACCTGCCGGTTTCAAAATCGAATTCCTCGACCACATCGCCATAAAGACCCCCGGCAGATTTGCCACGAAACTTTGGCGAAGCATCGATGATCGTATGCATCATCGTGTGGGCCAGGTAGAGGACGAACGGCTTCTTCGGATCGCGTTTGTTTTCAAGCCAATCGATCGACTTCTGTGTGTAGAGCCGGGTCAACTCACCCATGTCATCGGTCATGCCGGCCTCCTCGTTGTTCTCATGAAATTTCACGCGACCGCCATCATTTGCTCCAAGGGCGCCGAAGAAGTAATCGAAGCCTTGCGCGTTCGGCATGCGGTCAATGATCGCGCGACGATTGGACACGTCCCATTTGCCAATGCACGCGGTCTGATAACCGGCTCCGCGGATCAGCTCGGCGAACGTGACTTCATCGGTCGGCATGCTCCATCCGCGACTCAGCTGCGGATAACGCCCGGTCAACAGCGCCGAACGCGACGGGCCACAGACCGTCTGCGAGTAGAATGATGTGAATCGCGTCCCCTCCTTGGCCAACCGGTCCATGCGCGGCGTCTTGTTCTTCTTGTTCCCGTAACACGCCAGGTCGGCGTAACCCTGATCGTCCGTGAAGATGATCACGATGTTGGGTTTGTCCGCCGCGTGGCCGGCGGCCAGAAACAACACTGATACAAATAAGGAAAGAATCTTCATATGATTGCCGTTAGGATTCCAGTTCCCTCCACGCAAGCAAGCGGTAAAGACCATCCACCTCCAGCGCCAGCGGTCGGAGAATCTGGTCGCACAGCTACCAAGTGAGCTACCACGAACGGGGTGCAGATCCCGATCACCCTTATCGGCCGACAGCGACGCCGGTGGTGGAGAATGGCCGGGTTTGCACCCGATCGACGGGGAAAACTTCGCTGCCTCGATGCGAACACCGGAAAAGAGCTTTGGAACACCAATGAAGCAAGTGAGACGCGCGAGGGCGCGAACATACACCTGGTCTCCGCACCTGACATTTCGGGAATCTTCCTTTTAACCAACCATGGCGATCTGGTTTCGGCCCGTCCCGACAACAAGGGACTCAACAAGATCAGCTGCTTTCGACTGCTGAAACCCACCAGTGACACTCCGGCCAGAAGATGGCATAGGTCGCCCCGGCCTATGCACGTAGATGCGTCTTTGCGCGCAACGACAGAGATTTCGTCTACGTCTCCCTTGCCGCGGATCAGAACCAGACTGAATTGACGTTAAATCCGCCGAAATCCGCGTGTATTCAGGCGCGTAGTGCCACCAGATGAATAGCCGTGTTCGAGTGAAGCGAGGGCACGGTAATCCTTTCCCATCTGACCGCCACATGGTGGCGGCACGTTCAGTATAGTGTCGCCGCTACGCGCCGTTCAGGCAAAGACGACTCTTCGATCTTCACTTCGATCAGCCTCTCACACCAGTAATCTAAGCATCCGATTTCTTCTTTCCGTTCTTCTTGGTGGTCTTCTTTTTCTTCGGCTTCGGTGCGCCGTATGTCTTGAGCATGACCGCATCGACCTTCTTTCGATCGTCCTGGTGTTGCAGAGCCTCCAACATGGGATCTCCGGTTCGCTTCATCCATCCCTCCAGTCGTTTGCGATACACCGCGATCTGTTCCTGATGATCCGAGTGCCCGATCAGGTTGTTCAGGCAATCCGGGTCTTTCTGCAGATCATAGAACTCCTCGGGAACACGCATCCGAAAAAACTCCACGCGGGCTGCAATTTCAGGACTTCGCTTCGCCGCCGCAGCCATCGCTGCGAAGGACTTGCCTTCATTGTTGTTCCGGTAGACGTGCTTGCCGTCGCTGAACGGATTGTAGATGTAGCCGAAGTTCGCGTCCTGCACCCCACGCATCGGCACGCCATCTCCGCCGGCCTTGCTGTCGATCTGCGTAAACATGAATTTCCGTTCCTTCTGCGCCCCGCCCTTCAGCAGCGGCACGATGCTGCGTCCGTCTAATCGTTCTGGACCGGCCACATCAGTGATTTCCAGAAAAGTCGGTTTCAGATCAACAGCCGAAACGAAATGGGTGTCGTCGCGGGTTCCCGCCTTCACCTGGCCGGGCCAACGAACCACGAACGGCGTCCGGCTGCTATGAAACCACGTGTTGCACTTGGCAAACGGCACGGCGATCCCGTTGTCCGACATGAATACCACGATTGTGTTCTCGGCCTGCCCCGATTCTTCGAGCGCCTGCATCACCTTGCCGAAGGTGTCATCCAAACGGCGGGTGGAATTCTGGTAATGAGCCAGTTCCTCGCGCACTCCCGGCAGGTCCGGCAAGAAGCCCGGCACCTCAACATCTTCCGGCGCGTAGGTATTGCTCGGCATCGCAGCCCCCTTGGTGAGCTTGTCGGGATTGCAATACGGTCGATGTGGATCATGAGAGTTGACCATGAAGTAAAACGGTTTCTTTTCCCGCCGGCAGCGCTTGAAGAACGCCACACAGCGCTCGTAGTAGATTTGTGGATTGCGCCCCTTGCCGAGTTCCTTCTGGTCAAATGAATAGTCCCACTTCATGCCGGGAACCGGTGTCGAATGACCCACCTTGCCCAGAATGCCGGCGAGATAACCGGCCGATTGAAACGCGGTTACGATATCGGGCGTCCCCGGCTTCGCCTTCATGAAACCCATGGCGCCGGAATTGTGACTCAACAGTCCGGTCGCGATCACCGCCCGGCACGGTGCACAGATCGCAACATTCACGTGACCGCGATCAAAGAGCATTCCCTGCGCGGCGAAGCGATCCAGATTCGGGGTCAGGTCCGGCACCTTGCCACCGTACACACCCAATGACTCGGCGTGCAGGTCATCGGCGGTGAACAGCAATACGTTGGTCCGCTGGCTGGCTGCCATTCCGGTGGCAGTACAGATGAGCATGGCTGTCAGGATATTATTGAGAGTCTTCATCTTGATAGAACCAGTCGCGCTGCTGCGCCCCGGAGTGGCAACCATCAATTCGGCCCCCGTTGATGTCGAGATTTGATCGGGAGGCCTAAGTTCGCCAGATCCGCTACACCGATCACTCCGATTCGAATGTGACAATTGACGAACCTCAGGAGCGCACAACCAATTTTTAGGTGCGTATCCCACTGCAACACAGGTAGTTACGGGCAGTCCATGAATTTCATTCACAGTTCCCATCGATTCATTCATGACCCGTTTTGGCACGTCTTGGCACTGAGCTGGCTAGAGGAGAAGCCGCTCAGGCTCTATGGCTACTGATAAACTAAACGTGTTGGACGTGAAGAACCCGTCAATCAAGACGCTGCACTTCACGTGGGTCGCCTTCTTCATCACCTTTGTCGTGTGGTTCAACCATGCCCCCATGGTCATGGCCATCCGGGAATCATTCGACCTCACCACCGCCCAATGGAAGGCCATATTGATCCTCAATGTCGCCATGACCATTCCGGCGCGGATCGGCATCGGCATTCTCGTTGATCGCTTCGGGCCAAGAGCAGTCTATTCAATCCTGCTGATGGTTTCAGGCGTGCTATGCACCTTCTTCGCCTTGGCGCAATCCTATCAACAACTGGCACTCGCCCGCTTTCTCATGGGCTTTGTCGGGGCCGGGTTCGTGATCGGGATCCGCATGTTCGGTGAGTGGTTCCCGGCCAAGCAGGTCGGTCTGGCCAAGGGAATCTACGGTGGCTGGGGCAACTTCGGTTCCGCGGCCGCAGCCATGTCCCTGCCCTCCCTCGCGCTCGCGTATGGCGGAGAAAACAGCTGGCGTTAAGCACTCCTGACCACCGCCGGAATCGCCTTCGCCTGCGGGATATTCTACTACTTCAATGTCCGCAATACGCCGAAGGGGTTGACCTGCTTCAAGTCCAAGAAGACGGGGGGCTTGAGGTCACCAGCAAGAAAGACTTCTGGTTCCTGATTGGCATGAGCGTGCCGATGGATGTCGCGTTGGGAGAGCTCGCATGGCGTTTGTCCCCGTCCGGCGTCGGACTCCACCACTTACATCATGTATGGCGCATTGCTGGCACTGTTTGCCTTTCAATTTTTGCAGATCTATCGCGTGAACAAGGACATGTTGAACGACCCGGATTCCGTGCCCGAAATGCACCGCTACAAGTTCAAACAGGTGGCAATTCTCGACATCAACTACTTCGTCACTTTTGGATCCGAACTGGCGGTGGTGTCGATGCTGCCCTTCTTCTTCATCGATACTTTCGGACTCGATCCGGTGAAAGCCGGCCTGCTGGCATCCGGCTTTGCATTCATGAATCTGGTGGCTCGTCCCGGTAGCGGTTGGTTGAGCGACAAGTTCGGCCGTCGCAAGACGATGCTCATCCTGATCTGCGGGCTGGCCGTGGGTTATTCCATGATGAGCACGATCGGCAGCACCTGACCATTTGCTTTGGCCGTCATGACCACCATGTGCTGTTCCTTCCTCTTGCAGGCCGGTGAAGGCGCGGTGTTCGCCATGGTGCCGTTGGTGCAACGCCGCATGACCGGTCAGATCACCGGCATGGCGGGGGCGTATGGGAATGTCGGCGCGGTCACCTTTCTTACCGTGTTTTCCTTCGTGAACACCCAGACCTTCTTTCTCGTGATCGCCTGTTCGGCCTTCGCCGCCTTCGCTGCATCGATGTTCCTGGAAGAACCGGAAGGCCACATGTCGGAAGTGCTTCCCGATGGCAGTGTAGCTTTGATTGAGGTTGCTTGATCGGCTTCGATCATTAACGCGCAGACAGCCCCGTCGAGTGGCGGGGCTGTCATGCGTTTACCGGCCTGATTCCGTTGGTCGTTCCCAATCTCGCAGCATTTCGCTATGACTTCGCCTGTGCACCTTGAGGGAAATCTCAAAGTCAGCTACGGCCAGTTCACCTCGGCCGGCGCCAAGCCGGACAACGAGGACTGCCTGGGCATTCGCATTCCCGAAGGCGAAACGCTGGCCACCAAGGGCATCGCCGTAGTACTCGCCGATGGTGTGTCCGCTGCGGACGCCGGCAAGGAAGCCAGCGAGATCTGTGTGCAGGGTTTCCTCAACGACTACTATTCCACACCGGACACCTGGCAGGTGAAGACCGCTGCGCACCGCGTGATCTCCGCATTGAATCGCTGGCTGTATTCGGAAGGACAGAAATTCACCGACGAACGCAAGGGTTTCATCAGCGCCATGTGCGCGATGGTCATCAAAAGCCATACCGTTCACATCTTCCACGTCGGGGACTGCCGCATCTACCGCCTGCGCAACGGCGAGCTGGAGCAGATGACCAAGGACCATACCGCCAGGGGATCCGCCAAGAAGTCCTACCTCACCCGCGCCATGGGCTTGGACATCCACCTGGAAGTGGATTACTGGCACGGCGATGCGCACGAGGATGATCTGTACCTGCTCACCACGGATGGTATCCACGACTTCCTGCGACGGGGAGACCTGCGAAAACTGCTGACTGAAGACATCGAGGATCTCGACCGCATCTGTAAGCACCTCGCCGAATTGGCGGCCCTCAATGAAAGCCCTGACAATCTGAGCGCCCAGATTCTCCGCATCGAATCTCTGCCGACGCATACGCGCAAGGAGTTCTGCGATGAACTCAGCCGCCTCCCCTTCCCGCCTGATCTGCAGCCCGGCCAGAAACTCGACGGCTACGAAGTAGTGGAACTGATGGATAGCAGCCCCCGCAGCCAGCTATACCGAGTCCGCGACATTGACACCGGCGGGGAATTCGTGATGAAGACTCCCTCACGGAATTACGAGGACGATCCTGCCTACATTGAACGATTCGTCACCGAGGAATGGATCGGCAAACGAATCAACGATCCGCACCTCGTTCGTGTCGTCGACAAGCGTCAGACTCCGAATTTCCTTTTCTACCTGATGGAGAAAGTCGAAGGGCAGACCGTCGAGGAATGGACGACGACCAACCCCAAGCCCGACGTGAACAAGGTCGTCGACATCATCGCCCAGACCATCCACGGCCTCCGCGCGATGCATCGGCGTGAAACCCTGCATCAGGACCTCAAGCCAGCCAACGTCATGATCGAGCCCGATGGCAACACGAAGATCATCGACTACGGCAGCACCTTCATCGCCGGCATCAACGAGATTCACATTCCCATCGAACGCGGCCACAAACTCGGCACCATGCGATTCTCCGCCCCCGAGTACAAACTCGGCCACCGCCCGTCCATCAAGTCTGATCTCTTTTCATTGGCAGCCATCGCCTACTCCATGCTCACCGGAGATCAACATCCCTACGGCGAGAAATACGAAGACTGCTGGACCCTCAAGGAATTCGCCAAACTCGAATACACGCCTGCCGCCAAACACAATCCCCTGGTAACCAGCTGGATTGACGGCGCCCTGAAGAAGGCAGTTTCCATCAACCCCGCCCACCGCCACGACGCCCTCAGCGAATTCTACACCGATCTCCGCCGGCCCAACCCAAACTACATCGACCCGGCCGACATGCCCCTGCTGGAACGCAACCCCGTCCTCTTCTGGCAGATCCTCACCGGTGCCTTTTTCATCATCTGGCTCTTGACTCTCCTGTTGAAATAGGAACCTCAAGGCACTGGTCAAAAGTAGCCACCTGTCTTCCGTTCGCTTCTTCCAATCCGCCATTCTGCCGGGCAAATTCTTGGCAGATGCTCCCGCATGCCGGACCTCGTTTACACTGCGATTTATGCATACAGACACGTCCATCAATTCTGTTCATGTAGGCGATGAATATTCCTCAGCGGGATATTCCACTCCCGGTCCCGCGATTGCCAAGAGCCTGTTTGAAAAAGAAGTGTTTATATAGAGGGAGAGGTTGGACCGAGGGTGCTTGACCTAAACGTCTTGCAAATTCGATTCGTTTTCCGCGGAGCCACTTCTGGCGATGAAAATCGCCTCTTGCAGTTCTTCGCTTACCGACACCCAGTGGGCATTGATCCGACCGATGCTGCCGGCCCCAAAGAAACGGGGACGCCCACCGACTGACCGGCGCCGGGTTTTGGACGCCATTCTCTACGTGTTGCGCGGGGGCATTCAATGGCGGCTGATGCCTGCCGAGTTCCCGCCTTGGCAGACGGTTTACCATGTCTTCCGCCAATGGATCCAAGATCGCACCTGGGAGTCGATCAACGCGCGTTTGCGGGCTGTGGTGCGAGCGAAGGCAGCCAAACGATGTCGGCCCATGGCCTGGTTTTGGAGGGATCCGCCGCCGCCCATGGGGTGTTTGTGAA
>JAYPXF010000302.1:3620-7250 GCA_038154405.1 Verrucomicrobiales bacterium | reverse complement strand
GCTGATCCCGAGGCTGGCGTGGCGCTTGACCAGATCGATCACGCCGCCGCCCTTGATGAAGCGGCTGCCAAATACGCAATCCCATCCTTCGTTGAGCAGATTCCAATAACGCACCACGTCGCGGCAATCATCGGATTCATCGGCCATCATGATCACCACGGAATCGCCTTTTGCCTTGTTGATGCCCTTGATGATGGCATTGCCAAAACCGTTGTCGCTGTCGTTCTTGACCGGGCGAAGTTCGGCGTATTTGTCGCGCATGGATGACAATTTGCTCCACGTGTCATCAGAGCTGCCGTCATCCACGACCACGATCTCATGCGGTACCTTGTTGAGATCTAGTTCGAGATGAAGGTGTTCGACGGTGGATTCGATGGCGCCGGCTTCGTCGCGGGCGGGAATGACGACGGACAGCAATGACAGGGGAGTGCCTGTCGGTTTGGGCCATCTGTCGTTCCGGGGCATGCTTCCGAGAGGATAGCCCTAAGCGCCGGTGACATCCAGCCAGTCCGGATGTTTTTCTGCGTGGACGGCAATCTCCTCCAACACCGAATGGATCGGGGTTTCCGGCTGCCAGTTCCAACTCGATTGCGCGAGCGTGGAATCCATGACCAGCCAGGGGACATCGAACGGTCTCGGCTGCGGATCGGCTTCGACCTGATGATTGCCGAAGCGATCAGCGCACCAGCCGGAGAGTTGGTGCAACGACATGCTGTTCGAAATGCCGCCACCGAAGTTCATCAAACGAGGGCGGTCGGATGGTTGATCAACTATCTGACTTTTCAGGACGGGCACCAAATCGTTGGGGTGCAGGCAATCGCGAACCTGGTGGCCAAGTCCGTCGAAGCCGATGTAACGCAGCGGCCGTTGCGAATTCCAGGTGTTGAGCCAGTAGGAGAAGATGCCCTGATCGGCACGCCCGAATTGTCCGGCCCCGGCAAGGACGCCGCAGCGATTGATGAAAACCGGGAAATCGAAAGCGGAGCTGTATTCCAGAGCAAGTGTCTCGCTGGCGAGTTTGGTGGCGCCGTAGAGTGAGATGGGATTTGAGGTCGGAGCTGTTTCCGCTACACCGACGACCGACACGCCGGTCGGGAATTCCTGATCGGCCGCCGGAGCGAACGCATCATCGTGTTCGACGAGCTGCAGACTGCTCAACGTCTGGATGCTGTAGACCCGGCTCGTGCTGAGGAGGGTGAAACCTGCGCCATGCCCACGGCAGTGCTCCAACAGATTTACGGTGCCGATCAAGTTATGATCGACCAGTTCACGACTGGTTGACCTGCCATCCACACCGGCGAGCACACTCGGGTTGGCTGCCGCATCGAGGATCCAGTCCACCGCGCCGACTTCTGCGATGTTTTCCGGGAAGCGGATGTCGCCTTCGAAAACCTCGATGCCGAGTTGCTGCAGCGGCTCGAGATTTCTCCGCGAACCGGCGCGGCTGAAATTGTCGAGACCGACCAAGGTAAGATCGTCGGTCGATTCCAGGAAGCGACGAGCGATGGTATTGCCGGCGAATCCACAGATTCCGGTGATCAGGATTCTCATGACGTGATTCCTTCCAGATCTCCGGCAGCGGCGCGGCGTTTGCGGATGATGCTCATGAACAGAACTGCGGCGATGATGATCAGGACGGCCATGATGATGCCGCCACCCTTCATGTTGGCGAGCGATTCGCCGAACAGAACGAAGCCGATGGCGATGGCGATCTGCGGTGGGAACGAAAGGAAGTAGTAGATGCGAAACGGCACGTTTGCCAAGCCCAGCAGGTAACTCTGCATGACATTGGGCAGGCCTGGAAATATTCGGATGGCAATCGTGAGCTTCACGAACTCGGATGGCTGCGCCTGCGGAATCCTGATGCCGCGCTTTTCGAACAGCCTGGTGAGCGGCCCGCGCAGCCAACGGTTGGAGATCAGGTAGGCAAGGGCGAAGTTGATCGCCATGCCGGCCATTATGAGAAGGAATCCGTCGCGGGTTCCAAACGTGACCCCAGTGATTACCCACAAGGCACTCAAGGGAACGCCCACAAGCGGCAGTAATGAAAGTGCCAAAAGGAACATCCAGGGAGGAGATCCGCGCAGTGCTTCAAGGATCGTCTCGATCATGCCTGAGGGTCATTTCGCGCGGCCGTCACACCACGCCTGGTAGATCTGCTCGAAAATGTCGTCGAGGCTTTGACTGAGATCCCAATCCGGATAATGGGTTCGCATTTTGGTGAGATCGCTGAGGTAGCAGATGTGGTCGCCGATGCGGTTCTCATCGAGGTAATCGAATTTCATTGCTTTGCCGGAAAGCGCTTCGACCTTCTTGAAGGCTTCAAGGATGGAGCAGCTGTTGTCGCGGCCGCCGCCGATGTTGTAGACCTCGCCGCTGCGCGGGTTCTCGCAGAACGCGTGCATGAATCGCGCGACGTCGAGCGAGTGGATGTTATCGCGCACCTGCTTGCCCTTGTAGCCGAACACCTTGTAGCGGCGTCCCTCCGCGTTGCACTTGATGAGGAAACTGAGAAAACCGTGAAGTTCAACGCCGCTGTGGTTCGGGCCGGTCAGGCAACCGCCGCGCAGGCAGCACGTGCGCAGTCCAAAGTAGCGGCCGTATTCCTGCACGCAGATGTCGGATGCGACCTTGGAGGCGCCAAAGAGACTGTGCTTGCTCTGGTCAATGGAGAACGTTTCGGGAATTCCGTTTTCGAATTCCGGATCATCGTAATCCCAGCGGGTCTCCAATTCCTTCAAGGCAATCGTGTTTGGTCGATCGCCGTAGACCTTGTTCGTGCTCATGTGGATGAACACGGCTTCCGGAGAATGCAGCCGGGTGGATTCAATGAGATTGATCGTGCCGACTGCGTTGACGTCGAAATCATCGAACGGCCGGGAGGCGGCCAGATCGTGGCTCGGCTGCGCGGCGGTGTGAACGATCAGTTCCGGTGCAAATTCCTTGATGCACGCGCCGACTTTGGCGCGGTCGCGGATGTCGAGTTCGCAATGTTCGAAAGTGCTGTGGAGGTCGGACAGACGTCGTTGATTCCAGCGGGTGTCGCCGGCCGCGCCAAAGAAATCAGCGCGCATGTTGTTGTCGACACCCCGCACCTTCCAGCCCAGTTGGCAGAAGTAATCGACGACCTCGGATCCGATCAGGCCCGAAGCGCCGGTGACAAGAAGTCGCTTCATGGCAAAACGCGTCGCGTCAGAACAGGGTGTAGATGAACGGCGCTGCGGTCGTTCCACCCAACATGATCAGCGCGCCCAACGCGAGCAGCGATATCAGCAACGGGATCATCCAGAATTTCTTGTTCTCGCCAAGGAATTCCACGAATTCGGCCATGAGGCCCATCTGTTCACCTTCGTTGGCGTCTTCAAACGCGCTGGATGTTGAATTTCCCGAATCCTCTTGCGGTGCGGAAGCAGATTCTTCGGCCTTATTGTCCTCGTCTTCTCTATCGGAATGGTCGTCGCTCATGGCTGATCAGAATTGGCTGTAATAGCGTTTGGGGTCGGAAGGTTGCTTGGCATCCTGCCAGTAGGTCTTGGCGTTGCGATCCAGTTTGCGATGAAGCGCGTCACGTCCGATGAGTTTCATAAACAGGGCGATCGGGGTGGCAACGCCGTAAAACACCGAGGCAAG
>JAYPXF010000302.1:0-3610 GCA_038154405.1 Verrucomicrobiales bacterium | reverse complement strand
ATCCAGAACACGATGCCGGCGCCCGCGCCGTAGCCGGCAATGCCGAGAGGAATTCCTGTTTCCCAAGCGCCGTTCTTGAGGCGGAGCACAATCAGGAACACCAACGCGACACACGGGAAGCCGATGACCAGGCTCTTGGCGAAGGTCTTGAGCTCCTGCAGGCTGGGCGACCAGTTGACTTCTTTGAACGGGTTTACCACGGGTTCAGTGAGAAACCTTTCGTTCCGGGCGAAGAAAATTCAAGCCCTTAACCGGCTTTGAGCTGGGTCTCTTTGTAGACATCCGTAACCGCCATGTCCGTTTCGGTGGGTTGTCCGAGGAATTCCAGCAGCACTTTTACGCGATCCCTGGACGGCATCAGTCTGGTGATCACGGCCGTCAGCCCCATCATCGGCCCTTCGGTGATCGTGATCTCATCGCCGATTTCCAGCGGATCGAGAAACACCTTGAGATCCGATTCGTCGAGGCTTGCCCGGAGGTCGGCAATGATCTGTGGAGCAATCTCCGGACTATATTCGCCGAAGCGCAAGACGCGGGCCACGCCTTGCACGGCCTGGACCTGTCGAAGTTGATGCTGCCAGTCGAAACGCGCAAAAAGGTAGTTTGGGAACATCGCCTCGTTGAACCAGACCTTGCCGCGCCGGGTGAGACGCTGGAACCGCACGCGCGGGCAGAAAACATCCACACCTGCTTCCTTGGCCAATTGGGCGGTGGCGATGTGTTCACGCTTGATCTGCGTGCGCAGGCAATACCAGCGGGCAGATTCGTCTAGGCACGGTTCAGACACGCCGGGAAGCTACCGTCCAATCTGCAAAAAGCAATCAGCAGAATCCCGGATTCAGCGAAACTCGCGGTTTTGTTGGATGCCGAACTTTTCCACGCGCTTGCGCAATGTGGCGCGGGTGATGCCCAACAGCTTGGCCGCCTGCACCTGGTTGCCACGGGTTTCCTTGAGGGCGCAGATGATGAGTTCGCGTTCGACGGTGGGGATCACGGCCAACTCGCTGTCGTTGCGGGCAAGTCGGAAGAGCTGGCGGGCAAGGGTTTCGATGCCCAGATCGGATGCATCCGCCACCCTCATTGTGTCAGCGGATGGTCCGTCGTTGGGAGTCGTGCCACCGCCGCCGATCACCTCGGCCGGCAAATCACCGATGAGCAGGGCGTCGCCTTTGCTGACCACGAACGCCCGTTGAATGACATTCTCCAGTTCGCGGACGTTGCCCGGCCAGTTGTAGGCCTCCAGCGCCTGCAGGGCTTCACGTTGCACGGAATTGACCGGTTTGTTCAGTCGTTCGGCAAAAATCTTGAGGAAGTAATTCACCAGCAACCGGATGTCACCTTCGCGGTCGCGCAAGGCGGGCATCAAGACGCGAACGACATTCAGCCGATAGAAGAGATCTTCGCGGAACTCCTTCTCGGCAACGGCAGCTTCCAGATCTTTGTTGGTCGCGGCGATCACACGAACATCGACCTTTACAGAGTCGCTGCCGCCGACGCGTTCAAAGGTGCCGTTCTGCAGCACGCGCAGAATCTTGGTCTGCGTGGGCAAGCTCATGTCTCCGATCTCATCGAGGAAAAGAGTTCCGCCGTCGCACTGTTCGAACTTGCCGACCCGTTGCGTGTTGGCTCCGGTGAAAGCGCCTTTTTCGTGTCCTAAGAGCTCACTTTCCAGGAGGTTCTCCGGAATGGCGGCACAGTTGATCGCCAAGAACGGTTTGTCGTTGCGCGTGCTGTGCGAATAGATCGCGCGGGCGACGAGTTCCTTGCCCGTGCCGCTTTCGCCGGTGATCAACGCCGTGGCGTTGGAGGTCGCCAACTGCCCGATCAGTTTGAACACCTCCTGCATCGGCGCACTGCGGCCGACAATGCCGAGATCGTAATCCTCGGACTCCAGCAGGGGCTCATAGGAAACGACCTGTTTCATTGCCCGCGACGCTTCCAAAGCCTTGGCCACGACTTCCTGTAGCTTGGGAATGTCGAAAGGTTTCAGCAGGTAATCGTATGCCCCCAGCTTCATGGCTTCGATCGCGGTCTGCGTCGTTCCGTAGGCGGTCATCATGATGACCGGCAGCTTGGCGTCCTGCGCGCGGATCTTGTCGAGGGTTTCCAGCCCGGTCATGCCGCCCATGCGGACGTCCATGATCACCAGATCGGGCTTGTATTCGGGGATCACCCGCAGACCGTCCTCGCCGCTGTCGGCGCCTTCGATTGTCACTTCGGGGGAACTGAATATGCGGCGGAACGAATATTGCACGTCCGCTTCGTCATCTATGACCAATATCTTATCCATCAGCAAATGCCGGCTCATCATTGCCCGCCGACGGGGGCACTTTCAAAAACAAAGCATTCATGAAGGACTTCAATCGGACTCATCTTCCGCCTGCAGACGTCCGGAAACCAATCCCACCAGGCTGCATCCGATCACGCAGGTGAGTCCCAGCCTTTCGGCTGCCGCGATCACTTCGGCCGTATCCGTTCCCGGATTCAGCCAGAGTTCATCGCACCCCCTGGCTGCGATTGCGGGCAGGGTGTCGACTAGGATCTTCGGGGGCAGATAGACGCTCACCACGTTCGGACGCTTGGGAACGGTGCCGATGTCCGGAAAACTCGGGTGTCCTTCGATCACCTCGGCTCGCGGATTGATAGGGAATACCTCAAACCCATTCTCGGCAAACGCGCGAACGGCCTTGTTGCCGTATTTGTCGGGATTGGTGCTGGCTCCTGGGATGGCGACCGATTTCATGGGTGGATTATCGGATTCCCATCGATGCTTGGCAAACCCGGCTTGTGTGTGCCGCCGGATTTGCGACGTTGGTCGAGTGTCCGTGAATCAGAATCAAGCCTGTGCCTCTTGCGGTGTGGAATTTCAGTGCGGAGTTGCGGCCGGTCATGAGCGTTGCTGGTGTTTTGAGCTGCCGAAGAAATCGCCGGTGCCAGCGGAGCGATCCGGCTGTCTTTGTCGTGAGTGTCTCTCGCAGCGTCTGGCCGGTTACAAAGAAGTGTCCGCCCAGCAGGCGCCAAGGAGGTAGGGGTGGGGAACCCCGTGAGGAAACGCTCTGCCGGACGGACAAATCCTAAAATATCCGAAGGAAGTAATTCCTTATGGAGGTGACTATTTCATAGTCGAGATATTCACCGCTCAGAAAACGTACTACAGGGGGCGGACGGATGCAAGATCGTTTCGCCTGTTGCCTCATAAACTTGTTGCCTCATAAAAAATGACACCGAGGCGGAAAAGCGGTTGGCGGATGATCAAGGTCGTTGACTCAAAAAGGATGACACCGGCAATTCGAAGGAATGCCGATGAGTCAGAAAGTGAGAATGGACATGCTGCCGCGCTTGCGCCAGCGCTATGCCGGTCGCGGCCGGCAGGGCAAGAGTTTGATGATCGATGAGCTGTGTGAACAGTTTGGCTACAGTCGCAAACACGCGATCAAACTGCTCAATGCCCGATCAGGGTGGGGTGGTGAGCCCGGTGGGCGGCGAGGCCGCCCACCCAAGTATGAAACGGCCACGGTGGAGGTGCTGCAGCGGATCTGGCGCGCCGCCGAACGACCCTGTGGCAAGCGCCTCAAAGCCCTGTTGAAGATCTGGTTACCCCACTACGGGG
>JAYPXF010000301.1:0-7301 GCA_038154405.1 Verrucomicrobiales bacterium | reverse complement strand
CCTTATTCGATATAATTCTGGATTATTCGAATTTGTCCCAAACCTGATTAGATTTTTCGATGAGGCGATAAACCTTCAATTGATTGAGAAAGCCGTGATGACTGAAGCGGCCGACGGCCTGCCGATACTTGCGGACGAGATCGCGATGTTCAGCGTCGCTCATGGTCGGTTTCACGCTGTTCAATTCGGCGTGGAGTTGGGAGCCCATAGTGGTGTACGCCTTCTTGAGGCGGGTGCGTTCGTCGGCGGCATCCTTGGCGATCTGTTTGGCTGTAGCGGGGATATCCGGCGAGATGGTTCCCTTCTTTGCCAAGGTCTCGATGAGACGGCTGATATGCCAGAACTGCCGCTGGCTGAGGTCCATACCGATTTTGTCGCCGGCGTTTGCGCCCAGCAGCGGGCACAGACCGAGCAACAGGAACAGGAAACGAAGCTTCTTCATTTGGTGCGGAAGGATTCGCTCAGGACGAGTTCAACGATCAGATCCTGGAAGCCGTTGCCTTTGGCCTTCACCTCGGCGACGACGCGATTGATCTCGTTGCGATCGCCGAAGCCCGGGGTGCGGCCGGTGGCGTAGGTCAGGAGTTTGCCGGCGAGGCATTTCGCAAACTGGTCGATGTTCTCGACGAGATAGCGCTTGAGGTCAGTGGCATCCTTGAGCCTCGTGCCGTCGGCGAGTTCGGCTGCGGAGTCGACCTTGCGACCGTTTTTCATGACGTAAGTCTGGCTCTTGCGCGTGTCCGGACCGCGTCCATAAACAGGATAGTGTTCGCGCCAACGGCCCACGGGATCGAAGTTTTCGAGCGCGAATCCGGGTGGGTCGATCTTGCGATGGCAACCGGCGCAATTCGGATCGGCCTGGTGGCGGGCAAGTTGTTCGCGGATGGTCTCGGCTCCGCTGGTGTCCGGTTCAATGGCGGGCACACCGGTGGGCGGTTCCGGAGGGGGATCGCCGAAGATGTTTTCGAGCAGCCAAACGCCACGGAGAACCGGTTGGGTGTCGACGCCGTTGGCGGTGGCCATCATCACGCTGGCTTGTCCGAGAATGCCCCCATAGCGACCACCACGTTGCAGAGCGACACGCTGCATCTGGTCGCCGCTGATTTTCATCCCGTAGAGCTTGGCGTTGCGCCGGTTGACGTAGGTGAAGTCGGGATCGATGAACGTTTCCAACGGCAGATTCTCCCGGAGGATCTCGGCGACGAACAGCTGGGTTTCTTCTGTGATCGCCTGCGTGTCCGAGGTCAACCATTTCGGGATAAGTCGCGTGTCGGGCATGATTTCCGGCAGCAGGTCGAGATCGAGCCATTGACCGAGGAAGGTATCCAGAAATGTGCGGGAGCGTTTGTGTGCCAGCATGCGTCTCGTTTCCTCAGCCAGAACTTTGGAGTCAGCAAGCCGACCCGAGGCAGCGAGTTTGTAGAGCCGGCTGTCGGGCGGGCCACCGGTCAGGAAGTAACTCAAGCGGCTGGCGAGATCATAGTCGTCCATCCTGCCTTCGCGCTGACCGCGGTAGAGGAAATGCGTTGAGCACAGGGCGGCGCGCACGGCGAGGTGAATCCCATCTTCAAAACGATGGCCGGCATCGCTGTGACTCAGGGCAATGTTCGTGTAGTCGCGCAACTGTTCGTCGGTGACGGGACGGCGGAAGGCGCGTTCGAGAAAGGGCTGAAGAATGGAGCGGGCGTACTGTTCATCGCTGCGTTCCTTGCGCTCGCCGAGGAAGCGGGCAGTTCGGGCGCGCTGGGCACCGTCGTCGCCGCTTTCCTTCAAAACAGTCGGCCCCATGAAGGTCACGCCATGAATGTCGAGGGCCGGGCCGAGTTCCATGCGTTTCACGGAGATCACCCGGGTGAGACCGTTCCGGTCACGAACGCCCATGCGCTCAGGAGGATTCTTGATCCTCGGGTCGTTGAGATCCAGTTGGTCGCCGGCCATCAGCTCTTTCATCTGCCTCCAGGTCTCGGCTGCCGTGCGCCCGCGGTCGAAGCCACCGAGCTTGAGCCACGCGGCGTGGAACTTGGGATCGGCAATGAATCGTTCCCGGATCTGCACCACCGGTTCTGTCTTGGCTGCCGCCTTGGACCAGCCAAAGTCGGAGTTAGCCCAGAAGAAGGCGACGGTCTGCCCCTTCTCAAGATCAAACTCGGCAGTGAGTTCGTGCACCTCGCCATCGGCCGGCACCTGCAGGGTAGCGGCCCGCTTGAGCCCCCGAATATCCGTGAAGGTCATCGACGATTTGATCACGAGCAATTCGACACGGAACGGCTTGCCGTCCTTTGGCTTGAAGGCGCTCAGACGCGACTTGAGCAAATACGTGCCGGTGTAAGGGGCCTCGAATCGAGTCGGCCAGGAGCAGGAACGGATCAGTACTTCGTTGCGGGTCACGAGACGCATGGTGGCGTCCTGCAACTTGATGCCTTCAAACGCCATCGACAGATCGCCGGGATCGAGTTCGGTGGTTTCCGGTTTGACCTTGAGCTTGCCCTTGGCGGGAGGAATGACCAGGTCCGCCGCGGCACCCGCCAGTTCGAAATACTTCTGGAGCAACGGTGGCGAGAGGACGAGACCTTCACCCACATTGTCGAAGCCGTGAAACTCGGGATCACCGGGAAAGCCGTTGGGCACGGAGAATGGGGCGCCCAGGGCGACACGGACGCTGTTCTCATATTCGCTGCGATTGAGCCGACGCAGAACTGTCCCGCCCGGCCGGTTGTGCTGACCGAGCTTTTCGTTCAGCCAGGACACCATGGTTTGCCGTTCATTGGCAGTGGGTTGATGCCGCTTTTTCTTGGGCGGCATTTCGTCGGCCTGCAACGCGTCGTAGACACGCGTCCATAGGATCGCGCTGTGATGGGAGTTCCAATCGACGGAAGTTAGATCGAGATTCAGATCGCCCTTCTTCGTGTCCGCGTCGTGGCAATCGAGGCAGTAGTTGCCCAGAAAACCGGTAACGGATTTGGGCAGCGAGTCACCAGCCGCAACCGACCATCCAGCTACGAACAACGAAAGTGCGATGGCAGCCCTCATGACTTCAAAAACTCGTTCATATTGCGTTTGGCCTTGGCGAAGGTTTCCGCTTCGACACCCATCGACTGCATGATCGAGAGATAGAGATCGCCGAGCAACGGCGTCGTGCTGGCATCGTTCTCGCGATTGATCGCATGGTGTACTCCGTGCTTGAAGGGGCCCCCGGCGAGCAACACGGGAAGGTTGCTGTTGTTGTGCGTGTTGGCATCACCCATGCCGCTGCCGTAAAGCGCCGCAGTGGAGGATAGAATCGACCGTCCGTCCGGATCCTTGCTTACCTTCAACCGGCGGAGGAATACGCCGAAGCGTCCGACATGCGCGCGGCCTATCTTGTTGAAATCGGCCACTTTGTCCGGATCGTTGCCGTGGTGGGAAAGTCCGTGATAACCGGCGGAAAGCCGTTCTCCGTTGATCGAGAAGACCTGACCGCTGCCGGGAATGACGAAGGAGATCACGCGGGTGGAATCGGTTTCCAACGCCAGCGCCATCAGCTCATACATCAGCGTTTCGCACTCCAAGGAAAGATCCGGCGCAACCGGATCAAACTTCGGCGGCTTGAAGTCCACCTTCGGCGTGGGCTTCTCCAGCCACTTGCGTTGCTTTTGGACGTTCTTCTCCACCGCTCGGACCGAGGTGAAGTATTCGTCGAGCTTCGCGCGATCACGGGCGTTGAGCTTGCCTTGCAGGGAGCGGGCTTCCTTGTGCATCAGGTCGAGCACACTGCGGCCGCTATCGAGCATGTATTCCATCCGCGCCTTGTCGGAATCGGAACTGAACAGCTTGCCGAACAACACGCTGGGACGACCGATCGGCGGCAGCGCGATACCTTCCTGGGTGAAACTCATCTGCCCCTGGGCTGGCGGCGCACCGCAGGTGACCTGCAGCGATGAGAACCGTGTCGCATCTCCGATCTGGTTGGCGGTCACCTGGTCAAATGACACCGTACGATATCCGCCGGTGAGATAGTTGAACCAGTTCTTGTGTCCGTTGGGCGCGCGATGATCGAGACCGGAGAAGATCGTGTAATCCGAGCGCAGATCATCGATCGGCTTGAGCACCTCCGAAGCGCCGTAATGGCGTCCTGACTCTTTCGGAAACCAGCTCGGCGTGTGGAATCCGAGGTAGACACCAATGGCGACGAGGCGTTTCACCGGCGCCGCAGCCGCGGTGGTTAAACCCGTGGACTCCAAGAGCGGCAATGCAAGGCTGGCGCTCGAGGTTCGGAGGAAGTTTCTGCGATCGATCTTCATTTCAATTCAGTTGGGCAAGTTGATTGTCGGGCCACAGCACGTTTGGACGACCATTGACGATCAACTGCTTCAGTTCGTCTTCGTCAAGGGTGCGCCGCCAGATGACAACCTCATCAATCCGCCCGCGAAAGCCGCGGACTCGCGGGCGAATGCCCGCCGCCGCCACCCAGGCGCCGAGGCGACACTTGCCGGGGCTCAAAGTGATTCCGGCCGGAGGCATTTTCTCCACGGAAAGTTCGCCGTTGATGTAAGTGCGGGCGATACGCTTTTCCATGTCGACCACTGCCGCCAAGTGAACCCATTGCCCAAGTTTCATTTCCGCCGGATGATCCGTGACGATGGAACCGGGAGAGACACCCACTGAAAACCGATTTCGCCGGCGACCGATCTGCAGATGCACATCACCGGTTTCCCAACCGATAGAGTTGAGCACGGGAATCAAACCGATGTTCATCCGGTCCTGTTTCACCCACGCGGCAAACGTGAAGGTGTTCAATTCACCGGGAATCTCCAGGTCCACGGAGTCGCCGTCACGATCGAACAACAAAGCCTGCTTGCCCTCCCAACGTCCGGTGACCCAGCGGGCGTTTCGAATCACGCCCTCGACCTTTCCTGTGCCGACGGAAACATCCGGCAGCGTGACTCCGGATCCATCGCGTTCGAAGGAGTAGTAGAGCAACAGATCCGGATCCTTGCGCACCGTTTGACTCCAGATCTTCCAACGTTGAAACCCAATCTCAGCGGCGCGGGGAAAAGCATCGGAATCACGCACGCGCTCCCGTTTCAAGGAGCCGTTCTCGACGTGAACGGCTTCGCCAATCTGAACCGAGGCGAGTTCATTCGCTTCACCGCTCTTCTTCACCCGTACCTCGCCATCAAAAACGTGCAACTCGCTGCGTCGCGTCTTGGCGTTCACCTTCACGCCGAACTCGGTTCCCAGGTCCTCAAAGTCCATCTCCGGCACCTTCACCGTGAAACCTTGGGCATTGGGCGGCACGGCGGCTCGCAGGCTGCCGTCGATCAATTCCAGGTTCATCACATCCAACAGCCGAAATCGGATGGGCGCGCGAAACACGAGGTCCACCCCGTTCATCAAACGCATGTGGGCTGTCCCGTTGGTCAGCTCATACTCGCCGGCATCGAACTGAACACCCGCCGGAGCCGCATGGTCTGCAAAAGCCGCGGCGGCCTCATCCACTAGTAAACCCATCGCGGCCGGAGGGCTGGTCTGGGCGGGAGCCGGAGTCGGCCGAACTGACGTCAACTCGAGATAAGCCTGCCGGTAGGAATTCCCCCACCAAACCACGAGAGCCAACGCCAGGCAGGCAGCGATCGCCAACCAGCGGGACACGGGGAAACTCAAAACCTTCTCCGCCGGCTGGAATGCATGTTCTGTCTGTGCCCACTCTTCCAACTCCGATTCCTCCGTCGCTAGTTCCAGAAGCGAGCGTCGCAGATCAGCGTCCTCCTTCAGCCGCGCTTCCAGTTCAATGACTCGATCCGGCGGCAGTTCACCATGCAGATAGGCAATGAGTAGTTCCGTCTCCTCGTTCATGCCAGCCCGTCGTGTTGAAGTTTCTTGGTCACGCAGCTCCGTAGCAACTGACGCGAACGCTTGAGAATCGCATAGGTTGCCTGCACCGATTTGCCGAAGCGCTTCGCAATATCTTCAACGGCCATCCGCCGATCGGCGTAGCGAAGTGACAACATACTCCGTTGATCTTCCGGCAAGGCCTCAAGGCAAAGTTGCAAAGCGCCGGCGCGAACCTTGGCCGGAGTCTCCGCTTCCACCTCCGCCGCGGTGTCTGCCATCAATGCGACCAACTCCGGGTCCAGTGGCGTCATGCGTCCGGACTTACGCCGATGTTCCAGGATCAACCTCCGGCTGATCTCCCGAACCCACGGCACGAATCCCTTCCGATCCCGCAGCTTCGCTGCCGATCGAACCGCCACCAGCGAAACCTCCTGAAATACGTCCTCCGAATCCGCGTGATTGTGCAGACACGCGCGGATGTAGGCCATGATGGCGGCCCGTTGCGCGATCAACATCGACGCAATCGTGGCCTCATCGAACTGTTCCGTCGGCTCGTCCATTCCGTTCTGCAGGTTATATGTCGAAGCCCGCCGGTTTTAGGCAAAGTTTGATAGAAAATCTCAGGGCCGCACCGCGACGCGCAGATTTTGGCCTGATTGAGCGAGGTCGAAGGCGGCGTCGATTTCGATCAGGGGGACGATGGGAAAGTCGAGATCTGGCACGAGAAATCTAATCAGGTTTGCAACAAAGTCGCCTCTCGGGAACTTTGCATTCAACCACTTTGAAGTTGCCGGGTGGGCATGGAGTAATTGCTCGGCCGTCTGACCCAGTACCGTGTGACCACCCAACGGCCCGCATGGAAGGGTCGGTCAGGAAGATATCCGTCATATAATCCTGTTCGGCGTAACGGTTCACCAAACGTGCCAGCGTCTCGTCCGCATTCTGGGCGGGTAGACCGTAATCCAGGTAATCCCCATAGCCCATAGCGCCGCTCCGCGTGTTCAGCCGGATGACCCGCAATCGTGACTCGGCTGGCGATCCCGGTTCCTTCACGGTCAGCAGGTCCATCGCCACGATTTCGTCAGGCTCTGATTCTGCCCGAGCTTCCGGCAGGTTCAGAACGGAAAGGGCGGGAAGCGCCATCACGGCCAGCTGAACCCACCGCTTTGTTCTCTTCATGGTCGTCTTGGGGTGCATGGGGAAAGCGGGCTGATCAAAGTTCGGTGTCACGTAGCGACATCAGATTGCCGATGACATGCCTAAACCAATCGCTGCGCATGTTGTTCACGCCAACCGTTTCCGGCTCACGACGAATTTCTCATCGTATTCATAACCCAACCCAGGTTTGCCCGAAGGCACGAAGTAGTAGCCGTCGAATTGGATCGGTTCTTTGAAAAATTGATTCCTGTTCAGACCCTTGGGTCCGGACGGATTTTCTCGCAACGCATTTGCTTCCAGAATCAACACGTTGGGGGTTGCCATGCAAA
>JAYPXF010000300.1:0-7375 GCA_038154405.1 Verrucomicrobiales bacterium | reverse complement strand
GCTGAAGGGAACCTGATCCACCTGGTCGAGCGTCCGGCCGATTCGGCCTTTTCGACGGTTTCATGAGTGATCGTCCGCATTGGAAACGTCCAGGCGCCGTCGAGTTGTTGGCGATGACGGCAATACCGATTGCGGGGATCATCCGCTTCGGCTGGAACGTGATTCACATCCTGTTGCTGTATTGGTTTGAGAACGCTCTGGTGGGTGTGTTCAACGTGCTGCGCCTCGCGTTGACAAAACCGGTCTACGAAAACCGTGCGGACTATCTGAAGGCGCATCCCTGGTTACTGCAGCACTACCCGATCTCGGAAACGGATTGGGCGATTGCCAAGACGCTGCCGGTGACACGCTATGGGAGTTTCAAGGAGTTTTTCGTTCCGCTGTTCCTGGGACACTACACCTTCTTTCTTTGGATATATGCATTCCTGCTGGCGACATTGGTGGCGAAGCTGCCGGGCGGATCGTGGTGGAGACTCTTCGAGAATGAATGGTCGGCAGGACTGGCGATGGCGGTGGCCTCCATCGCGGTCACGCATGGCTGGCGGTTTTGGAACGAGGATCTGCAGGGGCGAAGTTACACCCGTTCGTGTCCGTTTTTGACGATGGTTTACCCGTATCGTCGTCTGTTGATATTGCACGTCGCATTGTTGCTCGGAGGGCTGGCGATCGTGCACTTCTCCCTGCCATCGATGCTGGCGATCCTGTTGATCTTGGTGAAAGCGGCCTTCGACATGAACTGGGTCCGTATTCCGCTGGGGCCGAAAGAGATTGACTGGAAGAAGATTGCGAAACGAGACCGGGGAGAGGATGCAGGAAAGATTGTCGGCAAGACGGTCGAGTTGAAAACAGAGGCAAGTCATGCGGACCTCACCGAGACAGCATCGTCATTGGGAATCGAGATTCATCCCCGGGGAGTTGGTGACGTCTGGACGCGGATGCGAGCTGGCGGCTGCCTGCTGGTGTCGTTGATATTTTTCGGGATACCGAGCGTATTCGGTTTTGCATTCATCGCCGATCGCTGGCGGCTGATCATGCGTGGCGGAGACGACTACTACTGGACGATGCTGTTGCTCATGACCGGCGCACAGATCATCGGCACGGTATGGTTGCTGATGTTTTCGGCGGTGGTGTCCGTGCCTTGGAGCGTGCTGAAGTATGGCACGACACGTGGTTCGATCGAGCTGCAGAATGGTGTGCTGACGGTGAGGCAGCATGGATTTCCCATCGGTCGAACCGGGCGGATCCAGGCGGATGAGATTGTCGATCTCGGGATGTCACCGACCGGCAGCAAGACCAATGAGTTTGCCATATTGGAATTGCGCATCCGGCTCCGCGACGGATCGGAACACACCTTCTTCACTGGTCGCGACGAAGATGAACTCAACTGGATCGCGACCCGCCTGACAATGCGGTTAGCGCAGTGATTGAAACAGATCGCGATCGGGCCAGGACTTGACGGAGTTGATCAGTCCGTGCATTTCGCGGTCGATGATGGAGCCGAGGGATTGGCCTTTGGCGTTGCGGCTGGTGTTGAACAGGACCACCCAATTGAAACCGTCGTGACGACGGACCAGGAGGGTGGCGGTGCCCTGAATGCTGCCGGTATGCCAGGTGTTCATTCTGCGATTGCCGGTAGGACGGACACTCCAGCCGAGAGCGTAGAAGGCTGCCTTCGGATTTCCGTCGTCGTCATAGCCCAATTTGCCAGGCGGACGGGCGAACATGGATTCGATGGAACTCGGCTTCAGTATGGGGCATTGCTTGGGATTGTCGAAGGCGGTGGCGAAACGGGCGAGATCCACGGCGGAGGAGATCCAGCCGCCGTGGGCGTCCATCACCTCAATCGGTCGAGCGTAGGTGTAGGGGACGGTCTTGCCGCGTTGGGGGCCAAAGGGCGCAGGTGCAGTTCGTTGTCTGTGGTCGTAGTAGCGGACTTCTTTTAGTGCTCGCAACTCAAGTGGCATACGCCCGACCTGCGTCTGGGTGCCAATACGTGTGCCTTCACGTACGCTTCGTAGGATTGTCCGGTGACGTCTTCGATGATCCTTCCGAGCAAAAGATAACCGAAATTGGAATAGGCATAGTCCGTTCCGGGACCGAACTGAAGCGGATGTCGGAACATGAAGCGGATGATGTCGCGAGGCTTCAGCGGTGGACGCTTACCGAGAGACCTGGCGACTCGCAAATGTCCGTCGAGGCCCATGGGATCGAAACTTCGGGCGCGATCCCAGCCTCCGGAATGGCGGAGTAGGTCAGCGATGGTGATGCGCTCGATCCGGGCATCGAAGCCGGGATGTCGGCGATACAGCGCCATGTATCGCAGATGCTTGGTGAACGGGTCGGTCAGCTTGACCTGCTCCGATTCGACCAGCTGCATGATGGCTACCGCGGTGATGGGTTTCGAGATGCTGGCTATGCGGAACAGGGAATCGGCTTTGACCGGTATCTTGCTCTCACGGTCGGCCCAGCCAAAGCCATTGGCATAGACAAGTCTGCCGTTGCGGGTGATCGAGACGGCTGCCCCGGGAATCTCGTGATGATTGATGAACTGAATGAAGAACCGGTCGAGCTCGGGCAGATCGTTGCGCTGCGCTGAAGTGGCCACGGTTGCCGCGAGCAGTGCGATGGCAATTCGAATCGGCTGCGGCATTGGGGGCAACTCGTGAGAGTGTCGTGCTTGTGACTGCCAATGACGAACGTCTCACGACATTCGCGACGAGGCGGGGTCAGGCGATGATGTCTTTGACGGCGTGGGCTTCCTCAACGCCGGTAAGGCGTTGATCGAGGCCTTGGAACTTGAAGCTCAGCCGGGTGTGGTCGATGCCGAGGCGGTCAAGGATGGTGGCATTCAGGTCGCGAATGTGAACCGGATTCTCCAGGATGTTGTAAGAGTAATCATCGGTGACGCCGTACTCGAATCCCTGCTTGATGCCGGCGCCGGCAAGCCAGGTGGAGAAACAGCGTCCATGGTGGTCGCGGCCGTGGTTGTCCTTCGTGAGCTTGCCCTGTGAATAGATCGTGCGGCCGAATTCGCCGCCCCAGACGACGAGGGTGTCATCGAACATGCCGCGTTGCTTGAGGTCCTTGATCAGGGCCGCACAGGGTTGATCGATGTCCTCGCATTGTTGGGAAATCTTGGAGGGCAGGCTGTTGTGCTGATCCCAGCCACGGTGAAAGAGCTGGATGAAGCGGACGCCACGTTCAGCCATGCGGCGGGCGAGCAGGACGTTGCGCGCGAAGGAACCGGGTTTCTCCACGCTCGGGCCGTAGAGCTCTTTGACGCTCTTGGGTTCCTTGGCGATGTCCATGATGCTCGGGACCTCGGCCTGCATGCGGTAAGCCATCTCGTATTGGGAGATGCGGGTCTGCGTTTCCGGATCGTTGAAACGGTCGTAGCTCTCGCGGTTCAACATCGCGAGCTTGTCGAGCATGCCGCGACGCATCGGGCGGTCGATGCCGGGAGGGTTGTTCAGAAAGAGAACGGGTTCCCCCGCGCTGCGGAATTTTACGCCCTGGTGCCGGGACGGCAGGAAACCGGATCCCCAGAGTCGGTCATAGAGAGCCTGCGATTGTCCGCGGCCCTTCGAAATCATCACGACATAGGCGGGCATGTTCTTGTTCTCATTGCCGAGACCGTAGCTGAGCCAGGCGCCCATGCTGGGTTTGCCCTGGGCCTGAACACCGGTGTTGATATAGGTGATGGCCGGGTCGTGGTTGATCGCCTCGGTGTTGATCGACTTGACGATCGTGATGTCGTCGACAATGGAGGCCGTGTGTGGGAGCAGGTCGGTGTTGACCCAGGTGCCGTGCTGGCCGACGCGTTCGAAGTTGAACATGGGGGCCACGCAGGGAAACGACTTCTGGCGCGAAGTCATGCCAGTGAGGCGTTGTCCCTGGCGGATGGAGTCTGGCAGTTCCTCGCCGTGAAACTTCCGCATGGCGGGCTTGTAGTCGAAGGTGTCGATATGCGAGGGCCCGCCGGAGAAGAACAGGTAGATGACGCGCTTGGCCTTGCCGGGGAAGTTAGGGAAGGCGCCCGCTGGCGCGGACTGTGACGCTTTCGCCACGGAAGGATCGATCAGCGTGCTGAGCGCGGCGGCGCCCATGCCGAGTCCGGAGCGGCAAAGGAACTGACGACGGGAGGATGCGAGTGCGGTTTCGTGCAAGTCGTTCATGAGATCAGCCTCGGGTGAGGGATTCGTCGAGATTAAGGATCAGCTGAGAGATGACTGTCCAGGCGGCGTGCTCGGCGGCATCGATCGATTCGTCACGCTTGGATTCGCCGACTTCCAGGAACTGTTTTGCCTGTTCGGGCTTGTCCTTGAAGGTCGCGATCTGTTCTTCCAGCGTTTCGGTCAGGATGGAGATTTCACGGCTGTTGGCTGCGCGAGAGGTGGTGAGCCGGTAGGCGAGGTTGATGCGGTCGGCAGTTTTCTCGCCGCCTTCTGAGATCAGCCGTTGGGCCAGCGCTCGGGCGGCTTCGACAAACTGGGGATCGTTCAGGGTGACGAGCGCCTGCAACGGGGTGTTGGTGCGTTCGCGTTTGACCACACACTTCTCACGAGTGGGGGCGTCGAAGATCAGCATGTTCGGCATCGGTGCGGAACGCTTCCAATAGGTGTAGATGCTGCGTCGGTAGAGTCTGTCGCCCTTGTCCTGCGGATAGCGCAAACCACCGTTGAGCGACACTTCGTTCCAGATGTTGGGCGGTTGATAGGGTTTCACACCAGGACCGCCGATCGGGCCGTTCAGGAGACCGGAAACGGAGAGGGCAAGGTCGCGTATGAATTCACCCTGCAGCCGGAAACGGGGGCCACGGGACATGAGGCGGTTGAGCGGATCAAGATTCAGGATGCGATCCGTGGCGTGGCTGTCCTGTCGATAGGTCTGCGACATCAGGATCTGTCTGACGAGTCGTTTTACATCCCAACCGTGTTCGACGAAGTCAACCGCAAGCCAGTCGAGCAGTTCCGGGTGACTCGGTGGCGAGCCTTGGTTGCCGAAATCGGCTTGGCTGGTGACGAGTCCGTCGCCAAAGAAAAGCGCCCAGATGCGGTTGACTGCGACGCGAGCGGTGAGCGGATGGTCGGCACGGGTCATCCATTGGGCGAGCCCGAGCCGGTTGGCCGGGGCCCCTTCCGGCAACGTGCCGAGAGCTTCCGGGACGCCTGGCTTCATCACGGCATTCGTGAGCGGTTTGTCATATTGGCCGCGGTCGAGCATGTAGGTCATGCGCGGCTTGGCGGCGTTGTCCTGCATGATCATGGAGGTGACGATCTTGGCAGCGAGGTCGGTTTCCTGCTTCCTGGCCATCTCGGCGGCCTTCATCAGGGTGGGGTAGCGTTCATCCTGGGTTTCGAAGTAGTAGTCTTCGAGGAGCTTCTTCTCGGCACCGCTGCGCTTTTTGACATCCTTGGCCAAGGCCTTGCCCAGTCGGTTGTCGCCGAGACGCGCAAGTTCGGTGGCGCTCAAGGCGCGGCTGTAGATGCGCAGGTCGGCCATCTCGGCCTTGATGCCGGACTTGCTTTCCCGGCTGCCGATGCGGAAAGGCTGATCGGTGGTGATCTCGTCCTTCAGGTTGTTCTTTTCGATCTTGTTCTTGGAAAGCTTGCCATCGATGTAGATCTTGACGCCGTCGGCTTTCCTGTTGCCGTTGTAGGTGAGCACGACATGCGACCATTTGTTCTTGGGGAGCTTGGACACGGAGACGACCTTGAGCGCGTTGTTGCCACCCCACTTGTTGATGATGTGGGTGCCTACGGTTTCGCCCTGCAACCAGAAGTCGAAGCCACGATAGTCCTTCTTAATGTCCATCTTGGAAAAGATCGCTGAAGTGCTCTTGCCATCGGTCTTCAACCAGGCGGCGAAGGTGATCGGTCCGCTGTGAGTCACACCCGGATCGAGATCCGCTTCGAACCACGTCTTGCCGTCGAACTTCAGACCGTGAATTTCATTCTTCACGGGAACGTGGTTCAACTTGCCGGTGAGCTTGACGACAGACCCGTCCACGGCGTTGGTGGCGGAAATCCCAGCGGCGTCACCAAGCGGAAAGTGATGCGCAAGATCAGCCGGCTCCGGGATGGCGTTCGGATCCTTGGGATCAAGCGATTCGAGCCATTTGGCAATCGTCGGTTTCTGCTGCTGCTTGTGTTCGTTCAGCGCGCGTTCGGTGGTGATCTTCTCGGCGCGGTACTGCTTGATCAGCGGCTGCTGATCGAGCGTGGGCACCTCGACGACCGGTTTCTGATTGCCGCGTCGGGTCTGCATGCCCGGGTCGGTGGTGTTGTTGAAGTAGGCGAAAAAGCGGTAATAGTCGTGTCGCGTGAACGGATCATACTTGTGATCGTGACACTGCGCGCACTCCATGGTGAGGCCCATGAACACGGTTGATGTCGTCGCCACGCGATCAACTACGTATTCGATGCGAAGTTCTTCCGGAATTGCGCCGCCTTCATCCGAAGTGGCGTGATTGCGGTTGAAACCGGAGGCTACTTTCTGCTGTACGGTGGCGTTGGGAATCAGATCGCCGGCGATCTGCTCGGTCGTGAACTGATCGTAAGGCATGTTGTCGTTGTAGGCACGGATGACCCAGTCGCGCCACGGCCACATGTCGCGGGGACCGTCGGCGTGCATCACGCTGGAATCGCCATAGCGCGCGGAGTCCATCCAATAGAGCGCCATACGTTCGCCGAATCGCTGGGAGTCGAGCAGACGGTCGATCAGTTTTTCGTAGGCATTCGCGCTCTTGTCGTTCACGAAGGCGTCGACTTCCGCCGGAGAGGGGGGGAGACCTGTCAGATCAAACGTCACCCGGCGGATCAGAATGGTGCGGTCCGTTTCCCGGGTGCGTTTCAGTTTCTGCTTCGCCAATTCGCGGTCTATGAAGAAATCAATCGGATGAGCTTTGGTTGCCTTTGGAAGGGTTTCTTTCCCGGGGGGAACGAACGCCCAGTGCGTCTGGAACTCGGCACCTTCCCTGATCCATTGCCGCAACAGTTCCTTCTCCCGGCCGGAAAGTTGCTTCTGGGATTCCGGCGGCGGCATCACTTCATCCGCATCCGGGGTGAGGATGCGCTCGATGAGGATCGATTTTGACGGATCTCCGGGGACAATCGCGCCAATTTTGATGGAGATATCGCGGTCGCTGGCGCGATACCCGCCTTTCACTTTTTCCTCGGCCGGACCGTGGCATGCGTAGCACTTGTCCGAGAGGATGGGGCGGATGTCGCGGTTGAAATCAATCTCCGCGGCGCGGGCGCCGGTCGCCATGGCGGCGGCCCCAAGTAGTCGGAAAATGAATTTTACCGTGTTGTACATGATCGAACTCTAGCTCCCGATCTGGTGTTCCGGGAATGGATATGCTTGGATCGGATAT
>JAYPXF010000299.1:5400-7431 GCA_038154405.1 Verrucomicrobiales bacterium | reverse complement strand
TCGCCGAGGCCATCAAGCAACTTCCGGGAGAGCCTCAACTCGTTCGCTCAGCATGCGCGCTCCCAACGCTTTAGACGCAACGACTTTTGGCAATCGGTCTAGGCGCATTGGTTCCCACGGCGGCAACCAAATGGATCGAATCGACGAAATACTCTTTGCCATCGATCAGCAGCGTGCCGTCATTCCAGAAGTGTTTCTTTCGCAGTCGCGCGGGGCCAAATCCTTGTTGCGCGGCAAAGGACGTGATGGCCCACTCATGCGCCTCGGCAATCGGCGACCTTCCGCGAACTCCGCCTGTTCCCAGAGCGCCGAACAGAGGTTCCGAGAAGAATACGAGACCGAAGAAACCGGTAACCAGAAATCCTCCGATCAACACCACGAGAACCCGAAAGAGTTTCATGAGCAGAAGTTGAATCTGCTCAGTTTTCCTCTTCGCGCGTGAGGACTTCGTTCACCGTGAGCAGGAGGCTTTCAGTGGAGAAGGGTTTGGGGAGAAAGTCTACGGGAACATCGGGGGCGGCTTCGCTGACGGCAGCTTTTTCGCTTTCGAGCAGGCCGCTGATGGCGATGAATTTCACCTTCACGTCCATCTTCTGCAACGAGCGGATCAGGGCGGCGCCATCCATCACGGGCATCATGATGTCGGTCATCACCAGGTGGATGTCGTTGCGATTCTGCATGAAGATAGCGAGACCCTCGGTACCGTCAGCTGCAGACAGGACGCGGTAGCCATATTTCTCCAAGGTCGCCTGGGTGATTTCGCGGAACGCCGCTTCGTCATCAACAAGCAGGATCGTTTCGCCATCCCCACGCGGAAGCGTGGGCCGGGAGGATTGGGTAGGCTTGTCCACGGGAGAACTGGTGACGGCCGGCATATAGACACGGAAGCGGGTGCCACGGTTGACCTCGCTCTCCACGGTGACGAAACCGCCGTTATTGGCGACAATTGTCTGTACTGTGGTCAGGCCGAGTCCGGATCCCTTGCCGCGTTCCTTGGTCGTGAAGAAGGGTTCGAAGGCGCGTTCGATCAATTCCGGCGGCATACCGGAGCCGGTATCAGCCACGGTGATAAGGACGTGGATGCCACCACGGCCGCCATTGCGGATGACCATCGGATGATCCTCCTTCATCAGGACGTTTTCGGCGGACACGTGAATCCGCCCTCCGTCTGGCATCGCGTCACGGGCGTTCACGCAGAGATTCATGAGGACCTGATGCAGTTGCGTCAGGTCGCCCACCACCGGCCATAGATCCTCCGCCTTGGTGGTCTGGATCTGGATGGAACAGGAAAGGGTCTGCTTCAGGATCGTCGCGACCTCGGTGATGAGATGACCGATGGAAACCTCCACCCGATCGCCCTGCTCGCCCTTGGCAAAGGTGAGTACCTGCTTGATGAGGCTGGCGCCGCGTTGCGTGGTGGATTCGAGCGTGTCGAGCCAGTGATGCCCTTCGGTGTCATCCACCCGCATGCGCAACAGCTGCGAAGCGAGGATGATGGGTGAAAGCATGTTGTTGAGATCGTGGGCAATGCCACTGGCCAACGCTCCGAGACTTTCCAATCGCTGCGAACGCAGGAACTGGGCCTCAGTGATGCGCTTGTCGGTGACGTCGGTGTTGATGATGAGCTGGCTCTTGGCCTTGCCCTCCGCGTCCTTCACCAGCGTCCAGCGGCTCTGGACGAGGATCTCCTTTTCGGCGCGGTTGGTCTGGCGAAGTTCGCCCTGCCATTCGCCGTTGTGTCGCAACACGTCTCGGGCTTTCTCGATGGCCTGGGTTATCTCCGGATGCAACATTTCATGCAGGTTGCGACCAATCACTTCGGAGGCGGCCCAGCCATACAGATGCTCGGCGCCCATGTTCCAATACACGACGTCATCGTTCATGTCACAGACCATGATCGCGTCCTGCGCCTTGTCGAGCAGCGCGGCCTGCGCCCGGATCTGCTCCTCGGCGTTGCGACGATCGGTGATGTCGCGCGACACGACGATGAGACTCTTGACCGAGCCCTTTTCATCGCACACGACATTGAAC
>JAYPXF010000299.1:0-5390 GCA_038154405.1 Verrucomicrobiales bacterium | reverse complement strand
ACATTGAACTGCGATTCAAGATGCCGAGCGGTCTGGTCGGCCAACTCCAACCGGAATTCGCGCCGCTGGCTCATGCCGGTCCGAATGACCTCGCGGAATACCGTCTCCACCGCCTCGCGGTCAGAGGGATGAACATGATCGATGAAGCGTTTGGAAGGCAGCGCAGCGGTCTCGTTCTGCAGTTTGCGGTAGGAGGGGCTGCAATAGACCCATTCGCCCTGCTGCGTCACCTGCACAATCAGGTCGGAAACATTGTCGGTGATCTGTCGAAGCTGTTCCTCGCTTACCCGCAACTGCTCCTCAGCAGACTGGCGCAGACGGCGTTCATCAATCTCACGAAGCGCCCGCCGGATGCAGGGAATCAACCGCTCGATGCGCTGCTTGAGCACATAATCGGTCGCGCCCTGTTTGAGACTCTCAACCGCACGTTCCTCACCCATCACGCCGGACAGCAGGATGAAGGGGACATGCGGATGTTTTTCCTTGGCGATCTCCAGCGCGGCCAGTCCGTCAAATGAAGGCAGCGAATAATCGGAAAGGATCAGGTCCGGCGCGCCATCCGCCAGAGCCCCTTCGAACTCCTCACGATTGCCGACGAGGATGGTTTCCGAGACCAGGTTCTCCGACTTTAGGAGTTCGCTGACCAGTTCGCGGTCGGCCGGACTGTCCTCGAGGTAGACGACCTTCAGTTTTGGATTGTCGGTGCGGTCGGACATCTGCTTCAGCTCGGTGTCTGGCTCTTCTCTTCAGCAACGCCTCATGCGCGATCGTGATCCCGGGCCAGCACCGGTGGTGGCTGGTTGACTCTCCCCCAGAAGCTCGCCACCTCTTTGACGGCTCCGATAAATCTCTCAAAATCCACGGGTTTCACGATGTAGGCGTTCACGCCGGCCTTGTAACTCTGGGCCAGATCTCGTTCCTCCCGCGAAGACGTGAGCATCACCACGGGAATGGTGCGCAGAACAGCGTCGGCTTTCATCTCCTGAAGGACCTGCAAGCCGCTCATTTTCGGCATCTTCATATCCAGCAGCAGAACAATGGGATAACCCAGTTCGCGATCCGCGTACTGTCCACGTCGGTGGAGGTAGTCCAGCGCCTCATCACCGTCGTTCACCACCGCCACCTCGTCGGCCATGCCGAGTTCTTCCAAAGCACAGATGGCCAACTCGACGTCGTTGGGGTTGTCATCCGCCAGAAGTATCCGTTTGGTCGCCATGGGAGATTCGTTCCGCCGGCAAATCTGGCATGCGGGCCCATTTCAGGCAAAGCAAAACCGGACCACGAAACTGCCGCAATTGGAATCGTTTATGCATTCGGTTCAACCGGCGACGAGGGGGATTCGCCCGGCTTCTCAGCTTCCGGGGCCAGTCGCGGCAGGGAAAACCAGAACGTGGCCCCTTGGCCCACCTCGGACTCCGCCCAGGTCTTCCCGGCATGGCGATGAACGATCCGTCGCACGTTGGCCAGACCGATGCCCGTCCCCTCGAATTCCTCGTCGCTGTGCAGACGCTGAAACACACCGAACAAACGGTCGATGTAGCGCATGTCGAAGCCCACTCCGTTGTCCTGCACATAGAAGCGATCTTCACCATCGGCGTCCCCGGAGTACCCGATCCGGATTTCGGACCGCTCCTGATCGCGGGAATACTTGAGCGCGTTGGACAACAGGTTCATCCACACCTGGCGAATCAGGCTGAGATCCGCCTGCACCTTCGGCAATTCCTCCACCTGCCAATCCACGTTTCGACCTTCCTCCTCCGGAAGCAGATCCCGACGCACTTCCGCCACAACCGACGCGATGTCGACAGTGCCCAACCGCAATTCCAGCCGGCCCATTCTTGAGAACGCCAGCAGGTCGTCGATCAGGTTCCCCATGCGGTGGGCGGAATCGGTGATCAGCCGCACGTAACGCAATGCCTTTTCATCCAATGCGTCGCCCGCATTGCGGACGAGCAGTTTCATGAATCCGTCAATGTGTCGGATCGGTGCCCGCAGATCGTGGGAAACGGTGTAGGAGAACGCCTCCAGTTCCTTGTTCGCGAAAATCAGCAGATCGTTCCGGTTAGCCAGTTCGACCAGCAGCTTGTTGCGCTCAATTTCCGAGCGCCGTCGTTCGGTGACATCCCGCGTCACCTGCGTGGCTCCGATCAGCACGCCGCTCTCGGAACGAATGGGGCTGAAGCGACTTTCCAGATAGGCCTTCTCGCCGTCGGGCAACAGGCCTCCCTCCTCAATCTGAAACTCCTCACCGCGCATCGCCCGCATCCAGAGATCGAACAGGCGCTCCAGTTCTTCCGGCCGCTCGCTCAACACGTCCGCCACCCGCATGCCCTGCCGGATCTTGAGGCCATAGCGTTTCTCAAAGTGTTCGCGAAACGCGGAGTTGTACGACAGAAAACGATACTTGAGGTCCAATGCGACGATCCGGTCCGTCGTCCCTTCCAGAATCCCCCGCAAGCGGTCATGCGCCAGTTCCAACGCCTGGTGACTGTCCCGCAACTGCGCCTCCGCCACCTTGCGCTCGGTGATGTCCGTCGAGATGCCGCACACTCCGGTCAGACTTCCATCCACGTCCATCATGGGGAACTTGATCGAGATATAGGTATGCAGGCCGTCGTCGTGCGGCGCGATCTCCTCGATGACCAACGAACCCTTGCCGTCCATCACGCGTTGGTCGTTCGCGCGGAATGAATCGGCCATCTGATTGGGAAAAATGTCATAGTCCGTCCGCCCGACCATCTCCTCCTTGTGCGTGTGAAAGAGCTTTTCGAACTGCCGGTTAACGAGCACGTAGCGACCTTCCACGTCCTTCAGATGAATGACGGCGGAAGTGTTGTCCATGATCGCCTGCAGACGTTGCTGACTTTCGCGCAACGCGTCCTGAATCTGACGGCGTTCCCGGACCTCGTCGCCGAGATTGCGGTTGATGGAACTAAGCTCGCGTTCCTTTTGCCGGGAGGCCTGCGCGAGATGGATGGCCAGGCCCATCAACACCGCCAAGACACCTCCACCGGCCATGGCAGCATTGCTGATCGGGGAGCGAAGTTCCTCCACCGTGTCGCGCTTGGGCCGGATTTTGATCGACCATTCGGACTGCGGCAAGCGAACCCGTCCATGCTCTTCCCAAGCACGCTCACCTTCAATCAGTCTTCCGCTGGTGAACATTAGTCGGCGACCGTTTCGCACCTCGATGTGAAACCCATCCGCCACCTCCGCCAACAGGCTGCGCAACAAAGGTTCCACGCGGTAGACCCCAACGACGAATCCTTCGAGATCCACCTGTGAACGCAAGGGCATAAAGACCATCACTCCGCGGCCACCAGTCGGCAAGGCCACCACATCGCTCACGCGGACATCTCCGGTGGTACGGGCATTGCGCATGGCCGCCATGCGATCTGGATCCGCCTGAAAATCAAAGCCACGATAGCGTTGATTGCCGGCTGCCGGCGTGACCCAGCGGGTGGAGAAGGACGGCTCCAACCAAAGGATTGCCTGCGTGTCCGGGTAGTGACTGAGGTAGAGCCGTGCATCGAATTCCCAGTCCGCCTCCGCCGGATTCGCCCGGCCTTCCCAACGCCTCGCCACCCGTTCCAATGTCAGGATGCGGGCCTGCACCTCGGCCTCGACCAGTCTCTCCACATTGGCCGCTCCGCGGATCACCATCGTCTCAATGCGCTTGCGTTCCCCGACGCGGATCCCGATCCACAACATGCCCGACAGCGTGAACACACCCACGCTCACGGCAAAGGGCAGCCAACGCACCTCAACGCGTTCCCCCAACCGGCTGCGATGATGAGACAACGCAATCAGGCTCACCGATAGGACCGCCAGGCCCAGTGCCACGGGCAGCGGCATCGGCCCCGAGGCAACGGTGGGGGAAGCTCCCGGCAAACCGATCAGCCAGCTTGCCACCGCGAAGGTCGCCAGGCTTCCCGCCACGCACGAGATCATGCCCGCCACCATCGGCCGCCAACGCGACTTGCCGGTGCGTTGCAGAGCCGCCAACGCGACGGCTGTCAAAAGGAAACCAACCGCACTCGGAGCGGACATTCCGCTCGCCGCCACTCCGCCGCCGGGAGACCTGGTTCCCAAGAGGAGTTCCTCAACGCCCAGGTTCGTTCCGAATTGATGCGCCAAGAGCGTGGCCCCAGACAATCCTCCCGTCATCACAATGCCGGCCCAACTCCGCCGCCAACCGGACACCCCTCCCGGAACCGGCAGCCAGAACAGGATCGCCGCCAACATCACGAACGTCAGACCGCTCGTCGCTGATGCTTCACCGGCACCGAGATACACCTGCCGCAACGCCGGTGAGCCCTTCCACCAGCCCAGCATCACGCAAAGTCCGAGCGCGAGGCTCAACCACGCGCCTCCCAGCACCATTCGATTGGGCAATTGCGACTGCGACATCAGCTTCTTCCGCACTCGAATCCTCTACTCCTACCAACGGTAAAAACCGCGCGCCACCCCGCACGTGGCTTCACTCAACTCTTCCAACGAACAACCCTTCACTTCCGCCACCTTGGCAGCCGTATGCGCAACATACGCCGGCTCACAGCGCTTGCCGCGATATGGCATCGGTGCCAGGAACGGCGAATCGGTCTCCAACATCAATTTGTCCAACGGAGTGGCCGCCACGGTGTCCCGGACTTCCTGTGCGTTCTTGAAGGTTGTGATGCCGGTGAAGCTGACGATGGATCCCAGATCCAAGACCGCCTGCATCTGGGCCACCGTTCCCACAAAACAATGGAACACCGCCTGCACCCGGTCGGCATATGGCCGCAGGTGATTCAACGTGTCATCAAAACAATCACCGCGCGTGTGAATGACCACGTTCTTCCCCAGCTCCGCCGCCACCTCCAACTGCTGTTGAAAGATGTCCGCCTGTCGCGCCTTCAGAATCTCATCCTCCTCGACCGTGCCGCCGTTGGCGCTCGGCAGCCGATAGTAGTCCAGGCCGGTCTCACCGATCGCCACCACGTTCTGGTGCCGTCCCAACTTCCGCAACTCGTCGCGGATGTCCCCTGACGCAGCCAAAGCATCTGCCGGATGCCATCCCGCCACGGCGTACACCTCCGGATGTTCATCGGCAATTTCGATGGCGCGGGTACTGCTTTCCAGGTCCGTACCGATCGTCACAATCCGCTCGATGCCAGCATCCTTCGCGCGCGCAACAATGGCAGGAAGTTCACCATTGAAACTGGGCCAGGTGAGATGTGCGTGCGTGTCGAAAAATACCGCCATGGGTTGCGGCGGACATTTGAGTCAATCAACGACCCGTTGGCAACTCCAACCCGGTTCAGCAATCAGCAATCAGCAATCAGTAAGCGGTGGTCGGTGCAGTGGTGCAGGGTGCAGTCAATACATAGGTAACACTTTAGGTTCAAAAC
>JAYPXF010000298.1:0-7442 GCA_038154405.1 Verrucomicrobiales bacterium | reverse complement strand
CGCAGATCATTCAGGGCGAGGAACAGAAGATCGCGGCACTCGAAGAATTCGTGCGCATGCCAGGCGACGAATACGAGGCAGCGTTCAAGGAACTGCAGCACTTCGCGGCGAAAGCCCTGCAAGCCAAGACCGAGATGGTGGAAGCCAACCTGCGTCTCGTTATTTCCATTGCGAAGAAATACACCAACCGCGGGCTTTCATTCCTCGATCTCATCCAGGAAGGCAACATGGGCCTGATGAAGGCGGTGGAGAAGTTTGAGTATCGCCGCGGTTACAAGTTTTCGACCTACGCCACCTGGTGGATTCGTCAGGCGATCACCCGTTCCATTGCCGATCAGGCGCGCACCATTCGTATTCCGGTGCACATGATCGAGACGATCAACAAGCTGATGCGGGTGCAGAAGCAGTTGGTGCAGGACTTCGGCCGTGAAGCGACGCCGGAAGAAATCGCGGATGAAATGCAGCTGCCCGTGGAACGTGTCCGCGCGATCATGAAGATGGCGCAGCAGCCGATTTCTCTTCAGTCACCGGTGGGCGACAGTGAGGACACCAACTTCGGTGACTTCATCGAAGACAAGTCCGCCGAGAATCCGTCCGAGATGACCAGCTACAGCCTCCTGAAGGACAAGCTGGCCGATGTCTTGGACAGCCTCACCGAGCGTGAACGCAAGGTGTTGGAGCTGCGATTCGGGCTGGTGGACGGTTATTCCCGCACGCTGGAAGAGGTAGGCAAACAGTTCAAGGTCACCCGTGAACGTATCCGTCAGATCGAGGCGAAAGCGCTGCGCAAGATGCGTCACCCGACGCGCCTGCGTCAGTTGCAGGGCTTCATCGATACGGATGAACTTGGCATCGCCGGCGACGCGCTCACCGCTCCGCCGGCTTCCTGAAACTTCGGAACCGATTCTTACGAAGGCCGTCGCATCAAAAGCGACGGCCTTTTTGTTTGTGCCGAGAAAGATATATCAGAGTCGATGGATGATGGGACAACACCGGTAGCGGAAGTGAAGCGAGTCTCGTTCAGGCTTTCTTCTTCTTCGCCATCTTCGCCCAAGGATCGCGCAGGGTGATCGTACGATTGAAGACCGGCTTTTCCGGGGTCGAATCGCGATCGGGAATGAAGTAACCGAGTCGCTCAAACTGGACCGGCGAATCGGCGGTAGCCCCGGCCAGCGAAGGCTCCAATTTGGCCGGCACAACTTCAAGGGAATTCGGATTGAGGTGTTCCGTAAAATCTTGGTCGCCCGCATCAGGGGCCTCGTGATTGAAGAGGCGATCGTAGAGTCGGACCTCCGCATCGATCGCCGTGCAGGCATGCACCCAATGGATTGTTCCCTTCACCTTGCGGCCCGCATTGGCGCCACCTCGCTTGGATTCATCGTCATAGGTGCAGCGCAGTTCGCTGATGTTGCCGGCGTCATCCTTGATCACTTCCTCGCATTTGATGATGTATCCGTATTTCAGACGGACTTCCCCACCGGGCTTCAGCCGGAAGAACTTGGGTGGCGGAACTTCCGCGAAGTCGTCCTGGTCGATGTAAAGCTCGGGGCCGAAGCTGATCTTGCGGATACCGGCATTTTCATCTTCAGGATTGTTGATGGCATCCAGTTCCTCAGTCTGCCCGTCGGGATAGTTGGTGATCACCAGCTTAATCGGTTTCAGCACGCCCATTCGTCGCTGCGCGGTTGCATTCAGTGATCCGCGGATGGCGTGCTCCAAGACCGCCACGTCGGTCAGCGCCTTGAACTTGGTGACGCCGGTGCCGATGCAGAAATCACGAATGGCCGCGGCAGGAACGCCACGACGTCGCATTCCGGAAATTGTCGGCATACGCGGATCGTCCCAACCGGCCACATTGCCGTCGTTCACCAGTTGCAGCAGCTTACGCTTGCTCATCACGGTGTAGTTGAGATTCAGACGGGCGAATTCAGTCTGGCGAGGTTGCGGTTGCGACACATCCAGATTGTCGAGGATCCAGTCGTAAAGCGGACGGTGCACCTCAAACTCCAGGGTGCACAAGGAATGCGTGATACGTTCGACGGAATCTTCCAGGCAATGGGCAAAATCGTAGGTCGGATAGATGCACCAATCGTTGCCCGTGCGGTGGTGGTGGGCCTTGCGGATCCGATAAAGCGCCGGATCGCGCATGTGGATATTGGGAGCAGCCATGTCGATCTTTGCACGAAGCGTCCGGGCGCCATCCTCAAACTCGCCTTTGCGCATGCGTTCCAACAGATCGAGGTTCTCCTCCACCGAACGTTCGCGATGAGGGCTGGGCGTGCCGGGCAGCGTCGTCGTGCCGCGGTCGCGGGCGAACTCTTCGGCATTCTGATCGCAGACGAATGCCTTTCCGGCCTTGATCAACTCCACCGCGTAGCCATAAATCTGTTCGAAGTAGTCGGACGCAAACAACGCATTGGGTGACTTCACGTGGTCCGCCCAGCCGGCGATAAGCCAGTTCAAGTCTTCCTGGATCGAATCGACGTATTCCTGCTCTTCCTTGGTCGGGTTGGTGTCATCAAAGCGGAGATTGCATGTGCCGCCAAACTCCAGCGCGATGCCGAAGTTGAGGCAGATGGACTTGGCATGACCTATGTGCAGATAGCCGTTCGGTTCTGGTGGAAAGCGCGTGAGAATGTTCTGATGTTTACCCTCGGCCAGGTCGGCCTTGATCATTTCCCGGATGAAATCCTGCCGGCCTTCTTCGGCTTCCGCCGCCTTGTTTTCCGCATCTGTCGACATGCGCGGCAATTTGTGCCGGAAATCAGTTGGCAAGGCAAGCAGGGCGGAGAGAATAACCACGGAATACACTGAAAATGAGGCAACTGGATTTTTGTTTCCGAATTTTCTGCATTTCTGTGGTGGAATCCGCCCGTGTTTCCCTGTGCTTGATTTCGGCGGAGTAGATCGACACATTTGCTGACCACTGGCTGCCAATTATGGTTGAGTCAGAGCCGGTTGAAATTGTCCAAATAACGAAAATGGAACCGACAAGAACAGTTTATGGCACCTGGAGTGGTGGTCGCTACATGCACTTTGGTGAGTCGATCAGCGAGGAACGTTACCTGAGCGCCATCCGCCGCGCTTATGACAAGGGCATCCGTACGTTTATGACATCCGATGTTTATGGACGCGGTGAGGCGGATACGATGTTGGGCAAGGCCCTCGCCGAGTTTCCCCGAGATTCCTATTGCCTGATTTCGCTGCTCGGTCACGACATCTACGATGGCAAGCGGGAAGGGGCCCGTGGTTACGCCCGTTTCACCGCACCGTGGTTGCGCCAACCGGGAGACTACAAGGATTACCTGCAAAAGGCGGCGGAGAAGGCACTGGAACGGGTGGGGGTGGACCAATTCGACGGCGTCTTGCTGCACAATCCCGACATCCGCGGATACAGTCAGGATTCGGTATGGAACGCCATGGATTCACTGCGGGATTCGAAGCTGACCGGATTCATCGGAGTCGCTCCAGGACCCGCAAACGGATTCACGCTGGATCTCATCCAGTGTTTCGAAAGATTCGGTTCATTGATCGATTGGGCAATGGTCATTCAAGGTCCTTTCGAACCCTGGCCAAGCAATCTCCTGCAACCGGCGGCGGTGAAGGAAGACATCAACATCATCGCCCGCGTCGTGGACTACGGAGGCATCTTTCACGATGACCTCAAGCCGGGCCATCAGTTCAAGGACGGCGACCACCGCACGTACCGCCCGGAAGGATGGGTGGAAGCGGGTAACGAGAAACTTGAGAAGATGCGCCCCATCGCGGATGAGCACGGGTTGAGCATGCTGCATCTGGCATCCCTCTGGACCTTGGCCCAACCGGGAGTGAAGGGAGTTGTTCCGACTTTCATCCAAGAAGTGGGCGAGGACGCGAAATCTTACGAGGACAAGGTCGACGAATTTGCCGCGTTGCCGGACATTGAGCTTCCCGCGGAAGACGTGCAGGCGATTCTCGAAATCGGCAACAACAAGGGGTGCATGAATCTCAAAGGTGGCAACGCGAGTTACGACGGCGAGGAATTGCCGGATCAATGGGTGTTGAACAATGACTTGAAGGACGTTGCTGAACGCTGGGGGATCAAGCCGGAGCTGGATCTCGCATGCACGATGTAGCGGAAGAGGCGAAATCCCCCGTTTCCGGAATTCTTTGCGGATTCTGCTACCTATGAGATTCCGCGTGCTTCCAGTTCACGAAGCTCCTGAGCCCAATTGGCGCGTTCATCTTCAGTAACATCGGGATTGGGCAGGAGACTGCGTCTGGTGCAGTTTAACAGCGCCTGCAGTGTCTGAAAACGACGGCTATTGGCAATCGTTGGCGTCAGATGGTCCTGAATGATCCGAACGATTTCCGCTGAGGACAGCACGCGATCCTTCAATACGGTCGCCGCCCTCAGTTCGGAGCGGATGGAGGCGAACGCGGCAGCTGAATATCCCGTTGTCAGCTGATCCAATTCCGCAAGCAAGTCATTGTTGGGTTCGCGCCCCAATGCGGGCTTCACCATCCATTCGATGAACTCCTTTCGATCGTCACCCTCGGGGTCAAGCACGGGAATGATGAGATCTCCGACTCGACCTGGTCTGCGAATGTCCGGAGAGAGCAGGTGGATGCGGGCAGTGGCCAGCAGCCAGAAGACGCGTCCGCGCAAGGCCGGATCGGACATCATCGCCTGGATCTTGCCGGTCAAACGGCGTTCCGTGTCATGTGTTCCGGCATCGACACCGCCGAGCTGCGTGTCGGCTTCGTCGATGAAGATGAGAACCTTGGAAAGCGCATTCAGCACGCGACGCAGGCGTTCAAAGATCATGTCCGTCTCACCGAACCATTTGCTGCGGACGTTCTTGATCACCAATACGACCATGTCCAGTTCGGCGGACATCGCTTCGAAGACAAAGGTCTTGCCGCCACCAATCGGACCGCTGACCGCGGCGCCGGGCAAAGCCTCGGGTCCGGTCATCTGAAATCGAGGAATCAGCTCCTCGTGCAGGAATCGTTTCAACCGGGAGAATCCGACCACATCGTCCAATGAATGGGATGGCTTCTTGAACTCGACCGTCTCCGCCCCGAGCTGGCTCTGGATGAACTCCTCGACCTTCGCGACCACTTCGTCAACTTCCAGACGACGGCGTTCGTGGCGGACACCTTTGAGCAGCTGCATCAGGGCGTGCATGCTCAGACCGGCGGTCAGTTCCGCAAGCTCCTCTTCCGTTCCGAAGTGATCGATCTGCTGACGCGCACTGGTGTTGGACTTGAACCAACGGATGAACTCCGCCCGTTCTCGGGCGATCGGCGAAGGTGCCTCAACGTTCAGCATCTGAGGTAGCCGGGAAATGCGGTGATGGAGCAGACTGGCTGATTCGGCAATGAGAACCACGGAGTCGTCCGCATTAAGGAAACCGGGATCGGAAAACCAATCGTGACAAATGCTGATCCTTTGACGCTCCGCGTCGGACAGGCGGGAGATTTCCATCTCGGGCACAATCAAGTCTGCGCTTTCCACCAGCACGAGCAGTTTCTCCTTCAGATTGCGCTCGCCCTTGATTTCGGTGCGGGCGGCGACGCAGGCCTGTCGCAGAAACTCCAGGGCGAGACTGGGGTTGTTCAAGGTCTTACGCAGGCTTTCGTCGTAGACGACCTGGGCCTTTTCGATGCGGCGATCCAGTTGCTCGGGGTCAACCATGCGCTGGATGTCGATCTCATTGGCATCCATCCCTACTTTCCAGCGCAGCCAGGCATCCTTGACCTTGTCCGCGTCACTCTCGCGAACAAAGCGGATCGCGCCGTTCAGTTCGTAGGTCAGCAGGATGTACTCATCGAGAGCCCATTGCCCCGAAAGGAACTCCAGCAGCGGGACATACTTGGGCTGCCTCGACGATTCGTCACGAAACAGGTCGTAGACATTGCCGGTCAAGAGCAACGTTCGCGCCTGACCGGCATTGAGAATCCGTCCGGCGTGTTTGAGAAAAGACTGGTGTTCAGTGGGCATCGGACTGCGTTCCTGATCACAACCCTGATCGATGGTGGAATTACGACCAGGAGTTCCGGGTAGGATTAGGATAATTCACTCCGGAAGCGCGGAACCGGAATCTTTGTCGGCTTTGTCGTCAGACAAAGTCTCACTCAATCCGATCAGGGAATCAAACTCGTCAGACACCGCGCTCTTGGCTGCATACTCGAGAAACTCCGCTTCCTGCGCCTGATTCTCCACGCCGGCGAGTTCCTTCGAAACGCGTGCCTCCGCCTTCAATTCCTGGCGCATCTGACGCAGGCTCTGCAGTTCGGCCGCCGAACCGTCGGTGGCAATTCCCGCCAGGGTGTCCGCTAGGTCCTTCTCCTGTTTTGCGGTAATGACCTCCGCAACCGCTTCGTGTGACTCTTCCTTGATCTTTTCAACGTCGCGGATGAGCTGCTCAAGCTGGATCTTGTGGTTGGCGATCGTGTTCTTGTATTCCTCGATATCCTTTTCGACCTCCTCGCAGTGCGACTGCTTTTCGCGGAAAGAGGAATTGAAATCATTGTAGGCGCCCAGGCATTTTGCGTAGTCGGAACTGTTGTGGACCTCCTCCTTGGATTTTCCATCCTTGGTCATTTCGGCGACCGTCTGCTTGGCCTTGGCGAGGGCCCCGGCTTTCAGGCGATCCAGACGCTCGGCGTCCGCGGTCAGTTCCTTGAGCTTGGCGATCTTGTTCTCCTGCTGGGCAATGAGTCCGGCCACCGCCTTCTTGTAGGTCTGGATCTGGTCGAGTTTGTCGCGCACAATGGAATCGTACTGCGCCCTGATTGTCTTGGGGTTGGTATCGAGGGATTCCCGGGCCGAATCAATCTGCCCGGTGAGGAGATACCCCCTTGCTTTGAACCATCTGCCGATTGCTCTGAACATAAATTTACCTTTCTTCGGCCGTTTCTGGAGACCGGTGCAGCATATCGATCGGGCAGGGGAGATACCAGCGGCAATTCGCCCCTGTAGCAGCGAGCGTGAACGGGCAGGATTGAGTGCAGGCTGTCTGCTCGCTCACGCGCGCTGCCACACGCTATTTCTTCTTCTTCGCAGCTTTCTTTGGAGCGCTCTTCACGGCCTTGGGGTCTCTCTCGATCAGACTGTAAATCTGACTCAATGTGTCTGCCGAGACGTCGACTTCACTGAGATCGATCGGTTCATCTGCTGAACGACTGACCTTCCGGGTGCTCATGTATTCGTCGATCAGCTTCTTCAGATCTGCGAGCCCCAGGTTCACGGACTGGATACGCTTGGTGAAATCCTTGATGTCATCGCGATCCTGCTTTTTCCACGATTCCAATCCCTCCCGAACATCATTACCCAAGGTGGCGAGTATCTTTGTCAGATCGCCGAGATCCACAGACAGCTCCTCGGCCTCGTCCGGCTGTCTGGTCACGGCCTGTTCGATGGTTGATTTGATGCCTTCGAGCCCTTCGCTAAAAGT
>JAYPXF010000297.1:6240-7445 GCA_038154405.1 Verrucomicrobiales bacterium | reverse complement strand
ACCTTGGAATCCATGCCCCAGGCAACGGTCTGCACGTGGAGGATCGCAACGAAGTGGATGAACAGGGACAGCAGAACGGTCTGGAAGAGAGCCGTCTTGTGCTTGCCGAAGACGAGAAAGGCATCGCGCAGCTTCTCCAGCATGTCGCCTTTGGGCAGCTTGCGGATCCACTCGCGGGCCTTGCTGGAAAACCCCATCGACATGCCGCCACGGAACGCGAGGAAGGTGGCGACAAAACCGGCGGCGGACATGGCGAGGACGAAGAGCGAGGTGTTGCGGAAGGTGGCGTCGGATTTGAGCAGCTTGATGTTCATCGGCATCATCGCACAGGCAAAAAGCAGCAGCGCAAACAGGCCGATGATGCGATCCACAAAGACCGTGCTCACCGCTTCGATCTTCTTGTGGTAAGTTTCGCGCGCGGCGTAGTAGGCCTTGATCAGGTCCCCCCCTGTGCTCGGCAGAAAGGTGTTGAAGAAATGGGCGACAATCGAAATCTCCGCTGCGCGTCCCAACGAGAGATTCAGTCCGTGCACCCGCAGAATCTGCCGCCAGCGGATGACACTCAGGAAGATGGTTGCTCCCATCACCAGGATCGAAAGAGCAAAGGCGTCCGGCCGGATTTCCTTGAGATTACGCCAGAGGTTGCGCGGGCCATGTTCCCAGGAGATTTCGAGACGCTGCTTGCGCGTCAGCTCGTTCCATTCAGGTTGATTGCCGCTCTTTTCCCACGCCCGCTGACCCTCGCTCCAGAAAATCGCCTGAAAGATCCATGCCATCAGCACACCACAGATGGCAGCGCGAATCAGGGTGGTAAAGAGTTTCTTTTTAGGCTGATCGGACATCAACGGGCACTAGCTTAGTGAAAAACGGGCGGGAGATTAAATCCGGCTTTTTACCGAGTCCCTCATTTGGCGCCCCAAACGGACTTCAGATGAGCCACCCCGCCAAGCACCTCATCGGCGGACAAACCGGGGCTCATTTCAAACACCTTGATGTGGTCCGGTTTCGCGAACGGCTTCAGAGCAGCGAAGTCGATCGTCCCCTTGCCGGGAGGTTGATGGTCCTTGCCGGGGAATCCGACGTCATGAATGTGAAATCCACCGAGGCGTGGAGACATCGTCTCAACCTGCCCGACGTGATTGATGAATCCGAGGTTCTCCTTGATCTGTCCGTGCCCACAGTCGTGCCAATACCTCACGGTATCC
>JAYPXF010000297.1:5901-6230 GCA_038154405.1 Verrucomicrobiales bacterium | reverse complement strand
CCCGAATTCTGAATCCACGGGGATCTCTTCCAAAGCCTCCCTGTTCTCAATCCCAAGTAGCAGATCATTCTCCGCCGCTCGCGTGGCGATCGTTTGATAGAGATCGATCGAACGCCGCGCCGCGTCCTCATGATATTGCTCCTGACAGGACATGGCTTGGGCAACCAGATTCGAGTATTCCTCCGTGCCGTCCTGCCCCTTCTCCAACAGCCCTTCCAGACGGTGGGTGAATTCCAATTTGCCCTCGCCAAAAACCCGATCAAAGAATCCGCTCTTGAAGATCATGCTCCCCGAGTGCATCACGATCAGTTTGGCGTTCACCCGCACGG
>JAYPXF010000297.1:0-5891 GCA_038154405.1 Verrucomicrobiales bacterium | reverse complement strand
GAGCATTGCTCCGTTCGCGACCGTCTTCCGAGGAGAACTCGTAGATGTTTGGTGCCGCGTGGTTGATGCCCATCGGCAAAGGACAAAAGTTATGGAGCGTGGAAATCTTGATCTCCCCGGCATCGACCGCCGCCAAGATTCCCGGCACCAAGCTGACCCGGATACCGTGACTCAATTCCGCATACTCAAACCCGAGTTCCGCAATCTCACGCAGCATTTCCCGGCCGTCCTGGTGACGGTGGGAATTCCAGCATGTCGAAAACGAGTACATCGAATCTATAAAATGCGTAATTGCAGAAAGTTACGAAAAAAGCCGGTGGGGTCGGTACCCTCACCGGCTTTTCGAAATAGTCAACTTATAGGTCTGCGTAGCGGGCACGCAGCATGGCGGAAAACTTGGCCACTTTCATGCGACGGCGCTTCTTCTCGCTCGGCTTTTCATACCGACGATGGTTGCGCACTTCCTTCAAAGTGCCTTCGCGGTCGAGCTTCTTCTTCAGCCGCCGCAACCCTTTTTCAACAGATTCGCCTTTTTTAAGCTTAATCTCAGTCACTAGTTCTCACGTCCTCTCTAAAATTATTTGTCTTTTGCAGGGCGACCCATGCCGCTCCAACTTATTAACAGGGCGCAGAGGCTACGCAGGGCCAAACCGAGTGTCAACCGGCAAGTCGAAGGTTTTTTTCGATCCAAAAAATCTTCCCATTATCGAGAAAAATGGGCAAATTCCCGCCATGGCTGCCCCTGACTCGCCTGTGACGTTAACGCCAGAGCAGATTGACGCGCTCAATACCCTTTTGGCGGACACCAGGCACGATGTGAATAACAATCTGTCGCTTATTATCGCAGCCGTGGAGCTCATTAAGCGCAAGCCGGATTCCGTCGAACGCATGATCACCACCATCGCCCAGCAGCCTGACAACATCATGAAACAGCTGCGTGGATTTTCGGATGAGTTCGAGAAGGTGCTCAATATCACCAAAGATTAGCGCGATTCAGGCCGTTTTGCCGGCAATTCCCGCCCTGTCGCTACCTTGATTCGTCGGCGATACTCTTCGTCAGCCACGCTAACGGGAATCGCCTTACATTCCTCCTGAAAGCCCGGAAAATTCCAGAGATTGGGAAAATCGCGGCACTGCTGAGGTTTTACCGCCTGCACTCGACAGTTCGATCCGTCCAGCAGAATGCACTCGTGGTTCGGCTTGTCTCTGAGCGACAGCCCCTGTCGATCGTCCCGCACCCGGGTGAACTGCTGAATGAACTCATCCTCGGAGAGCTCCAGATGCGCTGCCATCCGGGATATTTCCTCTTTGGTCAGCTTGACCTGCCCCGGCCACCGACAACAGGCCGTGCATCGTTGGCATTGATAAAAGGTCGGCACTCCGCTCAGAGGGCGACCTCACGGCCGTGGGAAAAGTAGAAATACATATACGCCGGTAGGAACAAAAAGAGTCCAAACGGAACGATCATCGAAGCCGCAATCAGCATGAGGAAGAGGCCGATTTGGGTGGCCGGCAGGCGTCGCTCACGCATGGTCACTCCTTCGCGCATCACATCGCCCAATGCCAACGCATTGATCCATGGCATCATCCCCGTGAGCGAATCAACCGTGGCACCACAATTAGGACAGAAGAGCAGCCCCGGTTTCGTAAGGTCCAGGCAACGCTGACAGACCGGTTGATCATCCTCGGCAGTCTCTTCCCGGTCCGCCACCTGTTCCCAAGGATCGGGTTTCAAATCCCCGGACCAATACCAGCGATGAAGGATTCCAATCACAATCAGCGGAACCACAACCGAGACAATTTGCTCTCCATACATAGCGACATCCTGATGAAGTTGCGATCAGTCTACCCCACGCAACACCAACCGCAACCACCTCGTGATTACAAAACTCACGCAGAATGTAGCTGCGGGCATCAGCGAGCAGAGATCAACCCTCTCCCACCGGTCTACCCGCTCACGCTAGCGTCCGCATCCCAGTCCCGCATCAAAACGAATTCAAAACGTCGATCAGCTTGCGCAGGCGACCATAGCTCTTCTGATCAAAGCCGAAGACCAGACGCTTCAGCCCTTCCGCTGACGTGTCTTCCGATTCCTCGGAAAACGCGTCGCACACGCGGAAAGGTTTGCCTTCAATGATGTCCTCGAAGTCTTCGTTCAACGCTTCGATTGCCGTCTCAGTCGGTGCGTTGTGCAATCGAATCAAAAATTCATCCCCCACAAAACGGCTCGAATGGTAATTGCGATAAAAACGCGAAACGATCTTCACGGCATGCGCCGGATCATCGGTTACATCGATCAGGTTCAGATCCTCCGGCGAAATCAGTTCGTTGCGCAGGAGATGATCTTTCACATGACTGATCCAATGCTTCCAATAGGTGCCACCCGGTTTGTCGATCAACACCAGCGGCATCATCTGGCTCTTGCCGGTCTGCATCAACGTCAGCGATTCGTAAGCCTCGTCCATGGTGCCGAAACCGCCGGGGAACAATACGATCGCATCCGAGTGCCGGATGAACGTGAGCTTGCGCGTGAAGAAGTATTTGAAGGTGACGAGTTTCTCGTCCTCCGCGATCACCGGATTGGCGGACTGTTCCCAGGGCAGCCGGATGTTGCAACCGAAGCTCATGTCCGGCCCAGCCCCTTCGTGTCCCGCCTGCATGATGCCCGGTCCCGCCCCAGTGATGACCATGAAACCCGCCTCCGCCATCTGTTTCGCAAATTCCACGCACTGCTGGTATTCCACGCGCTCGGGCTGTGTGCGCGCCGAACCGAAGATCGTCACCTTCCTCGTCCCGGCGTACGGCGCGAACAGACGAAACGCGTAGCGCAGTTCGCGGATCGCCGTCTGGATGACTTTTACATCACCGCGATCCTCCACATCCTTCAACAGTTTCAGTCCCTGCTCGACGACGTCCGCCACCAAGTCCTTGTTGAAGTCGCCTTCGGCGTCCGCGATCAGTTCATCAATCTTTCCCTGGGAAGAATCGATCATGCGTCGACGATAATCAGCCGATGAGCCGAAGTAAACCAGCGATACCGATTCTCATTTGGCGCAGATTTTGCAATGGCCAGAGCGAGCATCAGTTCGCAACATGCATGCAAACAAACAGCACCAAGAACGACACATCCCATGCAATGCCACGAAATTGACTACGAACTCATCGGCGACGACATCCAGGTGGTGGAGGTCGAACTGGATCCGAGGGAAACCGTCATCGCTGAAGCGGGTGCCATGAACTACATGGAGGAAGGCATCGAATTTGAGGCCAAAATGGGAGACGGCTCCAATCCCGATCGTGGTCTCTTTGGAAAACTGCTCGATGTCGGCAAGCGCGCCCTCACCGGCGAGTCCACCTTCATGACGCACTTCACCAACAACGGCACGGGGCAAGAAACGCGTGGCCTTCGCCGCGCCTTATCCCGGCAAGATCATGCCGTTGGACCTCGCGCAGTGCGGTGGCGAGATCCTTTGCCAGAAAGACGCTTTCCTGTGCGCCGCGTTGGGCACCAAGCTGGGAATCGCGTTTCAAAAGAAACTCGGTGCCGGTTTCTTTGGCGGTGAGGGATTCATCCTGCAGCGCCTGCAAGGTGACGGTAAAGCCTTCGTTCATGCCGGTGGCACCCTCATCATGAAGCAGCTTCAGGGCGAAACGCTGCGTGTGGATACCGGCTGCCTGGTCGCCTTCACCGCCGGGGTCGAATACTCGATCGAGCGCGCCGGCAATCTCAAGTCGATGTTCTTCGGCGGCGAAGGCGGCTTCCTCGCTACCCTCCGTGGTACGGGAACGGTCATTCTGCAAAGCATGCCGTTCTCCCGACTGGCTGACCGGATTCTCGAACACGCCCCGTCTCAGGGCGGCTCCAGCATCGGCGAAAGCTGAGATTCCTTGCCGTTCCCCGCCACACAACTAAAGTGAGCTCGTGGCTGAATCGCCCATAGAGATCAGAAACAGTTTTGCCGCCGTGCAGGATCACACACGGGTATACAAGGATTTCACGTACGTGTATCCGGTGATCGCGCGGCGGTCGCAGGGACTTTCGATCGGCATCAATCTGAATCCGGACAAGGTCTGCAATTTCGACTGTGTCTATTGCGAAGTGGATCGCAGCACTCCGGGCAAGGTCTCGCAGCTGGATCTCAACCAGATGCGCGACGAACTGGTCGCCATGATCCGCTTTGCGAAGGACGGCGGCCTGGGCAAGGAACCCAATTTTGACGAATTGCCGTCCTACCTCTCCCGCAACGTGAAGGATATCGCCTTCAGCGGCGACGGCGAACCGACCATGGTTGCCAACTTCGACGAATGCGCACAGATGGTCGCCGACGTCCGCCGGCAAGAGGAACTGGAACCTACCAAGATCCGCCTCATCACTGACGCCGCCGGGCTCGACACCGCCGCCGTCAGGCGTGGCCTCAAGATCATGGACGAAAACAACGGGGAGGTCTGGGGCAAGCTCGATGCCGGAACGGCGGACTACTACCGGCAGGTCAACCGGACCAGCGTCAATTACGACCGCATTCTCAGGAATCTTGTCGAGACCGCCAAGGTCCGCCCGATCGTGATCCAGAGCCTTTTCTTCAAGATGCACGGCGAGGCGATGCCTCCGGAAGAACTGGCAGCTTACTGTGGACGGCTGCAGGACATCACCACCGCCGGCGGGCAGATTTCGGAAGTACATCTCTACACCATTGCGCGCCCCACTCCGGTCGATTTCACCGGGAAGCTCAGTAAGCCGGAGCTCGAAAAAATGGCGGAAACCGTCCGCCAAAATACGGGATTAACCGTGCTTACATTCGACTGACCCCGTGCATAAAATGTCCGTATCCCGCCGGACATGAATCAAAGCAACTTCAGCCGCCGATGGCGCACGATCTTCTGGTTGATGGTCGGCCTTGTCTTGCTGCTGTTCTCCCTCCTGAGCTGGGACGCCCTCCGCTGGCGACGCAAAACCGGCGACGGCATCACCCAATGGCAACGCAACGGCGTGGTTCGCCTCGACACCAACGGCGACGGTCTCATTGACGAGATTTCCCTCCCGCTCAGGACCACCAACCACTTCCTCATCAAACGCGACACCGACGCGGACGGATTACTGGACCTGCAATACGAACTCAAGAACGGCATCGCCACCGGCCTGCGCAAGATCTCGGAAGAGATACCATCGCAGTGACCCACGCAGACTTCGGAGGGAAAGGCGAAACACGGATGAGAAGCCGCGTCCGATCGCACTCTACTTCAAAAATCAAAAATCCTTGTCCAGCAATCGATATCTACGGCGGGAGAAACGCAGATTGCTGAATGTCGATTGTTGAAGGATGTATGCGTGGGAACCGACCGTCGGCAGGCCGATTGCGGCCAGATTCTCGCCATTAAAGCGTCGGCCGACGCTTGGCAGCAAACATGTAGACCAGGCTCGCGGCGAAGAGGACGAACAGAATGCCCGCCCGATCGCTGTTGCCGGCCGGCTTGTCCGCACTGGTGTGCAATCGCACGCTCAAGTCCGCCCACTTGTCTACCTGGATGGAGCGCGTAAAGGTGTATTGCGTACCCTGTCGCGGCACGGAAGCGCGGATCGCTTCCGGGATTGCCTGCGCGGCGTCCTGTTGTTCCACCAGGTTTTCTGCCAGCTGCATCAGAATGGAGTTGCCGGCGGAATCATTGTCACGCAGTGCCTGCCGGACCTGCTCCTGCGTATAACTGGCGTCCTGTCCGGGTTGCAGAATCTGCAGTGATGCGTTCGGAGCTTTCGCAGCTTCAGCGTCGATGGCCTTGCGATTCGAATGAACACGGTAGTTCAAGCCGACCACGGCCTGCTGCATTTTCAACTTCTGCAACTGAACGCGCGCGTCCTCGTTGAAGGCATTGTCGTGCTGCGACAGGCTGTAGGC
>JAYPXF010000296.1:0-7511 GCA_038154405.1 Verrucomicrobiales bacterium | reverse complement strand
GCATATGGTATTCCCACAAATGTAGCAGCGAGCGTAAGCGAGCAGATGATCATCGTTATCTGCTCGCTTACGCTCGCTGCTACATTTCGGGTTCCCATCCCCGCTTTGCCATCAACCGAAATCCGTTTGTTTTGCGCAGCGAAACCCGCTACTCAATCGCGCCGCGTGACGCCTGAAGCGAACAGAAAGATTTTCTCCATCGCCTTTGTGATCCTCCTCTTGGATCAACTGACGAAATGGATCGTCGTGCGCACGCTTCGCTATGGTGACGAATACGTCGTGATCGATGGCTTCTTCCGCTTCGTGCATTGGGGCAACACCGGCGCGGCGTGGAGTCTGTTTCGCGACAACAATCATGCCCTACTCATTGTCGCGATAGTCGCCGTAATCGTGCTCTTCCTGCTACGCCGACATTTTGGTGCGGAACTCAAGCTTGGACAGATCGCCTTGGGCTGCATGTTCGGCGGGATCATCGGAAACATCATCGACCGCATCCGCTTCGATCATGTCGTGGACTTCATCTACTTCTACGTAAACCGTCGCAGCGGCGCAGAGATCGGATTCCCGGCCTTCAATGTCGCCGACTCGGGCATCTGTATCGGGGTCGGCCTGCTGTTCATTCTGTCCTGGCAATTGGATTCCGATAGTGGCGAAGTGCAACCGGAACTCGCCGCCGAAAGCTCGGAGTCCGATTCAGAACCTCCGGCGAAATGAAGCCGGTCTACCTCGTCGGCCCGACTGCCTCCGGAAAATCCGCGGCTGCCCTTTCGCTCGCGCAACGACTGAACGGCGAAATCGTCACGGTCGATTCCATGCAGGTCTATCGCGGCCTGGATATCGGCACTGCAAAACCGACGCGCGCCGAACAAGAAGCAATCCCGCATCATTTGATCGACGTTGTTGACCTCACCGACTCATTCGACGCGGCAAAGTTTGTCGCGCTGGCGACCGAGGTCGTGGACGGCATCAAATCCCGCGGCAAAGTTCCGATCTTCTGCGGCGGCACGGGACTCTACCTCAAGGCCTGGCTATCCGGTCTGGGTGACGCGCCATCGTCCGATCCAGATCTGCGGGCGGAATTGGAATCCACCACACTCGAAGAACTGTTAAACGAACTCCGCGAGAAAGATCCGGTGACCTTCGAACGCATCGACCGGGAAAACCCGCGAAGAGTCGTGCGCGCGATCGAAGTCATTCGCCTCACGGGCAAACCCTTCTCCGACCAACGTGCCGGCTGGACGGAAGGCAATGGGCCCGACGCCACCGTATTCTGCCTGTCACGCGAACCGAATATCCTGCGCGACCGCATCAACCAACGCGTCGACATCATGTTCGATTCCGGTCTGGTCACGGAGACACAAGATCTGCTCACCCGCGGTCTTGAGCAAAACCGCGCCGCCATGCAGGCCATCGGCTATCGACAGGTCGTCGAACACCTGAACGGTGCACGCGACCTCGAAGAAACCATATCCCTCATCAAGACCAAGACCTGGCAATTCGCCCGCCGCCAAGGCACCTGGTTCCGCAATCAACTGCAGGTCACCAAGATCAACGTCACGCCCGATCAAGATATAGAATCCGTCGCCAGCCAGATCGAGGAGGCGACGAGCAATGGATGAGTCCGAACAAATCCCCACAGCGATGAAGAAACGGCAACGCCGCATCATCATCGGCATCTGTCTGTTCTTCGGAGCAATCCTTTTGTCCGGTCTCCACCAACGTCTTTAAGGCATCCTTCTCCTTCGCAGCAATCTCGCAGACTTGGAGAATGCGGGTGAGAAAATGGAATACCGGGAGTTCTCTATCCACGTCCCAGACCCGACGAACAATATTGTCCGAGGACTTCTCGGCCTGACCAATGAACTGGAAAAAACTGGAGACTCAATGTGGAGACATCCGCCCCAGATCCAGTGGCTGCAAAATGGCAGGCTGCACGTTGCCCTTGCAGATACCAATTCGATCATAACCGTTTCAAACGTGCCTACGTTTCGACCTACCTGGTTTGATTACATCCCGGATTTTGGCTCCTCCAACAAGCTGGTTGCGGAAGTGATGCCCGCCCTCTCCCGTCCGGATTTCCATTCCGGATTCGAGCCGATGAATTTCTATCATGAATCGCTCGCTTGGAGTGGCATTCATGCCAGTGGAACTCGAACGCTCATGATTGCCGCCATACTATTCAGCGCTCGGGACGGCAACCGCCCGGAAACGCTGCAACGTCTGAGAGCTTTCACCAACTTCATCTCATCGATGAAAAACGAACCGTTGGTGATCAAAGAGGCTGTTAGACAGGCGTTCGCAACTGAGTTGTTCTTCGTTCAATGGCAATTGCTTCAGTCGATGGAACTGACCGACCCTGTATTGTCTGAATGGCAGGAGTTCGGGATCGGCCAGGAGTTTTCCAAGGAACTCGCGCAGGCACTTCGAATTGAGCGCGCTTTGCAATTCGAGCTCCTCAGCCAGCTCAGCGGAACGAAAGGTTCTCAGTCTGAGCAACTTCGTGCGTGGAGCTGGGCAGATGAAATCGACAATCCGATCATGCGCAATCCGGTAACTCGTACGATCGGCCTGAGCCCGTGGCACCTGATTTGGAAGGAGCAAGACATCGTGAACGGTATCGAGAACTGGAATCCTCTCATCAAGCGCCTCGACATCATCGCAAAAGGTCAGATTCCCTCGCCATCAATGTCCAAGACGAGAGTCAAAAAGAGTTGGCTGAGTTCGTATCTTTTCCTGTTTACGAACAGCGACGACCTTCGCGAATACGCGGGAATTCCCAAAACGGCACTCCGAAGTGAGACAATTCGATCGCTCGCAATCGGGGGCATCGCCATTCACCGATATATCCTTCGTCACGGAAAGCCGCCAGCGTCACTCGATGCACTAAAGCCGGATTTCCTGAGCGACATCCCGCTCGATCCGTTCGACCGCAAACCGCTTCGGTATCTGACCGATGGCAAGGAGTGGGTGCTTTACAGCATTGGAGAGAATGTTGACGACGACGGCGGTCAGGTGGAAATTGGCGCGCCCGGCAGGGAGATCAGATCGATCTTCGACGGGGCGGACATTGTCTGGCCGCGGCCGGCATTGCCGAAACAGGACGCGAAAGACTTACAGAAGAATTGAAAGCACTGGTATCGACAACGAGTGAGAAGAACACGGAACGGGCGTTCCTCGTCGGGGCGGAGTTCCGTTCCCGCGAGTCGGAGGTGCCGGTGTCCGAATCATTGGAAGAACTGGGAGAACTGGCGGGCACGGCGGGCGCGACGGTGATCGGTTCGGAATCGCAGCGGCTAGACAAGCCGCATGCGGCCACCTTCATCGGCGCCGGCAAGGCCGAAGCCATCGCGGCGGATTGCAAGGCGGCCAAGGTCGATACGGTGATCTTTGACGACGAGCTGTCGCCCGCACAGTCGCGCAATCTGGAAGAGCTGTTCGGTTGCAAGATCCTCGATCGCACGAACCTGATTCTCGACATCTTCGCCGGTCGGGCGCGGACCAAGGAAGGCAAGCTGCAGGTGGAACTGGCCCAACTGCGTTATCTCCTGCCGCGACTGACGCGTTACTGGACACACCTTTCGCGGCAGAAAGGCGGCATCGGCATGCGCGGAGGCGAAGGCGAATCCCAGCTTGAGGTCGACCGCCGGAAGATCGGTGAACGGATCGACAAGCTGGAACGCGAACTGAACACCGTCCGCAAACAGCGCGACACCCAGCGCAAGGGACGCCGCCGGAACCAATGGCCTTTGGCTTCGCTCGTGGGCTACACCAACGCCGGCAAATCGACCCTGTTCAATTCCCTGACCGGTGCTGAGGTGCTGCAAGAGGATCAACTGTTCGCCACCTTGGATCCGACGACGCGCCGGCTGCGCCTGCCCTCCAATCAGAATGTGCTGCTTTCCGATACGGTCGGATTCATCCGCAAACTGCCGCACCGTCTCGTCGAGGCGTTCAAGGCGACATTGGAAGAAGTCGTGGAGGCAGATCTGTTGCTGCACGTAGTGGACGTGAGTCATCCCCACGCAGAACATCACATCGACTCGGTGAATTCCGTGCTGAAGGAAATCGGCGCGGACGACAAGCCGACGCTGTTGGTCTTCAACAAGGTCGACCGTCTGCAACGAACCGAAGAGGCCCGCAACTGGTTGGCCTGCTTCACCAACTCCATCGCGGTATCGGCCAAGACCGGTGAGAACTTCGACGGCCTGTTCAGTGAACTGGGCACAGCCCTCAGACCCGTTCGCAGCCTGATGCAGCTCACTGTCCCCTACGAGGAATCAGGCGTGCTCGCACGATTGCACGAGGTTGGACAGGTGTTGGAAAAGGACTACAACGGCGCCAAGGCCAAACTGACGGTCCAAGTGCCGCCACATTTCGTGAACGAGTTCGAGCAGTTCGAACTCACGAGCTGATCAACTTTCAATGAACCAATTGCGCAATCATGCGACGGTAGGGACAAACTGCCGCTTGTCCGCCGACCCGCAGCAGCGCGTCCCTACCAATCTCAAATCGCCCTCGACCCCAGCGAACACGACACCAACACCAAGGAGCAGACATGGGAAAGATATCTGACGACATCGAAAAACAGCTGAAGGACTTGTCACCGAAGGAAGCGGCGCGGGTGCGGAAGATTCTCACCGGTCTGCTGACCTCCATCGACAAGTCGAACCAGCCACAGCAGACGCTGTTGTCCCGAATGTTCGGTCGCAAGCACGTGGCCGCGAATCCGAAGCCCCGTAAACCCGTCCGCACCGGACTCGACATCCCCAGCATCGGCGGGGTGGTGCACAGCAAGGCGAGCGGATTGGCGCCGTTCTATCGCCGCACCCTGCTGAAAGACGTGATCCCGTTCTGGTTTCCCCGCTGTGTCGACACGGAATCGGGTGGCTTCCTCCATTGCCTGGATCGTGACGGGACCATCGTCGATATGGACAAGTCCGTCTGGGCGCAGGGCCGCATGACCTGGATGCTGCTGTCCATCTACAACACGATGGAGCAACGTCCAGAATTTCTTGAATGGGCGGAGTCGGGACTGACCTTTCTGGAGAACCACTGCTTCGACAACGACGGACGGATGTTCTTTCACATGACGCGCGACGGTCGCCCGGTTCGCAAACGGCGCTATGCGTTCAGTGAGTGCTTTGCCTCCATTGCCTACGCGGCCCATGCCCATGCGACGAACGATGATCGTTCCGCCCAATGCGCCCAGGAATTGTTACGGCGATTCATTTCCTGGAATTTCGAACCCGGAAACATGCCGCCCAAGTACACGCACACCCGACCGATGACCGGCATTGGTGCGCGCATGATGGCCATTTCGATGGCGCAGGAGCTCCGTGAGAATCTCGGCAAGGAAGATTACTTTGAAGACACGATCGACCGCTTCATCGGTGAGATCGAGACGCTGTTTGTGAAGCCTGAAATCCAGTGCGTCATGGAAAACGTCGCGCCCGACGGCAGCGTGATCGATTCATACGACGGACGCACCCTGAATCCCGGACATGCGATCGAAGCCGCCTGGTTCATTCTCAAGGAAGGCGGCCATCGCCAGAACAAACGCCTGATTCGCCTCGGTTGCCAGATACTCGATTGGATGTGGGAACGCGGTTGGGACAAGAAACATGGCGGACTCCTGTATTTCTGCGACGTCTACGGCAGGCCCGTTCAGGAGTATTGGCACGACATGAAATTCTGGTGGCCGCACAACGAGGCCGTCATCGCGACCCTCATGGCATGGCTGCTCACCGGTGAGGAGAAATACCAACGGATGCATCACCAGGCGCACGAGTGGAGCTTCAAGACCTTTGCCGACGAGGAACATGGCGAATGGTACGGCTACGTGCATCGCGATGGCCGGATCTCCAGCACGGCGAAGGGAAATCTATGGAAGAGCTTCTTCCATCACCCGCGCATGCTCCTCACCTGCTGGCGCCTCTGCAAAGGCTGGTCGGAAGCCAAGCCGGAGAAAGGCAGTTTATGATTCGCGCGTTTGTGCTGGTTGCCTGCCTCACGATATTCGTCGGCTGCAATACGCCTGCGACAGAATCCAAAATCCGATTCGACGTTTCGGCGATCAACAATGCCGGCCTTGTCGGCCCGTCAGACGGACTGCGCAGCGTCGACTACGAGTTCTGCATACCCAAGGGCGACACCTACACCCGACAGGTGATGCTCGCGGATCCGAGCATCCGTTTCTATCCGGGTTCACGTGGAAGAATTGGCTGCGGCGAGAACGAAACCCTTTGTGTCGGAACAACCGGTCATCCCAACTGGCGCGGTCGGCTCTCGCAGCTCGAGTCGCTTTCTTACGTCCGTGAGATTAGACAGAACCGTTGGGAATGAGTGAAAGGCAGCGAAAACAGTTTTTATTCCCGGAATCTGTGGGGGAGTCCGACGGCGGAACATGTCTAACGGAACGATTCACGGGTCGAAGCCCAATCCGCCGGCTTTTCCAAGTCCGCACGGCATCAAATCACGGAACAGGACCTGATCTGGACGGGCCTGATTCTGGCGATGGAACGCAAACACGTGGTTCGCATTCGCGAGATGTTTTCACACTCGGATCTTCCGCAAATCGAATCCCTGGAAATCCCTGACGAATACAAATTCGACGATCCCGAACTGAAGCAGCTCATCCGCGATTCAACAGAGCCGTTTCTACGATCGCGGACTCAACACCCGTAGCGCCAGCGGTCAACTGTTCCGGGGTGGAAAGCGCACCCGCGAGCCCTGATCAGAGCCCGCGGGTCGACACTATGTCCGTCAAAGTTTGCCATTCCTGCGGAATGTTGAAGTGGGCTCGCGAGTATGGATTCGACCAGCTCACCACAAGCTCTCGCCCCACCGAAGTTTTGGATCGCTAGCGCGAAGACTGAACGCGTACACCCTACTCCTCGCCGTCGTAGTAATCCAGCTTCTCGGAGCGCATAAGCCGACCTTCGGGGGAACAGACCAGCCACTTGTCACTGTCGGGATAGTGGCAGGATTCACCCAACGGATTGTCGGCCACCACGTAGACGAGGAGATCCGCCGCGCTGTTGTTGATCAACTGATGCGGTTCACCCGGCTTGAAGATGAAGGCGTCGCCCGGGCGGATCGGCGTGTTGCCATCCTTGTGACGCACCGTGCCCGTCCCGGAAATCACGTGATAAAAATCCCACTGCGCACTGTGCGAATGAAAAGGATACGGACTCTTACCCGGCGGAATCCGCAGAATTTCCACATCGAAAGGATGCCGCTCCAGCATATCCGTCGAATTCGGCAACCGACCCAGTTGTTCGGACAATTCACATCCGGCCCCGGCAAACTTGCCCTTGGGCGAGGACCATTTGAATTCCTCGACGTCGTTGGCGTTGACAATGCGCATGGTCAATACGAATGACTTCCACCACTAATGCGGCCCTCAAGTGAATGTGACGGGACTGTAACGAAACCGGTTACAAAGGCCAGCTCGACCAGGCTGAATCGACATTCAGCGCATCCAAATCATAGCAGAAGCAAGGTGGAGGAAT
>JAYPXF010000295.1:6781-7556 GCA_038154405.1 Verrucomicrobiales bacterium | reverse complement strand
CGGCAATGGTCAGCAACAATCCTCCGCTCGGAGTCACGAAAGCGTCGTAAAAGTCCCCACCGACATGCCGGGCGCTCTGATAGAAGCCGTCGAGTGTGAACCCTTCCATTTCCGGCAGGGTCTTCGGCAACAGGGAGCGCTGGATGTTGGCCGCGATTTCCAACTCGCGGGACACGACTTTGGATTTGATCTGCTCGTCCTGATATCGCGCATTGAGAATCTGCAGCGCCAGAAAGTCCGAGAAGGTATGCAGGACGTTCACCTGGCCCGCGCTCAACGGCGGACAGCGTGCCCACCAGGTCTTCGTTGAGATAGAAAGGGTGCACAATGCCGCTCTCACTTTTGGAAAACGGAGCCAGAGGTTCGCCATCCCGGAAAGATTCCTCGCCCTCGATCCAGAGGTCCTGCCGACCGTTGGCCGCCTCCAGTTCCAGGCAGGATTCTGGATCCGCTGAAAGCGCCAACGGGGGAATTTCTTTTTCAGACGAAACGGAGAAGGTTCGCAACTCTTCCCCGTGCTTGATCCGCAGGACATACCAATCCGATTCGGTGATGGTCAGCAGATGATCCAGAATCAGGTGGGAGAACTCATCCAGATCACGTTGCTTGCTGAGTTCCTGGCTGAACTTGAAGATGGCGGCGAGACTCTCATAACTGGATGAAAGCTCCTCGGTCATGCCGTCGAGCGCTTCGTCCAGTTCGGCAATCTGATGACGCAATGCCTCGAGTTCCTCACTCGACGCCTCTGCAACCTCTTCGATTTCCAGATTGCCTT
>JAYPXF010000295.1:0-6647 GCA_038154405.1 Verrucomicrobiales bacterium | reverse complement strand
CTCCTCGCCGCGGCCCTTGCGCATGGTGAGGCAATTCATTCCCGGCCCGCGAAGGTAGCACACGGAATCGCAGATGGCCTCAATCAGGAAAAGCCCGCGGCCGCCTTCGCTCAGCGGATCCGGCAGTTCCACCGCTTCCGGATACTCAAACCCCTCGGTGTAGTCCGTGACGCGAATCTCGATCGTGGTGGCATCCACCACCACATCGAGATCGAAGCTCTCGTCGCGCTCGTTGCGGTTGCCATGTTCGGCGACGTTGTTGGTCGCCTCCACCAACACGAGTTCCCACTCGCTCAGATGCTTCTCCTCGAGACCCTGGTCCTTCAGAAATTGGCGCACCCGAATCGAGGCCGCCCGGGCCGCGTCCAGCGTGGACTTCACCTCCAAGCGCAATGACGCGGCGGGCTTGCTCTGATAGCCCGTCGAATTCATCGATCCGTCAGTTCCGGACGATTTCGAAGATGCGATGCATGCGGGTCAGCTCAAGCACCTGTGTGGCCACCGGCGTCGGGTTCACCAGTTTCACGGCACCCTCACGCGCGGCCATGGTCTTATGGAGAGAAATCAACGTTCCCAGCCCACTGCTGTCCAAGAAACTCGTCCCTGACAGATCGAATTCAATCGTCTTGTGATTGTCCGTCAGTGCGGCGCGGACATCGTCACGTACCTGGGCCGCGTTGCCGGCGGCGAGTTCCGCAATGCCGCCCACGGCGAGCACGGTTTCATTACTTTCAATATTCATAGAATTCGCGGGTTTGCTGTGTTGGGCGGTATCATTGAACAATTATCGGCTTTTGAAAACCGGTTTTGACCTCAAAGTGATTCTTTCAGCCGGAGCACGGCGCCTTCCAATGCACCATGCGCGGTCTCGTATTCCTCTTCAATTTCCTTGATCCCCTCGGTGGCAGCCTCCATGTCGCCGGCTTCGGCCAAATCCTCCACCTTCAACGCGCATTCGGCCAAGGACTGCCAGTTGAAAATACCGGCCGCACCCTTGAGGGAGTGAGCGGCGCGTTCCAGATCCTGCAGATTTCCCGACTCGCTGCTGGTGTGCAGCTCACCGATCATTTCCGGAACGTCCTTGAAGAAAGATTCGGCCATCTCAATGACCCCCTCGGGCTCCAATGCGTCGCACAATTCGCGGATCGCCTGCTCCGCCGCCGCAATCGACCGGCCTCGACGGATCTCGGCATCATCCCGCTCCTCTTTCACATCCTTGTCCCTACCTCTGACCAACGCCCGCTGCAAGGCCTCAGGCCGGACCGGTTTGGAAACGTAATCATCCATGCCGGCTTCAAGACACTTATCCTTGTCCGCCACGGTCGCGTTCGCGGTCATGGCGACGATTCGCACGCGGGAACCACCCTGCTCCTGCTGTAACGCTCGAATCTGTCGCGTCGCCTCAAGACCATCCATTTCGGGCATCTGCACATCCATGAGAATGAGATCAAACGCATCCCGCTTGATGGCATTGAGCGCCTCGACCCCATTGTTCGCAATCTCCGCCTTGTATCCCATCTGTTTGAGGATGAGAGTGGCGAGCTTTTGATTGGTCAGGTTGTCTTCCGCCAACAGGATCTTCAGCGGGACCCGATCGCCCAAGGTCGCGTCCATGACAGAAGGACTCACAAAGGTGGTGGCGCCGGACACCGAATCGCCGGACAGAAGTTCGTTGATGCAGTTGAACAGCAGCGACAGATGAACCGGCTTGCTGACGACTGCGGGGCAACGATCGCCGAAATACTCCCGAGCACCGTCCTCCGTTCCCACCGTGCACAGGGCCACGACCTTTGCACTCAGCAATTCGCCGTTGGAGACCTTGGCGGTAAACGTTGCGCCATCATGCGACATGAAGCTGCTGTCGAGCAGGACCACTTCAAAATCATCCTCGCCGCGGCATAGGTTTTCAGCCTCCTCGATCGAGGTGGCGCCGGCGGGCTTCATGCCCCATTTGCGCAGGACGTCCTGCAGGTGATCCAAGGCCAGCCGGTTGTCGTCTACGACCAGCACCCTCCGACCGGTGATACGATCCGGATTCAGCACCCACGGATCCGGCTTTTCGTCCTTGGCCGCCGGGATCTGCACGATGAACTGGAACACCGAGCCCTTGCCGACCTCGCTCTCCACCCAGATCCGGCCTTTCATCAGTTCGCAGATGCGTTTGCAGATCACCAGCCCCAAGCCCGTTCCGCCGAAGCGGCGGGTGATCGATTGATCGACCTGGCTGAAGGGTTTGAACAACCGCTCCTTCCGCTCTTCCGGTATGCCCACCCCCGAATCGCGGACGCGCACGTGCAGCAGCCATTCGGTGCCACGCTCCACCCGGATCTCCTCGCCCTCGATGGAGACCTCGATTTCGCCCTGCTCCGTGAACTTCACCGCGTTGCCGGCCAAGTTCACCATGATCTGCCGCAACCGCGTCACGTCCCCCACGAACCAGCGCGGCAGTTCCGGATCAAACTTGGAAAGCACCTCGATGCCTTTGCGTCCGGCATTGGCTGCAATAAGGTCGAGCGCGCCCTCCACACATTGCCGCAAATCGAAGGGCTCCGACTCCAGATCCATCCGGCCGGATTCGATCTTGGAGAAATCCAGAATGTCATTCAGCAACGACAGCAACGCCTCACCCGAGTTTTGGATCGTCTCGGTGTAGTCCCGTTGTTGGGCGTTCATCCGCGTGCCCAAGAGCAAATTTGTGAACCCCAGGATCGCATTCATCGGCGTGCGGATCTCGTGGCTCATCACGGCCAGGAACTCGCTCTTGGCCTTGTTGGCGAGTTCCGCCGTGTCCTTGGCCTTCTGCAGTTCCTGTGCCGCCTCGCGTCGTTGCGTGATGTCGTTCTGGATAGCCACGTAATTGACGATGCGACCGGAGGAATTGCGCACCGGTTGCAGTTCCATCGCACACCAGATCGGCTTGCCATCCTTGCGGTGCACGACCAGTTCCTCGGTGCAGCCGTTGCCGCCATTCAGACCACCACGAATCTTCCTGGCGGCATCCGCATCGGTCTCATCCCCTTCAAGCACGTCCATCAACGGACACGCCTCGACGTCGTCCAGGTTGTAGCCGGTGATGCGATGAAAACTGTGGTTCACCCATTCGATCCGCCCCTCGGCGTCCATGATCGTCACTGCGCCATCCGTCCGGCTCGCCACCAATGCCAGTTTTCGCGCCTCGGCTTCACTGGACCGCAGACTTGCCTCGGTCTCCACCCGCTTCAATCGGTCAACCAGCAACTGCTCCGCCATCCAGTCAAACTTGCGCGCCAGGTCGCCGATCTCATCCCGACGTTTGGATCGCAGTCGATATTCGAGCTCATTGTTTGCAAAGCGTTGCGTGGCCTTGACCAGTTCCCGGATGGGTTTCACCAGACTGCGGGCGAACAACAAGGCCGGCACCCCGCACAACAGGAGTGAAAACAGCGCCACCCGCAAGGCACTCAGTGCGTTCTTCCACAGTTCATCGTAAAGGTATTGCACCGGCAGGTTCGCCTGCGCAATCGCCACCACGTCCCGGTTCGAATCATAGATCGGCGTCACGGCCGAAATCCAAGTCCCCATGAGATCGGTGTAAATGCCCGTCACCGCGGAACGCCCGTTCAATGCCGCAATCTGTTCCGGCAAGGCCGCGTAGGACCGACCGACGAAATAATTCCCGCGCCGGTCGAGACTGGTCATGACCACATATTCCAGAGCGCCCGGATTCTCTCCCCCCTTGGAGCGCAGTACATAGATCGGATTCTGACCCCGCGAAAGCCCCCTCGCCTCAAGAATCTCCAGCAACACCTTCAGAATTGCGTCAAACTCCTCCTTTCCTTTGATCTCATTGTCTTTGCCTCGCTGAATCACGGAAATCAGATCGCCATCGACCCGTGGCGCAACCGCGTTTACCAGGTCTTCCAACACCCGCGCCTGCTCCTCCTCAATCGTGCGCACCTCACTCCGGTAATTCACATAAGTCGTGACCGCCACCGGAATGAACACCAGGAGCGAAAAGAAAACCAGGATTCGGATGTATATGCTGGATCTAGGCATTGCCTTGCACCTCGCCGGTGCCGCGCGCTGTTCGTCCGCAGCCTATCGCCCCGGCCGTGGGTTGACCACTTCATTATTGGACTCCCAACCCGTGATCGATCCCGACTTTTTTGTCGTCATCCGCCGCCGGGCTTGGCATTTATATGCCCCGTGGATATTCCCGGTTTGCAAGCAGCGCGACTGTCCGGCCAGTCTTCGACCGGCGCCCCTTCCGATCAGCCCTTGGTCCTGTCTCTGGAAGACGTCTACAAGACTTTCGGCAAGAAGAAGGACACCTTCAACGCGGTCGAGAACGTCAACCTCGACATCTATGCCGGCGAATTCTTCGTCATCCTCGGCCCCACCGGTTGCGGCAAAAGCACGTTGCTGCGATTGATTGCCGGTTTGGACATTCCCAGCCCGGGCACGATCACGATCGAGGATTTTGAGTGCACCAGTTGGCCGGCCCACGAACGTCCGGTGAACTTGATCTTCCCGGACTTCGCGTTGTTCCCGCACATGAGTGTAGTCGAGAACATCGGTTTCGGCCTGCGAATGAAGAAGATGGCTTCGCATGAAATCGCCCGCGAGGTGATGGGCGCCATGCAACTGCTCGACCTCGTGGATCTTGCCTTGGCCAAACCGCGCAAGCTCGACCGCGGCCAGGCACAACGAGTTGCCATCGCCCGCGCCCTGGTAAACGAGCCCAAGGTGCTGCTGCTGGACGAGCCGCTCGCCGGCCTCGATCTTCGCGTCCGGCAGGAGCTCCAGGCCAAACTTCGCGAGCTGCAACGCAATCTCACCATTCCCTTCGTGATGGTCACCGAACATCAGTCGGACGCCCTTGCCCTGAGCGACCGATTGGCGGTCATGAATGAAGGACGGATCGAGCAGGTCGGCCGACCGTCGGAACTCTACGAACATCCCGCGAATCCTTTTGTCGCCGGATATGTGGGGCGTTGCAATCTGGTCGACGGACGCTTCCTCTATCGCGAAGGCTCCGAGGTGGTGGTCCAAACCAAGCTCGGCAAAATCCGCTGCGAGTTCCCCGAGTCCGAAGCCGAGAAGGCCGACCAGAACGAGGTGACTCTGGCCATCCGTCCCGAAAAGGTGCGCATCAACCAACCCATGGACGCCCCCAACCTGTTCACCGGGACCGTGATCGAAATAGATTACCGCGGTTCATCCACAGAACTGAAGGTCCGACAGACCGAACAGCTTATCGACATATCGATCACCAACCACGAACTGGGCGTTCCACAATTTCAACCCGGCGACACGATCGCATTCACGTTTCCGCCGTCAAATCTGCTCCTGATGGACGCGAAATGAGTGCCCTTAAGCCCCCATCAGCAGGTTGGTCCGTTGAGCATGGCGTCATGCTCAAGCGCGGCGGACATTTTTGGCGTTCGGTCTGGCTCTCCGGTCCCGCCATCGCATGGATGACCATTTTCCTGATCTGCCCTTTGCTGATCATTCTTGGTCTGAGTTTCCTGACCGGCGGCCCCCGCGGAGAAATCAAGGACAGGTTCACGATCGCCAACATCGGCCACCTGTTCGGCATGAGTCCGACCGGCTTTGATCCCGAAGGCATTGAGCTGATCATCCGCAGCATCATGATCGGAGCCTTGACCTCCTTTGCCTGCCTGCTGGCAGCCTTGCCGATCGCCTTTTGCCTCACTGCGCTGCCGAAACATCTGAAGACGCTCGCAATCCTCGTTCTCGTCGTTCCGCTTTGGAGCAACATCCTGATCCGGGCCTACGGCTGGGAACTGTTGTTGCACCCGGACAGTTGGTTCCTCAAGCCTTGGCAGGCAATCGGATTGCTCGACGTCGGCGAACCCATCTTCCCGGGCTGGCGCGCGCTGATGATCGGCATGGTCTCTCACTTCCTGCCATTCATGGTGATTCCACTCTATGTCTCGGTCGAACGCATCGACTGGGAGCAGGCTGAAGTCGCCTCCGATCTGGGTGCCAACCCGGTGAATGCGTTTCATTCGGCGATTCTGCCCCAGTTGCAGCCCGGTCTGGTGGCTGGAATGATTTTCGTCTTCCTGCCAGCCACCGGTCAGTTCGTCATTCCAGACCTGCTGGGCGGCGGCAAGACCTACCTGCTGGGCAACGCCATCGAAGGCGAATTCGGCAGCAGCTACAATTGGCCGATGGGCGCCGCCTACTGTGTCGCAGCCCTCACCCTCACCGTGGCCGGCCTGCTCATCCACACCCTCCTCACCCGCAACCGCCAGGAACGCGAACCGATCGTGCTATGAACATCGGAGGCGGAAAATTCACTAAAACCCCTTATTTTAAAGATTAAAACGCACATTCAGCCCGAACCGTTTTCGGGACAATGTATGTAAAAGGTCAGCAACCTTGAGCCTGTTTGCAGGGACGTTCAACAACGTGCAACGCAAACAACGAAAGGAACCCACAAGGAACGTCAAACTGACCTGTACGTCGATACACCTATACCCAGCGCCCGGCATCGGTGGCAGACTCAACCCGCTCGGCAGTGGTTCGTTTCCTTGGGTATCCCCACACCCATCCTCCTTGGCGAACTGCTGCCGGGCATTTTTCTTAGGTGGCGCGACAATGGAATACCGATAGCCTTCTCCCAATGCGAACACTTGCGA
>JAYPXF010000294.1:0-7561 GCA_038154405.1 Verrucomicrobiales bacterium | reverse complement strand
GTTCCGCGATGTTCGCCTGCGCCATCTGAGCGGCGCCGAAGCAAAGGCTGTTCTCAAAGCCGCCGTTGAAAGCAAGGCACTGTCGGTGAAAAAGGCAGCCACCGCGCCGGTGGCGCCCAGAGCCAATGCCGCCTGGATCACCGGCGCTCCGACCCCACAGTGGATCTGGGCCAAGCGAACCGGCAACGGGCAGCAGCTCTGGTTCCGCAAGAGCTTCAACCTGAAAGACAAGCCGAAGTCCGCCCGCGTTTACGCCACCTGCGACAACAAGCTGACCCTGTGGATCAATGGCAAACCTGCCGGCAACGCGCGCGACTGGATGTATCCGATGGAAAAGGATGTTTCCGCCTTGCTCAAAGCCGGGAAGAACGTCGTTGCAGCAGCAGGCCAGAATGCCGGCGGAAGCGCGGCGTTTGTATTGAATCTCGCGATCGTTGATGCCGGAGGCAAGACCTCGAAGATTGTCACGGACAAGTCTTGGAAGCTGAACGAAAAGAAGGTCACCGGGTTCGAGAAGACTGATTTCGACGATTCAAAATGGACGGCAAACAATACCCGTGAGGTGAACAAGATCGGCGTTCAACCATGGGGCATTCCCAACTATGCCGGCACCCGCCGCAGTGGTGGTGGCACAACCGCGGAGAAGGATCCGCTCGATCCCAAGAACATTCTGGCCGCCCCCGGATTTGTTGTGGATCACATCCATACGGTCGACAAGAACACCCAGGGCAGCTGGGTTTCACTCGCCAGCGATCCGCAGGGCCGTTTCTATGCCAGTGATCAGGGCGGCAAAGGATTGTTTCGCATCACTGTCGGCAAGAAGGGCGCCAGCAAGATTGAACCGGTCGATCTGAATGACCCGGTGAAGAAAGGAAAACTGAGTGCCGCCCAAGGTTTGTTGTGGGCCTTCGACAGCCTGTGGGTTCATCGCAATGGTGGTCATCTCTTCCGTCTGACCGACGCGGATGGTGACGGCAAGTTGGACAAGGTGGAGACGATTCCCAGTGAGACCGGTGGGGGGGAACACGGAAATCATGGCCTGATCCTCACGGAGGATAAAAAGGCCATCTACGTGGACGGTGGCAACCATGCCAATCTCGCGGAACTTGCTTCATCATCCGTGCAGACTTGGCAGGAAGATCTCCTCCTGCCGCGCATGTGGGACGCGAATGGACACGCCCGTGGTCGCCTCGCTCCCGGTGGTTGGGTGACGCGCCTGGATCCGAAGAAGAAGACGCAACATCTCGTCTCCATGGGATACCGCAATCAATACGACATCACGTTGAACCGCTTCGGTGAGATGTTCACGTATGACGCCGACATGGAATGGGACATGGGTTCACCCTGGTATCGGCCGACGCGTATCAATCACGTGGTCAGCGGTTCGGATTACGGTTGGCGTAGCGGCTCCGGCAAATGGCCATCGTATTACGAAGACAGCCTGCCCCCAGTGCTCGACATCGGCCCCGGTTCGCCTACCGGTGTAGTGTCCGGTAAAGGCACGAAGTTCCCGGCAAAGTATCAGGACGCAATCTACGCCCTCGACTGGACCTACGGAACGATTCACGCCATCCACCTGACGCCGAAGGGCGCCAGCTACATTGGCGAACGTGAGGACTTTGTCTACGGGACGCCGCTGCCGGTCACCGATGCCGCCATCGGCAAGGACGGGAATCTTTATTTCCTCATGGGCGGCCGCGGAACGCAGTCGGCAATGTTCCGGGTTCGCTACGTCGGGAGTGAATCCACTGCTTCCGCCAAGGGAGTGGTCAGTGCCGACGCCGCCAGGGCACGTGAACTTCGCCGTCGCCTGGAACGCTTCCATGGTCGCAAGGACAAGAACGCCATCAAGGAAGCCTGGCCGCACCTTTCAAGTTCGGACCGCTTCATCCGCAATGCGGCGCGTGTGGCCATCGAATCGCAACCCGTCAAACAATGGGCTGAAAAAGCCGTGCTCGATTCCGATCCCCAGACCCGCATCACCGCCATTGTCGCCTTGGCGCGCATGGGCACGGAGTATCATCGTGCTGCTGCAACCCGCCAGTTGCTGGAACTGGATCCCGCGAAACTGACTGATGGTCAGTTTCTTGGATTGCTTCGGGCATACGCGCTGACGTTTATACGTCTGGGCCAACCGTCAGACATTGAACGCAAACAGATCATAGCTCGGTTGGATGCATACCTCCCGCACAAGAGTGATGACGTGACCACCGAACTGATCCGCGTACTCACCTATCTCCGCGCGCCAGGTGTCGCCAGCAAAACGCTTAAGCTGATTGCCGATCGCGGCAAGCCGCAGGTTCCGGACTGGGCTGAGCTCGCCAGTCGCAACACCCGTTACGGCGGCAGCGTCATGAAGTTGCTCGACAATCCGCCGCCCATCCGCGAGCTCAATTGGGCCTTCATGCTGCGCAATCTGAAGGACGGTTGGACGATGAAACAACGTCGCGCCTATTTCACGTTCCTGAACGAAGCGGCCAAAGGTTCCGGCGGCAACAGCTTTCCCGGCTTCATGTCCAACATCCGCGAGGAAGCCCTGGCCAATTGCACCGACAAGGAACGTGCGGCGCTTGCGGACATAACCGGCGAGAACTTCAATCCCGTTCCCGACTTCACCATTCATCCGCCCAAGGGACCGGGACAGGAATATACCATCGACTCCGCACTTCGCGCTGCTCGCGGCCGGGCCGATTTTGAGAATGGCCGCAGCCTTTACTTCGCCGTCGGTTGTGGCACCTGCCACCGTCTAGGTGGACTCGGTGGCGCCATTGGCCCCGATCTCACCAGCATTCCGCACAAGTTTGACAGCCGTTACCTCATTGAAGCCATCATCAATCCGAGCAAGGACATCTCCGACCAATACGGTTCCTCCATCGTGACCTTGATGAACGGCGAGAAGCATACCGGTCTCGCGGTCGAGCAGGGGAACGAACTCAAACTCTACCCGCCCGACGTGAAGGCCGAACCAACAACGTACAAGCGTTCGCAGATCAAGAGCATCGAACAATCTCCGGTCTCCCAAATGCCTCCCGGTCTCCTGAATTTCCTGAATCCGCAGGAGGTTCGTGATCTGGTCACCTACCTCATGGCCGGCGGCAATCCCAAGGATCGCGCGTATCGGCGGAGGTAGCCTGTTGCCGCGCGGTGGTGAATCCACCCGGGCTGCCGACGAGATTCTCAACAATGTTTGTCAGATCGCAGTCCGTCCGGCAGCGATACGGCGGACATGCGCATTGAACGAATCCCTATGAAACATCTCCTGACGCTGCTGATCCTGCTCTTGGTGTTGGTGACTGCCGATGCGGCTAAGTCTCCGAAAAACATTGTCCTGATCCTTGCCGATGACCTCGGCTGGTCGGACACCACTTTGTTTGGGAAAACCACCTTGTATGAGACGACGAACATCGAACGACTGGCCGCGCGCGGCATGACTTTCTCGAGTGCTTACTCGAGTCCGATCTGCTCGCCGACACGCGGTGCCATCATGACCGGCCAGAACCCGGCCCGCCACGGCATGACCGCCCCGGCGGCGCACTTGGAGGAGGTGCGCTTCAAGCCCGAGGCGAATGGAAACGGACCGCCGCATCAAAAATGTACGAACGTGAAATCGTCGACTCGACTGGATCCGTCGATTCCCACCTTGGCACAGCTGCTGCAGGACGCCGGTTATGCAACTGCACATTTCGGCAAGTGGCATCTGGGTCGAGAACCACATTCGCCCTTGGAGCGCGGGTTCGATGTCGACCTCCCGCACTGGTGGGGGCCTGGACCGAAGACCAGTTACCTGGCTCCGTGGGGATATGAAAACCCGGACTTCAAAGAGGGTGAACCAGGCGAACATATCGAGGATCGCATGGCGCAGGAGGCGGTCACATGGCTTAAGAAGCGTGATCGCAGGAAGCCGTTCTTCATGAACTACTGGCAGTTCTCCGTGCACGCACCGTTCGGCGCCAAACCGGAACTGATCGATCGCTATCGCCGGAAGATCAAGCGCGGCGAGAAGCAGCAGTCGCCCACCTATGCGGCGATGGTCCATTCACTCGACGACGCGGTTGGCAGTCTGCTCGACGCACTCGACGCCGAGGGAATCGCGGATGAAACGCTCATTGTCTTCTATTCCGACAACGGCGGCAACATCCACTGCGGCCTCGAGGAGACCGATGTCGCGGGGGACAAATACATCGCGCCCATCACCAGCAATTATCCGTTGCGCGGCGGCAAGGGTGGAATTCACGAAGGCGGTGTACGCGTGCCGGCGGTCGTCGTCTGGCCCGGGGTCACGAAGCCCGGCTCACGTAGTGATGTGCGTATCCAGGCGAACGATCTGTACCCGACGATTCTCCGCATGCTGGACGTTGAGGCGCCCAAGACCCACGTGATGGATGGCGTTGATTTCGCCAAGGCCCTGCGCGGAGAAGACTTCGATCGTGGTCCGATGTTCACGCACGTTCCCGGCCACGGCAACACGCCCCAATGGCTCCCGCCTTCCACGTCCGTGCACCACGGTGACTGGAAGATGATCCGCACCTATCACTACGGCAAAGCTGGAGAGCACCAATATCGGCTCTACAACCTCCGCGAAGACATCGGCGAGAACAACAACCTGGCGGCGGCCCACCCCGAGAAGGTCAAGGAGATGGATCAGCTGATCGAGGACTACATCGCTGAGGCCAACGTTGTCGTACCCAAGCCGAATCCCAACTTCGATCCCGTCAAGTTCGATCCCTCGAAGATCGGCGTGCAGGCTGGTGGATTGAAGATGCCGAAGGGGTTCAAGAAGCCCGGGCAACCGGCCGCCAAACCCGCGAAGATGGTGAACCAGGCATTCATGCTGGGATGGTCCAGTAGAGGCTGTGATGTGGCGATCGAATCCAATTCACTGCGTGTCACACCGAACGGGAGGCAACCCTTCCTCGTCAATGCGAAGATCGGAGCTGAGGGGCCGGTGGAGCTTCGGATGCGAATTCGAACGAAGGCAGATGGCAAAGCGAGCGTGCAATGGCGCACCGAAGGGCAGGAGCTTTTCCCCAAGACCGGACAGATCAAATCGTTCACGGTCACCGGAGGAGACTGGCAGGAATTGAAAGTGTCGCTCCCGGTCGAAGGCCAGCTCATACACCTCCGCTTCTTTCCCCCGGCCAAGAAACCATCAGACGTTGACTGGATCGAAATCAAGGGAGGAAAGCGGTGGGATTTCCAAACCGCAGCCAAGAAAGGTAGCGGTGGCTTTCAGCCGTCGATCAAGACGCGCACAAAGACGAAGACTGCCGCTCGCCCAGTTGGTGAGCAGCCCAATGTCATTCTCATCCTGGCCGATGATCTTGGTTATGGAGACGTTGGATGCTACGGCGCTCTCGATGTGAAAACGCCGGTCATGGATCAACTGGCGAAGGACGGCGTACGTTGCACCGACGGTTATGCTGCCTTTCCCGTGTGTTCCCCTTCGCGAGCCGCTCTCTTGACCGGTCGGTATCCCGCCCGTTTTGGTCCGACCTACGAGGATTACTACGGCGGTGGCTCCCCGGAACTGGATCCGGTCAGACATCCGACCATCGGTCAGTTGATGCAGGAGGCGGGCTATCGCACCGGCTGCTTCGGCAAATGGAACGTCTCCAATCTGAACCGCCGTCGGGCGAATGATTTTGGTTTCGATCGCTGGGTCGGCCTGCACCTCAATCACGACTTCTATACGCACCGGGTCAAACGAACAGACGAACTCGACATGTATGAAGACGGGGAGAAGCTGGATCGGAAGGGGACCTGGTCGGATACCGTCTTTGCCGATGAAGCCATCCGCTTCATCGAGGCAGAGAGCGACAAACACTTCTTCCTCTATCTTCCCTTCCAAGCCCCTCACGACCCCATTCAAGATCCCGACCTTCCGTTTGATAAGCCCCGAGACAAGAAGAAGCCCGAGGCCCGCGCAACCCTGATCAAGATGATCGAACGCCTCGATCTGGAAATCGGCCGCGTCCTCAAAGCGCTCGACGAGGAAGGAAAGAGAAAGAACACCTTGGTGATAGTGACCAGCGACAACGGTGGCGCCCAGAACATCGCGCGCAATCTGCCGCTCAACGGTGCCAAGCAGATGTTGTTGGAGGGTGGGATCCGCGTGCCTTTGATCCTGCGTTGGCCAGGCGTGCTGCCAGCAGGCAAGGTATTGTCTTCGCCCGTGAGCGCCTATGATCTCACTGCGACCATCGCCGCCGCCGGTGGAGCAGAAGCACGAGCTGGCATGCCGTTTGACGGCGTTGATCTGACACCGGCACTCACCGGCCAAGACCAATTCGCCTACGATCGGCCCCTCTTCTTTCGCCGCCGTACGGTCGTCGCACGGAAAGGCCAAGCCGACATCCGACAATCGGCGGTTCGTCAGGGCGATTGGAAGTACCTGCGGACCTATAAGCCACTCGGAACTGGCAAATTCCAACCGGCTCTCTTCAACCTGAGAAATGATCTTGGTGAACAGAACAACCTCGCAACATCCAACCCCACGAAAATGAAAGAACTGAGCGATCTGCTCGAAGATTGGGAAGCGGAAATGAGCAAGACCGCCATCCCGTTCAAGACCGCAGCCAAGGAAAAGAAGAAGTGACCATGAGATTCATTGCTGTCGTAGTCACCCTCGTCGCCGCGGCGCATTGCGTAGTCGCCGCCAAGCAGCCGAATGTCCTCTTTCTTTCCATTGACGATTTGAACGATTGGATCGGATGCATGGACGGGCATCCGCAGGCGCAGACGCCAAATCTGGATCGACTTGCCCAACGAGGAACCTTGTTCCTCAACGCGCATTGCCAGTCTCCACTCTGCAACCCGTCGCGCACCTCGGTGATGTTGGGACTGCGTCCTTCCACCACCGGAGTCTACTCGCTGCAACCCGCCTTTCGCACCATTCCGAAATACAAGGACTACGTCGCATTGCCGCAGGCGTTTCAGGCGAGTGGTTACGCCACTTCCGTTTGCGGAAAGATGTATCACGGTCGCGTTCCGGTGAACGATGAGTTCGAGACAGTCGGCCGGCCTCGCATGCGTCCCAAGGGGCGACCGAAGAAACGATTCGTGGATCCGAACGTCAGTCGCCTTGATTGGGGCCCTTGGCCGCCTAGTGATTCGGATCAACGTGATTACCAGAATGCGCAATGGGCCATTGCGCAACTCAAGAACATGCCCAAGGAGAAACCCTTCTTCATGGCCGTCGGCTTCTCCAAGCCGCACGTTCCTTTGTATGCCTCCCAAAAGTGGTTCGATCTGTACCCATTGGAATCGATCGTCCTTCCCCCCACTCAGAAGAATGATCGAGCTGACACGCCACGATTTTCCTGGAACATCCATTGGAAGCTGCCGGAGCCGCGATTGAAGGCCGTTGAGGCGGGCGGCGAATGGAAGAAAAAGGTCCGAGCCTATCTCGCCTGCATCAGCTTCATGGACGACTAAGTCGGCCGGATCCTCGACGCCTTGGATGCGAGCGGGCTGGCGGACGACACCATCGTCGTGTGCTGGTCCGATCACGGTTATCACCTCGGCGAGAAAGAGATCACCGGCAAGAACACCCTCTGGGATC
>JAYPXF010000293.1:0-7569 GCA_038154405.1 Verrucomicrobiales bacterium | reverse complement strand
GGGATCAGCATCCTCGAACATGCCCACCAGAAAATCCGAAACCGCCTTGGCGGTGATGGCCTCCGCCTCCGCCCGGGTGGCGTTCTGTTCAGCTCGAATCGCGTTCTCCTTGGCCTCAGCTTCATTCTTCTTCGCCTCTGCAGCGTTCTCTTCCGCCAACAGGGCATTCTGACGAGCGGTCTTTTCATTGCTCAGTGCCTCAAGCGCATTCTGAGCCGCCTCATCCGCCTTGGCCTGCGTCGCCTTGTTGCTGGCGATCAGCTTGTTCATGAACACCGCCGTGAGAACCGCCACCAAGACCAGGGATGCGAAAACGGAAATCGACACCGCCCGGTGTCGTCGGATGAAGAGCATTGCCTGCGCAAATGCGCCCAATGATTCCACGCTGGTGGCGAATCCACCCTTGAATCGATCGATGTCGTCAGCCAGGTCGCCAACCGTCTGGTAGCGATCCCCTTTCTCAACCGCCAACGCCCGCATGGCCACCGCCGACAACGACGGGGGAACCTTGCCGTCCGGGCAGTGATCGAGCGTCAGTCCGGACAGATCAGTTGGCGCCCGATCTGACGGCGCATCGACCCGCGTACCCGTGCCGGTCGCCGATCCGAATTCGGTCGGCGCCTCGATGTTGCCCGTTTTCAGATTGTCGAGAAGTTCCTGGAGGGTGTTGCCCCGGATGGGGGGATGCAGGGTGAGGATGGCATAGAGAATTCCACCCAAGGCGAAGACATCCGAGCGCGCATCGACATCCTCGGCTTTTCCGCCCGCCTGTTCCGGCGGCATGTAACGCGGAGTCCCGATGCATTCACCGTCCAGCGTCAAATCGGCCGTCTCGTTCAGTTCGGCGTTCGAAACATCCATCCCGTCGGATCCAGGATTGGAACGGGACTCACCGTCGTCTTCGGTCAGAATCTTTGCCAGTCCCCAGTCCATCACCAGGACCTCACCGAATTCCCCGACCATGACGTTGTCCGGCTTCAGGTCGCGATGAATGATCTGGTGATGGTGCGCGAACGCCATCGCATCGCAGATCTTGCGAAACACGGCGAGCAAACGATCCAGGTCGTAGTCCTTCAACGTGTCGGAATCTCCGGCCTTCAATGCATCGATGATCTGCTGCAGCGTGCGCCCCTTGACCATCTTCATCGTGTAATACGCCTGCCCTTTTTCATCCCTCCCCAGCTCATGAATCGGCACGATGTTCGGATGCTCAAGCCGGGCCAGCACCTCCGCCTCGCGGGTGAAGCGCTTCTGCGCCTCGTCGGAAGCCCGGTCGCCCAGCATCACCTTCATGGCCACGGTACGGCGCAGATTGACATCCTCGGCCTCCAGAATCCTCCCCATGCCGCCCTTGGCAATTTCGCGCCCTACCTTGTAGTCCCGGGAATCAGTAGTGCCGGCCCGATCCGACTCCGCCGCGGGCGGATCAGACGGTTCTGGGGCCACCGTTTTCGGCGCGATGGTGGGGGGAACAGTATCTCGCCCAGAAGAATCCCCGGCCTCGTCGCCTCCGGCAGGCATGGTGATTTCGAACGTATCATCATTAATGGGCTTCTGCGCCCAAAAAGTGACAGTCCCGGACACAGGAGGCAAGAGACGTTCGATGCAGGCAGGCGCGGGAGTTACTGCAGAGCCGCGATCGCCTCGGCATCCAGTGCGGTGGAATAGATCCTGACATCCTTCATGCGACCGTTGAAAAAATCATGCTGGCCAAAGCCGATCTTCATCGGAACGTCCGCCGAAAGATTGAACTCGTGCCCACCAAGGAGGCGCTCGGAAACCTTCTTTCCGTCCACGTACAACCGGAGGATTTTCCGCCCGCGAACAGCGGCGACATGATGCCAGCCGGACGGAAACGCACGGTCGAAGGTAACTGCTTTGCCCGCTTCCAAAGACAGGATGTGACCGGAAGGCAATGTGCCGCAGAAGAGCTTTCCATCGAAGACCGCCATCGACCACGCGCGACGATATTTTACATTGGGAGTGCGATCGAGTTGGCCGGTGTTGATCCACTGACCGTCGCCATCGTAACGATACACATCGGCCATCGGCAGCGTGCCGGCATAGAACTTCCCGTTGTAAACCGACAGCGCCATCACTTCCTTTTCCTGTCCGAGACGGCCGCGATGGAGCCAGTTCGTGCCGCTGCCATGTTCGAAAACAGAACCGGTCGGCCAAGTTCCCACGTGAAGTTTCCCTTCGTAGCTAATCATACCATAGACCTGGGTCGTGTCGGGCACCGGGCCAAAGCTCAGCCAGTTAGTGCCGCCTCGGTATCGATAGAACTGTCCGGCGTCATAGCTCAGGCCATAGAGACCGCCGTCGTGAACACCGATGTGCGTTATGCGGTTTCCCGGACAACCGCAGTCGGTCCACTTGCCTATTCCATCGAACCGATACATGCCGCGCCATCGCGGTCGATCGCGCCATGAACCGGTCGTTCCCGTGCCGGCATAGAGTCGGCCTTGATACACCGCCAGGCCACTCACACTTCGGACGTCGCCGATCTTGCCGCAGTCCGTCCAATTCGTGCCGCCCTCGTAGCGATAGACATGCCCGCCATCGTTTTCATTTGGAGACCGGGGCAAAGAGGAGCCACCGCCACTATATCGCTCCGAACTGACGTAAAGTCTGCCCTGAAAGACCGCTGCGCTTTTCAGAGCATTCGCCGGACTTGGAGCGCCACAATCAATCCAGTTCGTTCCTCCCGCGTAACGATACAAATGGCCACGATCGTTCGCGCCCGGTTCCCACGTGGTCGCGTAGAGGTCTCCATCGAATACCACCAGCGAATTGATCAATTGGCTCTTGCCGGGACGACCGCGATCAATCCATTCGTCGCCACCCACGCCCGCATCCATACCAAAGAAAAGATTGCGCCAATTGGACTGGGCACAGGTGATGCCCGAGTAGTTCATCAGACCGAAGTTGAATCCGGTGCGTTTTATTTGATCGTAGCAACTCAGGATGTCGCCGAGGGAATCATCCAGAATCTCGTCGGTGTGAATCCACGCAGAGATTGTGAATGGCCGATCGCCCAGCACGGGCGCGACCGATTTCGGAACTTCCAACCAAGCACCACGACCGCTGAACGTGGCGGCGGTTCCATCGAAAGCTACGGAATGATTTATCGCATGGCGTTTGCCGACGGAATCACGCGCGTCATCCTTCAGCTTCCAATGGGCGATCAGGTTTTCGGCCGCGGACGTTGCAGAGATCCCAACGACGAAAACCAGCACGCCGGCAAAAATCAAACGAGGCATGCCCAAATCGTCAGACCATCCGCAGCGTTTGGCCATGATTTTGTCGATGAAGATGCAGCAACAAGCTCGTGGCGAAATTCGCAAGGATTTCGTCTCGTTCCCAACAAACGAGAATCTGACGGTTTCTGCTACGGCCGGTAATGATGCCCGATAGTTTCGAGCACCTTGGAGATCACTTCATCCCGGTTGATCATGCCGGCCACCCGATAGAGCACCTTGCCGTTTTGGTTGACGAGAACCGAATACGGCAGGGAGCCCTTCCATTTCGAATCCAGTGCCTCGGCCAAGACGTCCACATTGGCTCCTTGATAGAGATAATTGTTGGAGGTGCGCCCATCCGCTTTCACCAACGGACGAAGCCGGTCACTGATGACCGCCCGATGCCTGCCTAGAAAGGCTTTCGCCTTGCCCATGTCCTTCTTGTCGTCCAGCGAAATGGTGATCAGTTCAAAATTGCGCCGGCTGAACTTGCTGGCAATCGCGGTCAGATCCGGAAACTCCTTCACGCAGGGCGCACACCAGGTGGCCCAAACATTGATCAGGCGCACATTGGCCGATCCGTTCTTTCTCAGCTTGGCAACGGCCTGAGCGTCGATTTCTTCGATCGTCGCCGGAATCGCGTTCCATTTGATTGCCTCTGCTTTCACATGCGCGTTGCGTTCCTTCCATTTGGTAGAGCATCCGAACGGACGGGTCTGCGCCACCGGCACAGGTTTGTCCGCCAGCATGGCCTCAATCGCGTTGCGAGTGTCGTGATGCTTCACCGTGGACAGAATCGCATACCGGGAATCATCGAACCGACCGGCGTAGCGGAGTTTGCGCTGCTTATCAAAGATGAACACATGCGGCGTGGCCCGGCAGCCATAAGCCTTCGCCGTCACCTGCTCGTCACCGTCGTAGAGAAACGGAAACGTCCAGCCCAGATCCTTCGCATAACGCCTGGAATCGGCAAACGTCTCGTCATACGCCGTGTAACCCAGTTCATCCGGGCGCAGTCCCGACGCATGATTCGGATTGATCGCCACGATCCCGAGATCCTTCCCCTTCATGTCATCGACCAAGGTCTGCAACCGTTCCTCGATGGCATGAGAAACCGGGCAATGCGTCCCGGTGAACAACACCATCAAAACCTTCGGCTTCTTGAAGTGTTCGAGTGTGTAACGTTTACCATCCACGCCTGGCAGATCAAAAGCTGGAGCCGCATCGCCGATCTTGAGTTCCTTGAACCCGGGAGGCAGCCCCCGTTGGGCCGACAGGTTTACTGCGAAGCAAAGACTCAGCAGGGGGTAGAGTTTTTTCACGGTTGTATTCGTATGGACTGTTCGGTCCGCCACGCACGTAGCGGAATTTGCATAAAATCCCGACCAGAGCCGCACCGGAGATCGGAAGATTTCGCATCTTCCGCTGCGGCTGGCAGAGTGTGTCAGTTGAGTTTCTTGAGACGGATTCGACGGTACTCCATTTGCCCCCGATCCCCCTCGAGGCCGATCGGACCCGTCGCAGGCACCGGCATCTTGGCATTCAGGATTTCGCCGTTGCAGGTGCAGTGAGCCACCCCACCCTTCACCGTCACCACCATCTCATTCCAATCCTGTGGTTTGTATTTCTTGAGATCCTTGTAGGGGCCGGCCAATCGATAGTCACGGCACTGCAACTGCGGCTTGCGGATGAAGACGCCGCTGTCCGCGTAGGGCGTTGCGCGGAACTCCAGTTTCAGAACAAAGTCCATCCCGAATTCTTCCGTCGTCCACAATTGCTGGATGCGGCGGCCCTCGGCTGGAGTCGTCACGATAAGTCGTCCATTTTTGGCCACATACCGCCCGTCGCTGCTCACCGTCCTGCCGTCAAACGCGACCGGCTTCTTGATCTCCACAAACTTGGGCCGGTTCGGATTGGGCTTCTTGGGCTTGCGTCGCGGCGGCGTCTTGCGATAACCCCACCCGGTCAGATCCTTTCCGTTAAAAAGCGAAACAAAACCGGGCTCCAGTTTGAAGTTGTCGGCTTCTGTCTCCAGAAAACCATGCGTCGCCAACACGGGACGCAGACTCGCCGCCCACATCGCGTATCCTTCCTTGTTCAGATGCAGCAGATCCGGCATCACCGCCTTCGGCGCATCCCCGTTCTCATCGGCATACAGCATCCAGGTTTCCAACAGCGTGACCTGATCGTCCCCATTCACCAATGCTGCCACCAACTCGTTGACCTTGTTGATCTTGTCGGACGGACGTTTCTTCGTTGCGGAACTTGGGAACACCTTGCACACGATCACCGGCATCTTCGGATTGTGTTTCTTCAATGCAGCCAGAATGAGCTTGGTGTTCGCCGCGATCGTTACCGGATCCGCACCTTCTTCGAGATCATTGGTCCCGATCAGCAGCACGATGGCAGACGGATTCAACGAGAGAACGTCTTCCTCCAATCGAATCAAAACACCGCGCGTCGTGTCACCACTGATGCCGCGATTGGCCTTCTTCATACCCGCGAAGTATCCTCGGAAATTGTCACCCCAACCCTGGGTGATCGAATCCCCCAAGAACACGACAGCCTTCTGGTCCGCCTTCACTTGTTTGGCCCAAGCCGTGCGCTTGCGCAGCCATAGATTCTTGAACCAACCATAGCGCCGAATCGGGCCGGCGCCCGGCAATCCCTTGTCCGTTGCGGGAATCGCAAACTTGGATTCCGCGGCGCGGGTTTCAGTCGTGGCAACGTCTCCGGCAATGAGAACTCCGCAGACAGCAATCAACAGCAGGTGAACCGAACGTTTCATAGAGTGCGCGAATCGTCCGCCATCCCGCCTCGTGACGCAAGGCCGCCGTTGATTCGAACCCACCGGCTCAAGCTGCTTGAACGCCCAGCCAAAACAAGGAGGGCATCGCTCCGTCGATGCCGATTGGTGATCCTTGCAAGGCGCAACCACGGGCACGAAACGGACGGAGCCTGACCACCACCCACAAATCCTGACTCACGACGATGTCACATCTTCATATCCCGAAGGGATCGAATCCCGCTGGGATTCTGGAACTGACGTTTTGCCGATACGGAAAATGTGGGTAAGAGCGAGGACGGAGCAGTTCCCTGCATGGGCTCACTGGACTAGCCAGTTCTCGTCGAAGAATCCGGCTGCCAACACGCCTTTGCCCTGCTTGCGATCGGCAGCGGAGACGCCGATGTCCAGAACCGCCCAGTCCGGCAGTTTCGGGGTCTGACGTGAATTGCTCATTGCGCCGAAGTGGGCGAACGAAAAACCGGAATTGAGGACGAGGTATTTTTTCGGATTCAAAGGATTGGGGTAGATCAACGCGGGGGCAGACTTTGAAGCCTCGTGTTTCTGACCGGCCATCGTCAGTGACTTCGGCGTCCAATCGATTGGAAGGAACGGCAGCAGCCGTTCAATCAGCGGATTGCTCTGAGGATCGCCCCAAAGCACGAGATTGGAATTCTCGATGTCTGCCGCGTTCACATCGGCGACCGACTTGACGCGGGCGTTTCCCCGAAACTGGCGCCGCCATTGAAAAAGGCCGTCCGCAAGTTCGTTTTTCACCCACTCATCCAAGTGTCGGTGCCAACCGGCAGCGGAAGGTTCCACCATCACAAACGAATTCATGAAAGCATCATCGATCGGCCCCTGCAGATCGTGCTTCTTGACCAACGCGTCCGCCGGCTTGGCCGCCTCCCATTTACCGTCGACCTTTCGATAGCTGACGGACCAGTCGGCCAGCTGATACACCCTCGGAGCCGACAGTATCTGTCCGTCTAGTTCCACCTGCGGCCGGCTGGCTCGCAGGTTCATTGGAGAGAAGGTGACAGCGGTGACGTTGCGAGTGTTCGCCTTGATTCCGGTGGACGTGAGTTCCGCATTCACCACTCCTCGTTCCCAATGTTGAGCCAGCGCATCCACAGTCACCCAATGCATACGGTTGTACTTGAGGGTGTAGGTGGCAAAGCGGACCTGTTTGGGAATCAGATTGCGACCGCGGCCGACGATTCTATCGACGAGCTCCTCCACTTGGTCCCGGGCACCGGGTTCATACTTGTGACCGGTCTTCGGACCAATGATGTGGGTCATGCCGATGCCGTGAGACTTTAGCGCGGTCTCCATCAGATCCGCCGCTTCCTTCTGCTTGTCCACCTCACCGCTGTAGGCGACCAGTCCGGTGTTCTCCAGATTGATCGCGTAGTCGAACGCATCGTAGAGGCGCCACAGTTTCTTCTCATACCAGGGAAACTGATCCAATTGACCGGTGAGTTTCTGATATATCTCGGTTTCCGCAAAACCGGCCCCGGGATTCACGGCCGCCCAACTTGA
>JAYPXF010000292.1:4771-7599 GCA_038154405.1 Verrucomicrobiales bacterium | reverse complement strand
ATCTGGTTGGCGATCTCGACCTTGCCGACCGGGCCGGTATCGGGCCCTTCCTCGATGACGCAGTGGAAATTGCTGCCGCCGAAACCGAAGGCGCTGATCGCGGCGCGGCGGGGGTGGTTCGGATTCTTCACCCAAGGACGCGCGGTGGTGTTGATATAGAATGGTGACTTGCCGGGACCGCAGACATCGAGCGGTTCGCTGACCTTGATGGTCGGTGGGATGACGCGGTTGTGGACGGCCATGGTCGCTTTGATGAGGGCGGCGACGCCGGCGGCGGCCTTGGTGTGGCCGATCTGGGATTTTACCGAACCCAAAGCGCACCAGGATCCTTCGATGCCTTCTTCGGTGAAGACTTCGTTCATGGAATTGACCTCGGTGGCGTCGCCGACCTTGGTGCCCGTGCCATGTCCTTCCGCGAGTTCAATGGTGGAAGGCTTGATGCCGGCTTGTTCGTAGGCGCGGCGGACAGCCTTGACCTGTCCCTTGGAACTGGGGGCGTAGATGGCTTCGCCTTTGCCGTCACTGGAACTGCCGACGCCCTTGATGACGGCGTAGATCTTGTCGCCGTCGCGTTCGGCGTCTTCGAGGCGTTTCAGCACGAGGATTCCGAGGCCTTCGCCAAGGATCGTGCCGTCGCCGTCTTTGCTGAATGGCTTCGAGTTGCCGGTCGCGGAGAGGGCCGGCGTTTTGCTGAAGCACATATACATGAAAATGTCGTTGAACGTATCGATGCCGCCGGTCAGGACCATGTCGGCCTTGCCAGAGGTAAGTTCCAGTTCAGCGAGATGCAGAGCACTGAGAGACGAAGCGCAGGCGGCGTCGACGACACAGTTGCTACCACCGAGATCGAGCCGGTTGGCGATGCGGCCGGCGGCGACATTGCCGAGGAGACCGGGGAAGGAGTTTTCCTGCCAGGGGACGTAGCCGTCGCCGATGCGTTCGACGACTTCCTGCGTGGTGTCGGCGTCGAGTCCGCTGTCCTGGCAGGCCTTGCGCCAAATTGGGTGGCCGAGACGCGCACCGAGAGGAATGGTGAGTTCGAGTGTGCTGGTGACGCCGAGGATCACGCTGGTACGGGCGCGATTGTAATGTTTGCCGTCCCAGTAACCGGCGTCCTTGAGGGCTTCCTTGGCGGCGATCATGCCAAAGATCTGGGTGGTGTCGGTCGCTTCGATGTCCTTGGGCGCGATGCCATATTCCATCGGGTTGAACTCGACCGGCGAGAGGAAACCGCCGCGGGCGCAATAGGTCATGTCGGGGACCTTCGGATCGGGATCGAGATAGTCGTCCGCGTTCCAGTGCGTTTCGCGGGGCGTGTCGGTGATCGAGTCGACGCCCTTCTTGATGTTGTCCCAATACTGTTCGAGATCGTCCGCCTGCGGGAAGATGCACCCGATGCCGCAGATGGCGATGTTCGAAGGATTTGCTTTACCCTTACTCATTGCCCTAATCGTTTCGCTGCTTCGTCAGGTTCACACGGACGAGGCCGCGACAATTCCGCCGAAAGACGGATGCCCTGACTTTTCAATATGTTCACGCGCAAGGTCACCGCCGCGCCGTAAAGAATGTTCATGCCCACGGTGACGACCTTCCGGTTTTCAGGGGCCTGCAGGAAACTGCCCTGCACCCATTCGTTGAAGGCGCCCATGGCGGGACCGCACCAAATCTGATAGTCGACCGTTCGTGTCGGCTCACCGGAATTTGCCCAACGCGAGCTCTGGCCGAGATAACTCCGGAAGAGCAGGGCCAACTTGTGCTTGGGATCCTGTTCGCCACGCTCGATCTGTGAGGGATCGGCCTTTCGGAAGAACGCCTTGGTGGATTCCCAGGTTTCTTCCAGCGTCGCGCGGAAGTACTGCTTTTCCAGCATGCCGCGCTCTTGCTGCGTCAGGTCGTCGATGGAATCGCAGCGACGGTAGAGATCGAACAGTTTGCCGGCGCGCATCGCGAACATGGTTCCCCGTTTTAGCACCTGCACCTTGACGCCCATTTCGAACATGTCGGCTGCGGGAGCCATGGCAACGTCGGCCTGTTGGGCTTCGGAGAGAAGTTTCCTAACTGTGTCGGAAGATCCGGATTCGACACAGGATTGATTCACCGAACCGGTGACGATGTAGGCCGCGCCCATGGCGAATGCCGCTGCGGCTGACGCCGGCGTCGAGATTCCGCCGGCTGCGCCGACCCGAAGGGGATTGAGATACTTGTATTGCGCCTGCAAACGATCACGCAAGGCGAGCAGGGCCGGCAACAGGGCGACTGCCGGTCGGTTGTCGGTGTGGCCGCCGGAGTCCGCTTCGGCTGTAAGGTCTTGTGCCATTGGGATTTCCTTGGCCATCTCAGCCTGTTCGGGAGTGATATCACCGCTCGTGACCAATTGCTGAAGGAACTTCTCCGGGGGCGGAGACAGAAAACGGGTGGCAACCTCAATGCGGGACACTTTCGCGACGATCCTGTTCGGGGTGATGACGTTGCCTTCGTCATCACGATGAATCCCGGTGACGCGATATTTCACAACGGGAAGCGTCAGCGCCAGATATGCCGAGGCTTCCACCAAACGAACGCCGCGCTGCAGATACAAGTCAACGATACCGGCTTCCAAGGCAGGTTCATTCGGGCTGTGGATGAGATTGAAACCGTATGGCTTGTCTCCCACTTCCCCTTGGATGCGATTAATCGCGGTCGTGACCCGATCCGGATGCAGTCCGGCAGCTCCGAAGAAACCGAGCATTCCGGCGTTGGCCATCGCGACGACGATTTCCTCGGAGGCGATTCCGTTTGCCATCGCGCCGGCTGCGTAAGGATAACGGAGTCCATGATCTTCACAGAAT
>JAYPXF010000292.1:0-4761 GCA_038154405.1 Verrucomicrobiales bacterium | reverse complement strand
CGCCCAGATTTTCCACGCGTATGGCGCCGGCATATCCGGCGATGGACAAGGTTTCTTCGCTGGGAGAATCCCCGCCGAGGGTGGCATGACCATCGTTCGCGACGGATAGAATGCCTTCATCATCCAGCAGCGTCACCGGCTCGAGAATGTTCCCGATCGCAGTGCGCAAATGGTCCGGATCACGGCTGGGCGTGGCGCCATTGGAACGCCACCAACCAATCGGCGGTGTGGTCTGTTTAGTACAACTAATCATTTCGCAGGCGACATCCGGTTGAAATACCGATTGGATGCCGGAATAAAAATGGCGTCCACTCTGGAGAGAAAAGCCAAGAAAGCGATACAAAATCCACGTTTTTTGGGCCTAGATTTGCAACAAATTTACGAAAAATGGCGATTTTTTTGGGTTGAAACCCACTCGGACTACGAACGGTGTTCCGAATCGTACAGATTTCTCCGATCAACCCGAGAATCGAGCCGTCTTTGTGACGTGATTTCTCGATGATTCCTCCAGCATTCGATCGGAATCGGCGAAACTGAGGGGAGGAGATTTCAGATGAAGCATGACAGAGGTCATTGATGAATCGGGATGCTCCGTTCTTGACCCAGACGGTGCACGATTTTGAATGTTGCCATGTATTTCCTGAGAGGTTCCTTGTGGGTGCTGTTGTTTGCCTTGGGATTGGCTGGGGCGAGCGCCAAGCCGAACATCATCATCATTTTCACCGATGACCAAGGCTATGGAGACCTCGGTTGCTACGGCTCGCCAAACATAGAGACTCCGAACATCGACCGGATGGCCGCGAAAGGCATTCGCTTTACGAGCTTCTACGCCGCACCCTTCTGTGGCCCATCCCGCGCACAACTGCTTACCGGTTGCTACCATGCGCGGGTCAGCCATTCCTTCAATCCCGGCCCCGGATCCAAGAATGGACTTCATCCCGACGAGGTCACGATCGCGGAGATGCTCAAACCGGCGGGGTACGAGACCATGCACATTGGCAAGTGGCACTTGGGGGATGAGTCGCCCTTGCTGCCCACTGATCAAGGGTTTGATCATTTCTTTGGCCTGCCGTTCTCCAATGACATGTGGAATTACCACCCCAAGATGCCGCCTCGTGAGAATGAGGACGAGTTGATGAAAAGGATTCGCGAACGCGCCGACTACACAGGCTTTGCAGGCCAGGGTAGATACTATGACTTGGAGCGCGGTCAGGGTTTTCCGAATCCATTGCCATTGATGCGCGACAAGAAGATCGTGGAAAAGAATCCGGACCAAACGCAGCTTACCACCCGTTTCACTGAGGAAGCGCTCAGGTTTGTCGACGCCGTCACAACAAAGAACAAGGAACGAGGAACGAAGAACCCCTTCTTCCTGTATCTGGCCCATCCAATGCCGCATGTGCCGCTGTTCGTGAGCGACAAGTTCGAGGGGAAATCATCACGTGGTCTGTACGGCGATGTGATCATGGAGATTGATTGGAGTTGCGGGCAAATTCTCAAACGGCTGCAGACGCTGGGAATCGCGGACGACACCCTGGTGATCTATACGTCGGACAACGGTCCTTGGTTGGGATATGGAATTGATGGCGGATCTGCCGGGCTGCTCAGGGAAGGGAAGGGCAGCACCTGGGAAGGTGGGGTTCGGGTTCCCGGAATCTTTCATTGGCCGGGCAGGATTCCCGGAGGACGTCGAACCGGAGCGATCGCCGGAACGATGGATCTACTACCGACGATTGTGCATCTTGCCGCCGCAAAATTGCCAGCTGATCGCGTCATCGATGGCAGGAATCTGTGGCCGCTTCTGAGTGGACAGTCGAAGACCAGTCCGCGTGAACACTTTCATTATTTTGCCGGAGCGCGTCCCGGTTCGTTTGCGAACTACCGCGGGGTGCGAGATGCCCGTTGGAAACTGCTGACGCGGACTGACAAAAACGGCGCGGCTCATCCCCGGGAACTCTACGACCTCGGGAACGACCCGTCGGAGAAGTTCGATCGCCTCAAGCAACATCCGGAGATTGTTGAACGTCTGATGTCTGAAGTCCGTTTGTTCCGCGCGAGTTTCAAAGAGAATCGTCGTCCTCACGGCCAGATCACCCCATAGTCGACGCTCTCGTCCATGAACAGAAATCTGCTCCTTTCAATCATCTTGTCGCTTTGCTTCTGGTCGCCTGCGGTGTCGCACGCTGCGAAGTCCGGTCCGGTCCGCGTGCTCTTTCTCGGCCATGAAGCCACTCATCATCCTTCGAACGAGTACTACCCGGTCATCGCTCGAGCATTGGGACGAGATGCAATCTACTTCGACTATGTCACGACCGTTGAAGAGGCGCTGGGAGATGCCGGCTATCTGCAGAAGTTTGATGCGTTGCTCCTCTACGCGAATCACGGTTCCATCACCAAGCAGCAATGGAACAACCTGAAGACCTTTGTGGAAACGGGCGGGGGATTTCTTCCAATTCATTGTGCGAGTTGGTGTTTCGCGAATGAGCCCGGCTTCGACAAACTGGTCGGTGGGCGTTTCGCACACCACAAGGGTGCAATCTTTCGTCACAAGACGGTCAGCACCCATCCGGCGATCAAGGATGTGCCCGCACTGGAGGCGTGGGACGAGACTTACGTGCACAAGAATCACAACGATTATCAGCGCACGGTTCTCCAAGTTCGTGAAGTTGTCGGTGCGGATGACAACATCAAACAACCCGAGCCATGGACCTGGATTCGCCATCATGGAAAAGGCCGCGTCTTCTATACCGCGTCCGGGCATGACCAACGTGTTTGGTCTCAACCCGCTTTTCATGCCCTGATCAAACGCGGTATCCTTTGGTCCATCGGCGATCAGCGAAAGCGATCCTATGAGCAATTCATTGCCCAACGCCCTCCGCTCAAATACGAGAAGCGCGACAACATCCCCAACTACGAGAAACGTCCCGAGCCGTTGAAGTTCCAACTCCCGCTCAGCCCCGAAGCCAGTCTCCAATACACCCGCGTCCCCGTAGGCTTTCGTCTCGAACTTTTCGCCGCTGAACCGCAGATCGTGAATCCAATCTATATCCAGTGGGATGAACTCGGCCGATTGTGGGTGGCTGAGTCTCCGGATTACCCCAATGAGATCAATGCCGGCCGGAAGGGCAATGATCGCATCAAGATCTTGGAGGACACCGACGGCGACGGTCGCGCGGACAAAGTTAAGATCTTTGCCGACGGTCTCAATATCCCTACTTCGTTCACGTTCTCCCTGGGCGGCGTCGTTGTCGCACATGCGCCCGACTTTCTGTTTCTCAAGGATACCGATGGGGATGACCGGGCTGACGTTAAAAAGGTCCTGTTCTCCGGATGGGGCTATGGTGATACGCATGCCGGACCGAGCAATCTACGATATGGTTTCGACAACTGGATCTGGGGCACGGTTGGCTACGCCCGTTTTCAAGGCGAGCTCGGTGACAAGGAACACAACTTCGGCATGGGCGTGTTCCGTTTCAAACCGGACGCCTCTGCGATCGAATTCCTCCACCAATTCAACAACAACACCTGGGGACTTGGTTTCAACAGCAACGGTGACGTCTTTGGCTCCACTGCCAACAACAATCCGAGCTTCTTCTGCGGCCTGCCTCAGACCATCTATGGAACCAAGCGCCGCATGAGTGCAAAGATGATCGCCAGTTCTCCGACCTTTCATCCGATCACGCCAAACATCCGGCAGGTGGATGTGTTCGGCGGATACACCGCGGCGGCGGGACACGCCTTGGCCACGAGCATGGCGTTTCCGGCAGATTGGCGTGATGAGATGGCATTTGTCTGCGGCCCCACCGGTCATCTGCTTGGCGGCTATCGCATGAAGAAGAACGGCTCCGGTTATGCGGGGAAGAATGCCTTCGCAATCGTTGCCAGTGCGGATGAATGGTTCTCTCCGGTTACCGCAGAAGTCGGTCCGGACGGGCACCTGTGGATATCTGACTGGTACAACTTCATCATTCAGCACAATCCCACGCCCAAACCTGAACGTGGGGGGTACGCCGCCAAGACCGGCAAAGGCAACGCGCACATCAATCCCAACCGCGATCGCCAACACGGCCGCATCTATCGGTTGATCTGGGACAAGGCGCCCAAGCCGAGGATTTCGAGTCTTGCAAATGCCTCCACGAAACAACTCGTCGCGGCCCTGTCGGATGGAAACCTGTTCTGGCGTCAGACTGCGCAACGCCTTTTGGTCGATGGTCAGAAGCGTGATGCCATTTCCATGTTGAAGAACCTGGTGCGGTATCATGGGCACGGCACGATCCATGCACTGTGGGCATTGAAAGGTCTCAATGCCCTGGACGTCGACACTCATCGAGCGGCGCTGTTCGCCCGTGATCTTCCGCTGAAGCTGAACGCGGTCCGCGCGCTGGGGATAGACCAGCAATCGCAGGACCTGCTGTTCGACAGCACGCATTTGATCGCCAAGGATCTGCACCTCCGTCGTGAAGCTTTCGCGAAACTCGCCAGCCTTGCTGATGCAGATTCGCGAAGGAACACCGCGACGCTGCTCTTCAAGAACAAGGAGAATCAGGAAGACGAATGGCTTTCCCTCGCCCTGAAGGCAGCGGGTGGGAGTGTCGGATCCGTCGTTGGCTATCGGCAGGGAACGAACCTGGTGAAGAATCCTTCGTTTGAGGCAGGTGACGGCGATCTTCCGGACAACTGGAAGATCCAGAAATGGAGCGGTCCGGCGCGCTTTGCCAGCTACACGATTGAGACCCGCCCCGAATTCGTCCGTTCCGGCAG
>JAYPXF010000291.1:3273-7648 GCA_038154405.1 Verrucomicrobiales bacterium | reverse complement strand
CTGCATCGAAATCAGACTTCGGAGCTCCGGATTTAATTATCTGTTTCTATTTGTGGTAGTTGACTCAGTCCTTGCGTAGGCGGACGAGGAGGTCTTTGACTTCGACGGTCTCACCGAAATCAACGGCGAGTTCTTCGACCACACCATCGCATGGGGCGGTGACGGTGGTCTGCATCTTCATCGCTTCCATCATCAGGAGCTTGTCGCCGGTGCTGACTTTCTGGCCGACGCTCACGAGCAAGCTGGCGATCAGGCCCGGGATCGGTGCGCCGATCTGCAGCGGATCCTTGCCGTCGACCTTTACGCGCGCCTTGGTTTCGGGCGCGACGTTGCGGTCCAGGATCTGAGACTCGCGGGTCATGCCGTTGAGTTCGTAGGTCACCGTGCGTTTGCCCTCCTGATCCGGTTTGCCGACGCTCAACAGGCGAATGATCAGGGTCTTGCCGGCTTCAATGCTCACGCTGATTTCTTCGCCGATCTTGAGACCGTAGAAGAACGCCGGGCTGGGCAAGACACTGACGTCGCTGCAGTCCTCGCGGTGCTGGTCGAAAGTGGCGAAGACCTGTGGATACATCAGGTGCGAATAGAGTTCATCCTCGGTGGCGGGCCGTTTCAGCTTCCCGGAGAGTTCGGCGGAAGTGGCCTTCAGGTTCAACGGTTTGACCTTGCCCGGACCGCCACGTTTGACGTCGGCGCGGTAGCGCTTGCGGGCTTCCTTGAATTCCTTTTCCCCTAGTATGACTTTCCAGACCTTTTCCGGCCAACCGCCGTCGGGCCAGCCGAGACCGCCCCGGAACATGTCCAACACGGATTCGGGAAAGCTGTGGCTGCCGGGCGCGAGATTGACAACGTCGGAGGGTTTGATGGCGTGGCTGAAAAGATAAAGCGCCATGTCGCCGACGACCTTGCTGGAAGGGGTGACCTTCACGATGTCGCCGAAGAGCTGGTTCACCTCTGCGTAATTGCGGGCGATCTCCGGCCACCGATGGGTGACACCCATGCTGGCGGCCTGCGCCTTGAGGTTGGTGTATTGGCCGCCGGGCATTTCGTGCAGATAGACCTCGGCGCTGCCGGTTTTGGGAGCGGTGTCAAACGGAGTGTAGATCTCGCGGACCTTTTCCCAGTAATCCGAAAACTCGTTGAGCGTATCCGCATCCAATCGGGTGTCGCGTTTCGTTCCGGCCAGGGCGGCAGCGACGGAATTCAGGTTCGGCTGCGAGGTGCTGCCGGACATCGAGGCAATGGCGAGATCCACGATGTCGACGCCGGCATTGGAGGCTTCGAGAACGGAACTGGCCTGCACGCCCGCCGTGTCGTGGGTGTGGAAATGAACCGGGGTGCCGACTTCCTCTCGCAACGTCTTGACCAACTTGCGCGCAGCGAAGGGACGGCACAGTCCCGCCATGTCCTTGATGGCGAGCGTGTGGGCACCCATCTTCTCCAGTTCTTTTGCCAGGTGGACGTAATACTTGAGCGAGAACTTGTCGCGCTGGGGATCAAGGATGTTGCCGGTGTAGCAGATGGTGCCCTCGCAGATCGCATGCGTGTCCTGCACGGCCTCCATGGCCACGCGCAGATTGGGCAGGTAGTTGAGCGAATCGAAGATGCGGAAGATATCCATACCCGACGCGGCTGCGTGTTTCACGAAGCCGGCGACGACATTGTTCGGGTAGTTGGAATAGCCCACCGCATTGCTGCCACGGAACAGCATCTGGAAACAGACGTTGGGAATCTTTTCGCGCAACTGGCGCAGGCGCTCCCACGGATCTTCATTGAGAAAGCGCATGGCGGTGTCGAAGGTCGCGCCGCCCCACATTTCGAGGGAGAAAAGACCCGTCTTGGCATCGCCCAACCGGTGGGCCAGCGCGTCGGCCTGCGCGAGCATGTCGTAGCTGCGCATGCGCGTGGCCATCAGTGACTGATGGGCATCGCGCAAGGTGGTGTCCGTGATCAGCAGACGTTTCTGCTGCTTGATCCAACCGGCGAACTTCTTCGGGCCAAGTTCCAACAATAGGTCTCGTGTGCCTTTCGGCAGCGGTTGCTCATGGTCGAACTCCGGCGTCGAGATCGTCTCGATGGTCTTCTCCGGCTGGTAGCCTTTCGCGTGCGGATTGCCATTGACGATGACGTCTCCGAGAAAGCCCAGCAGCTTGGTGGCGCGATCTCGGCGGGCTTTGAAAGCGAACAACTCAGGTGTGGTGTCGATGAGCGACGTGGTGGCCTGTCCGCTGCGAAACTCCGGATGACCGATCACGTTCTCGACGAAGGGGATGTTGGTCTTCACGCCGCGGATGCGAAACTCGGACAAGGCGCGGTGCATCCGGTCCATGGCGATGTCATAACTGCGTCCGCTGCTGATCACCTTCACGAGCATCGAGTCGTAGAACGGCGTGATTTCCGCGCCGCGATAACCCATGCCCGAATCCAGTCGGATACCGAAGCCACCGGGGGAGCGATAGGCGAGCAGCTTGCCGTAGTCGGGCATGAAGTTGTTTTCCGGATCCTCGGTGGTGACGCGGCTCTGGATTGCGTAACCGTTCTTGGGAATCTCCTCCTGCGCCGGCAGATTGATTTCGGGTGAATTGAGCGCGTGACCTTGGGCGATGAGGATCTGTGTCCGCACGATGTCGATGCCGGTGACCACTTCGGTGACCGTGTGTTCCACCTGCACGCGCGGGTTCATCTCGATGAAATACCACTTGTGTGTGTCGAGGTCGTAAAGGAACTCCACCGTGCCGGCGTTGTCGTAACGAATCTCCTTCGCCAGACGCACGGCGCCGTCGCACAGCTCGGAGATGACGTTCTCGGGCAGACCGAAGCTGGGTGCTACCTCGATGACCTTTTGATGTCGGCGTTGCACCGAGCAGTCGCGCTCATGCAGGTGAACCACATTGCCGTGCTGATCGCCGAGGATCTGCACCTCGATGTGTTTGACCCGGGGAATGTATTTTTCGAGGAACACCGCGGGATTGCCAAACGCGCGTCCCGCCTCCGCCTGAGCCTCGTCCAGCAAACCCTGCAATTCCGACGCCTTACGCACGACCCGCATGCCGCGTCCGCCACCACCAAAGGCCGCCTTGATGATGAGCGGGAATCCGATTTCCTTCGCCGCCTTGAGTGCCTTGTCGCGATCGACGATGGCTTCCTCGGTGCCGGGCAGGGTGGGGACACCGATGCGCTGGCAGACATTTCGCGCGGCGGTCTTGTCGCCCATCATGTCGAGCAGTTCCGGGCGCGGTCCCACAAAGGTGATGCCGGCCTTGGCGCAGGCGCGGGCGAACTCCGGATTCTCACTCAGGAAACCGTAGCCGGGATGGACCGCGTCGACCCCTTTCTCTTTGGCCAAGGTGACGATGCTCGGAATGTCGAGATACGCCGCCACCGGCCCCTTGCCTTCACCGACGAGATACGATTCGTCAGCCTTGAAGCGATGCATGCAAAAACGGTCTTCCTGCGCATAGATCGCCACCGTTCGCAGGCACATTTCATTCGCGGCGCGGAAAATGCGGATGGCGATCTCCGAACGGTTTGCCGCGAGCAGTTTCCGGAACGGATCCCGGGTGACAGGAGCTTGAAACTTCGATTTGCGAGCTTGTTTGTGCTTCGGTTTCATTTGGCGGGCGGGACAGTAGGTGTCATCCGCCGGAATGCCAAGAAGGGGAATCCATCAAAAGACGGGAATTGGGACAAACTGGAACGCCTTCCGGCTGGAGCGCTTGGGGGACGTAATTGACTTGGACTCGGCTCAACCTATACTTCGCCGGAATGGTCGCTGACAAAGAAGCTGCAAAACAGAAATTCATCGAGTTTCTCGACGGCAAGAATTTGCGAATGACGTCGCAACGGCAGGCCATTATCGACACGGTCTTCGGGACGGAGGAGCACTTCACCGCGGAACAGTTGCTGGAATGGGCTCGGGAAAAGGACAGTTCCGTTTCCCGCGCCACGGTTTATCGCACCTTGCCGTTGCTCATGGAGAGCGGCTTGGTGCAGGAATTGAATCTGGGCAAGGACTACAAGTATTATGATCCGAACTACACGGATCATCCCCACCACAACCACATCATCTGCCAGGACTGCGAAAAGATCGTAGAGTTCGAGGACGAGAAGCTGGAGCAGTTGGAAGAAGAGATCAGCAAGCAGCTCGGTTTCTCATTGCGCACGCAGAAACTTCAGATCTCGGCCAGCTGCGACAAGTTGAAGCAGCTCGGTGCCTGCAAGAACAAGGGCGCCTGTTCCTGAGCAGGCGAAGTAGCGGAATTTGCGAAAAATTCCGACCTTGAGAGCAACGCGGTTCGGAAGATTTTGCATCTTCCGCCAAGTGGAAAAGCGAGAGTCACTTCTCCCAAGCGTCCACCCACTTGCAATTCTGTTG
>JAYPXF010000291.1:0-3263 GCA_038154405.1 Verrucomicrobiales bacterium | reverse complement strand
CCGTTGATCCCAACGAAAAAGGCACGACCTGCTCAGGCCGTGCCTTCGTGCATTGGTGTTGTCAACCAGCGTGAGAACCAACAAAACGCCGATCAAAAGTTCATCTCAAGACCGACGTTGAAGAAACGCGGGAGGCCCGGACGCGGCCCGTGCGGATGACGGGAGGCGATGTATTCGCGGTTGAGCATGTTCTTCACGCCACCGAAGAGGGTGGTGTTGTCGCGGAACGCGTAGCGAACGGTCCAGTCCACAACGAAATAGTTGTCGGTTTTGCCGACGCGGGAATCCGGCGTGCCGGTGGAGTTGACCTGATGGCGGGTGTTCGCTGCAGTGGTATAGGTCTGCGGCACGTAGGTGGCCGACAGGAAGGTGCTCACCTTGCCATACTCCAGGCCCACTTCAGCGTTCAACTGATATTCCGGGACGTAGGGAACTTTTGAGCCGTCACGGCCGCCCGCAAAGATGGACTCGGGGTCGGCGTTGGTGGCATTGCCGTCCAACTGCGCGTCCGTCAAGGTGATGGACAGGCGGGTCGGAGTCTTGACCGCCCAAGAGTTGGCGCGGCCTTGATCGTAGCCGGCGGCCAATTCGAGTCCGATACTGTTGATGTCTCCGACGTTCTCGGTCGTGGCGGCACCGCCGCCGCCGAGATTGCCCCCGACGATGAGATCATCGAATGCGGTGTAGAAACCGATCGCCTCGGCGTAAACGCCCGTCTCAGCATCATTGTACCGGGTTCCGGTTTCGAAGCTCAGAGAAGTTTCCTCGCTCAGGTTGTTGTTGATGGAGGAACGCGGTCCGGCGAAAGAGAATCCTCGGTGGACGCCACCGAAGAGGTTTACCTTTTCGCTGAGTTCGTAACCGACACTGATGCCGCCGGCCACCGCTTCCTGGTTGCCATCGCCGGTGGTGCCTGCGCCCACGCGGGTGCCGTTCTCAAACTGCTGGTCGAGCAGTTCCAGACGGATCCCGGGAACGATGGTGAACTTGTTCCATTTAATCTCATCCTGCAGGTGAAGAGCCACCGCATGGGTTTCCTGAATGCGATCACCGGCCCCGCCTGCGGCTCCCGGCGCGAACGCCGTAATAGCTCCGGCGGCGTTCTGGGTGTAGACGTCTTCCCATTGGAATCGGTCGACCTGGTCGTAGTGATAACGAACTCCGCCTTGAAACTCGTGGTCCATGCCGCCGAGCGTGAGTTCCTTGGTCGCCACGGATTGAATGCCGTATAGTTCGTAGGAACGATTGTTGTTGCGGACATGAAGATTGCCCGCTGCGGTTCCCGTCAGGATACCGTAACCGGCGTGAACGACAGCGCCACCGGCGACACCGGCACCGGCATCGGGAGTAATGGTGAGAGTGTCACCGGGCACGTTCGCTAGGGCCCGGGAAAGGCCGAAGCGGTTTTCATTGGGGGAGCCGGGAGAAACCGCAATACTGGTATCGCGGATGCGGTGGAGTTTCTCCCAATTGCGATCGAAGTATTGGAGATAACCGGTGGTTTCCAGACTGAACGATTCACTCGGGTGCACGATGTGCCGGATGGAAGCCCGGTGATTGCGCGTCTGGATGTTGTCGAACCGCGAGGAGGAATAGCGGCGATTGGGATCAGCCCGGAAGTCGCCGTCGTTGAGTCCGAGATAGGTCTCATCGGCATCGAGATCGGTGAAGCCGTATTTGAATTCCAAACGGTTCGGAACCGAAGTCGGGAGATCCCAGAACAACTTGACCATCGGTTCCACGCGGGTGAAGCCGGTGTTGTCGGTATCAGTGAAATCGGGCGCGCGGTCGATCGTCTTGAATCCGTCGTTGGATTGGTAGTGACCTTCCACCAGGAATCCGACCTTTCCTTTGTCACCGAGATCCTTGACGTCTCCGTACCAGAAGTGACCGATCAGTTCGTGGTAGGATCCGTATGAGAGTTTCAGATAGCCTTCCGAGTCCTGGGTGAACGGAGTGGAGAGATAGTTGATCGCGCCACCAGTTGTGTAGGGACCATACTTGATCTGACTGGATCCTTTCAGCACTTCAAAGCCGTCCATGCGGGCAACGTTCGGACTGTAGTAGGCCGACGGCGCCGAGTAGGGGGCCGGCGCGGAAAGGATGCCGTCTTCCATCACGGTGACGGCCTTCATGCGCTCGGTGGTCACACCACGAAGACTGATGTTGGGGAAAAGACCAAAGCCGTCTTCTTCACGGACATACACGCCGGGGATCTGACGCACGGCGCGGTTGATGTCGCTGATGTTGTACTTTTTCAGTTCGTCCGAACCGAGGTAGTAGCCGGATGCGGGCAGTTTCGAGGCGGCTTCCTTTGATCCCACGATGGAAACCTGGGGAAGGAGAACCGTGCCTTCGGAATAGGCCGGGGCGGCATTAGTGCCGGATTGGGCAGAGGCTGCTAGTGAGGAAACACCAAGACAGGCTCCCATCAGGAGACCGCTCGGGCGTTGCAGTAATGTGCGTCGATTCATGTACTTTTATCTTAACTTCGTTGATTGATAATGAGACTCATTCTCAAAAGTTGGGAGTTATCTAATGAGACTGAGTCTCAATTGCAATGCAAATCTACTGAGTTTCTTTGCTCGCCGCTCACGTTCGTCGAACGAGTGGCCCTTTGTCACATGGTAGGAGAGTTGTCGCTGTCGGTGAATTGCACATTTCTGTCGCCGAATTGCGATTTTCCAACTCTTTTCGCGCAGACCATTTCCTCATCTGGCCATTTCCCGAAACAGCAAATCGGTTCAGGTGGTCCTTGATCGCTCCATCCTGATGTTCCGGTGACCCAACCAAAATCGGGATTCCGTTGGAGTTCTAATCGTTTTGCCGGTGATACATCAATTCAGCATGGGATCGGATTTCGTCACAATCCCGCTGGTGGCGCTGGGTGGTAGAAGGAGGAAGAAGCAGCGAAATCTCTACATTCTGTCGAGCAGAACGGAAACAGGCGCTCTCGAGGCTTGGGTCTATTTTAGCACATACTAACTTTAGCTTAGGTTAATAAATTGAAAAACGCCTAACTTGGATATGGAGGCAAAGCAGAAACATAATCGTCGCCCGATCGGTCCTTGGATCGTGTCCGCGATGGCGGCGGCAATGATGCCGGCCGGAGCGCAAGATGCCGGGAAAGTGGAGTCCGAAATCAAACCGGCCATGACCTTGGATGCCATGGTGGTCACCGGGACGCGGACGGAGCGCAACATCCTGGATGTGCCGGTACGGACGGAGTTGATCACTGCTTCAGAAATTGATCTGACCGGCTC
>JAYPXF010000290.1:0-7657 GCA_038154405.1 Verrucomicrobiales bacterium | reverse complement strand
ATCTGGAACCGCCGCAAGGAACGCTATCAGCCCTACGTGCAGACGGTCTATAACGGGCCAATGCCGGGCTTCCTCAACGCCCGCAAACTCCGAATGAACGCCAAGGCCAACACCAGTTGGCGTCCGGACAGCCGCATCCTTACTGGCGGCGCGTTGGAAGCTCCGGGTGAAAAGGTGAGCCCCGGTGTTTTGAGTGCCCTCGGCGTGCCGGTTGGAGGCGCGAAGAAGGGCGATCCCTATCAGATCGGCGACAAGCTTGATGGTCGCCGCCTTTCCTTGGCCAAGTGGATTGCGGACGAACGCAACCAGTTGACCACCCGCTCAATCGTAAACCGCATCTGGCAATACCACTTCGGCAAACCCATTGCCGGCAATCCGAACAACTTCGGGGTGAAAGGCTCGAAGCCGACCCATCCGCGCCTGCTGGATTATCTTGCCGCCGACTTTGTTGAAAACGGCTGGACGATGAAGCGCCTGCACAAGCTGATCATGACATCCAAGACCTATCAGCAGGCCGGTTCTCATCCCGACATGGAGAAGCTCCGCAACGAGGATCCGAGGAACGACCTCTTTGCCTACTTCCCCTCGCGTCGTCTCTCGGCCGAAGAAATCCGCGATGGCATGTTGCAGATCACCGGTGAACTCGTCACCAAGGGGGGCGGCCTTCCGATCAAGCCGGAGATGAACATGGAAGTCGCGCTGCAACCGCGCATGATCCAATTCTCCATCGCGCCGGCCTACACGCCTTCGCCAACCCCGGAACAAAGGAACCGTCGCAGCATCTACGCCTACCGCGTTCGCGGCCTCGCCAATCCGTTCCTCGAAACGTTCAACCGTCCGAATCCGAACGACTCCTGCGAAGAGCGTGATGCCGCTTCGGTTTCACCCCAGGCTTTCGCGCTCCTGAACAGTGACGTCAGCACGGCTCGCTCGATCGGCTTTGCCCTGCGCGTCGAGCAGGAAGCCGACAACCTCACAGACCAGATCAAGCGCGCTTTCCACCTCGCCTTCACCCGCAATCCGAACCAGCAGGAACTCACGAAGATGACCGCCTACGTGAAGGAAATGCGCGCATATCACAGGCAGGTGAAACCCGAACGCAAGACTTACCCCACGAAGATCACCCGGTCACTTGTTGAGGAATTCTCCGGCAAACCCTTCGAATACGAGGAAATCCTCCCCGTGTTTGAGAATTACGTCCCGGACAAACAGGCCGCCGACGTGGGCCCGAACACCCGCGCCATGGCCGACCTCTGCCTCCTGTTGTTCAATTCCAACGAATTCATGTATCTCTACTAAGCCGTCTGCCCAGAACTCCCACCATTTGCAGTTATGAAATCACCGATCTGCTCCCGCCCGTTCTCCTCCGCTGCCACCCGCCGCGAATTCCTCTACGGTCTCGGCGCCTCCATGGGCTCCGTCGCCCTCACCGGCGTGATGGCCAAGGAAGCCGCTACTGCAGCTGGTCCGTTGGTGCCCAAGAAGCCCATGTTCCCGGCCCGCGCCAAGAACGTGATCATGCTCTTCATGGAAGGGGGGCCCGGTCACATGGACACCTTTGATCCGAAACCGGAACTCACTAGACTTCACAAGAAGGAATCCAAGAGCACACGCGGGTTGGCGACCGGTTTCAAATTCTACGTCGGCAGCCCCTTCGGCTTCGACAAGTTCGGCCAGTCTGGCATGGAGATGTGCGACCAATGGAAGTTCATGCGCGATCCCGAAGTCGCCGACGAACTCTGCAACTACCGCGGTTGCCAGGCTGAATCACTGAATCACCCCGAAGCCTTGTTCCACATGAACACCGGCAGCCGTCTCGGCGCGGATCCGTCCATCGGCGCCTGGGCCACCTATGGGCTCGGCACAATGAACCAGAACCTCCCCGGCTACATGGTGATGACGGAACTTGCCATGCCGCAGGGTGGATCGCGCAACTGGTCCAACGGTTTCCTGCCCGCTTACTATCAGGGCACTCGTCTGCGTCCCGAAGGCACGCCGATTCTCGATATCAATTCGCAGCCCTACAAGTCCCGTGACCATCAACGCAAGGCCCTCGACGCGCTCAATTTCCTCAACGAGAAGCACGCCTCGAAACATCCCGAACACAAGGATCTCGCCGCGCGAATGGAGTCCTACGAACTCGCCTACCGCATGCAGATGGAAGTTCCCGGCGTGATCGATCTCCAGAAGGAACCGGAAAACATCCGCGAGATGTACGGCCTCAATGAGAAAGAGACCGCCCCCTTCGGCAAGCAATGCCTCATGGCCCGCCGCATGATCGAAAAGGGCGTCCGCTTCGTGCAGGTCTTCTCCGGCGGTTGGGACAGCCATGACTATCTCGAACGCGGCCACAGCTCCCGCATCAAGAGCGTCGACAAACCCATGGCCGCCCTCATCAAGGATCTCAAGCAACGCGGCATGCTGAAAGACACCTTGGTCATTTGGACTGGTGAATTCGGCCGCACTCCTGACAACAACAAGCGCGGCGGTGTGTATTCCCTCGGCCGTGGCCACAATGCCGACGCCATGACCATGCTTCTGGCCGGCGGCGGCGTGAAACCCGGCTCCATTGTCGGCGCCACCGACGAACTCGGCGCCGAAGCCGTCGACGTCAAGCACCCCATTCGTGACTTCCACGTCACCCTCCTGCACCTCCTCGGCTTGGACGACAACAAGCTTACCTACTTCCACGCCGGCCGCTACAAACAGCTCAGCCAGTTCGGCGGAAAAGTGATCACCGAAATGCTCGCTTGAGTGGGCGAATATCGATTGTTGATTGCTTGAGGCACCCGGACGAGAACTTCAAAAATCAACAATCCTCAATCCTTCTGCCAGCTAATCAAGAGACCCGTGTTGGTCTCGTGTCTGGCCGCTGTCACCATCTGCCTGACTTCGTGTAATACGACGAGGCGGTCAGCCGAGGATCAGTCGATTTTGGTGGTGCGTGGTGGTCATGCCCATGCCACACCGGCTTTCGAGGACATGTGTCGGGAAGTGTCGGAATTGGAATACGATCTGCTCCTGACCGTGCACGTCGAACGAATGGAAGCGGAAGAAATCACCGGGAAATACGCCGCGTTGTTGTTCCTCAATCAGAACAAACATTACCCCACCACCAAGTGGAACCGGAAGCGATACATGGATTTGGCACAGTTGGGAGTCGGGATGGTCTTTCTGCAATTCACTTTGTCATCCGAACCGGAGTGGGATTCCTACCATGATCTGGTTGGCGGCAAGTGGTTCCTGAAGCGATACGAGGCCAACGCGATGTTGCACTCAACCTACTTCACCGACCTGACGCTGGGTGTAAAAATCCTGGAGCCTGATCACCCGACCACGGCCGGGATGAAGGACTTCACCATGACGGACGCCTTCTATGGGAACATCCAGATGGCACCGGACGTGCAAATACTATTGGGAACTGATCATCCGGACATTTCGCCGACGATCGCCTGGACCCGCCGATACCAAAACCCGCAAATCGTTTACCTGATTCCGGGCTTCACGGAGAAAGCCTACAACAACAAGCACAATCGAAAGTTTCTGGCCAATGCGATCGAGTTCGCGCGCGCCAAGGAGTAGTTGTAGCAGACCTAAGCCTGCTTCACATTGCTCCGTTCTACAAATGAAAGAAGAATCCGCCGATCCCACTGATCCTTTTCGCACCGCGCGTCGTGAGGGCCCCGTTTTCGAATGTGAATTTCAAGGCAAGAGTCTGCCAATGATTCTGCGGCATGCCGATGTACGGTCCGCGTGCAAGGATTGGGGGACCTACAGTTCGGACGCGCCGATGCGCGTGCCGATTCCGTCGGAGGAAGACGTGCGATCGGTGCGCCAATTGCCAGTGGAAATCGATCCGCCCGAACACGGAGATTATCGCGCACTCGTTGAGCCATTCTTTCAGCGCCCGAAGAACAACCCGGAGATGATCGCCAAGACCGGAGTGCTCATTGAGGAGCTGCTGCGGGACGCCGCCGGCAAGGAGTCCGTCGAGGTTGTCCGAGATTTTGCTCTCCCGCTGCAGTCGCGCGCCTTGACCTATATGCTGAAGGTTCCCGAGTCCGAGGCGGAGACCTGGATCGGATGGGGAACGCATGTATTCCGCGACGGAGATGACGGCAGCAAAAAGGGCGCGACGCTGGACGCCTATCTGAATGAGGCATTTGATCGGGCGGAAGGCAGCGACGGTTCCGATTTCTTCAGTGCGCTTTCGCAGTCCGAATTTCGCGGACGCAAATTGACCCGTGATGAATGCCTCGGCTTCGCCAATCTCACCTTCGCCGGCGGCCGCGACACAATCATCAATTCAGTCGCCTACGTCATCGCCTACCTGGCCCGCAATCCGCAGGCCATTGAGTTTCTCCGCGAGGACCCCAAACGGATCGTTCACGCATCCGAGGAGTTCTTTCGGGCGTTGACGCCCCTCACGAACACCGCCCGGATCTGTCCGGTGGAAACCGACGTCCACGGCGTGTCCGTGCCCGCCGACGAACGCGTCGCCCTCTGCTGGGCCTCAGCCAACCGGGATGAAGACGTCTTCGATGCCCCGGAGGAAGTGCGCCTGGACCGCAAACCGAACCCGCATATCGCCTTCGGTTTCGGCACCCACCTGTGCCTCGGAGCCCCGCAGGCAAGGTTGATCGTGCGGACCCTCCTGCAAAAAATCATCGAGAAGCCCTACCTGCTCACATTCCTGGACGCCGTGGAGAACGTGGAGCACGAATCCCGCTATGAACGCGCGGTCGCCTACGGCACGCTCCATGTCGCGTTCAGCTAAGAACAGGCCCCACGATCTCATGCTCGCAGGGACCGCGTTTACGGTGTTCTTGATGGTTTCTCAACCGTTGAAACGGTAAAGAACTCGCGGCCAATGTCAGACACGCGTCCAAACATAATCTTTATCATCACCGACCAGCAGCGCTTCGATACGATTGCTGCCGCCGGATTTGACTACATGGACACACCCCATCTCGATCGCTTGCATCGGGAGGGGGTGGTCTTCAACAACTGTTTCATAACAGCTGCCTCCTGTGCGCCGGCGCGAGCGAGCCTCTTTACCGGACATTATCCACACACCACGGGCATCCTGAAGAATGCTGATCGTTGGCAGCACGGATGGATCGAAGATCTCCAACGCGGTGGCTACCAGACGATCAACCTAGGTAAGATGCACACGTGGCCTTTCACCACTCCGATGGGCTTTGATCAGCGCTACGTCGTTGAAAACAAGGACCGCTACCTCGAAGGCCGCTACTTCTACGACGAATGGGACAAGGCGCTGCGTGCGCGTGGATTGGTCAAACAACAGCGCGAACTCTACCGCCAATGGCCCGACTACAAGGAACGCATCGGCGCCTTCGAATGGAAACTCGACGAAGACATGCATCCGGACAATTTCGTCGGCAACATGGCGCGGGATTGGATCCGCAACTATCCCGCCACGGAACCCCTGTTCCTGCAGATCGGTTTTCCCGGTCCTCACCCTCCCTATGATCCGGTTCTGCGCCATGCTGAGCCTTACCTGAAGAAGGATCTGCAACTGGCTCCCGTCCTCCAGAGCGACCTCGACCATCAACCGGAGCCGCTCAAGGGCATGCGCGTCCACAACACCGAAGTTGATCATGACTCCGTCTACTTCCTCCTCAACCCCACCGAGGAACAACGCCACCGCCAGCGTGCCTACTACCTCGCCAACGTAACCATGATCGACGGGAAGATCGGCGAGATTCTCTCCGCCTTGGAAGAGAAGGACTACCTCAAGAATTCCATCGTCGTCTTCACTTCCGACCACGGCGACTGCATGACCGATCACGGTCACAGTCAGAAATGGACCATGTATGACGCCGTCACCAAAGTGCCCATGATCGTCTGGGCTCCGGATGGTCGCTTTGGCGGACACCGTGAGATCAACGACTTGGTTCACCAGATGGATATCGGCCCCACGCTCATGGATCTCGCCGGCATCGCAAAACCGGAACCCATGTCTGCCCATACCCTGATGCCTATGCTTGATCCGGACGGCAACGTTTCAGCGTGCGCCCGTGACGTTGTCTTCGCCGAACAGGCCAAGGATGGGAACTTCACCACCAGCCGCTTCATGACCATGGTCCGCACGCAGGACTGGAAGATGGTCCACTTCCTCGATGAACCGTGGGGCCAGCTCTTCGACCTCGAGAAGGATCCCCACGAAGTCAACAACCTCTGGAACAAAGAAGAGGCCTCTCACCAACAAACTGAACTCCTCGCCACTCTCCGCGAATGGCGAATTCGCGACACCTACGAGAACGCCGCCGTCTGGTCCGAACATCGCTGAGTCAACAATTGGCATTCCAAGGTCAAGTCTTCCCATTCCGAGAATGATCATTGTTGGTATGCTCAAACAGGCTCGAGAAGCATTTGAACGGAAGCAAATTGAACTATGGCATTGGATATCAAACCCGCCGGCAGTTGCCGCTACGACCTCATCTCCCTGGGTGAAATCATGTTGCGTCTCGATCCCGGTGAGGGACGGGTTCGCTCGGCGCGACAATTTCGGGCATGGGAAGGCGGCGGCGAATACAACGTTGCCCGCGGTTTGCGACGCGCGTTTGGAATGAACACCGCCGTCGTCACCGCCTTCGCCAAAAACGAAGTCGGTTACCTGATTGAAGATTTCATTCTGCAAGGTGGCGTCGATACGCAGTTCATCAAATGGATGCCTTTTGACGGCATCGGCCGCCAGGTTCGGAATGGCCTGAATTTCACCGAGCGAGGTTTCGGCATTCGTGGAGCGGTCGGCACGTCCGATCGCGGTCATACCGCCACTTCGCAATTGAAACCCGGTGACATCGATTGGGACGACATTTTTGGGAATCACGGTGCACGCTGGTTTCACACCGGCGGAATCTTCGCCGCGTTGTCCGAATCCACTGCTGATCTCACCGCGGAAGCAGTCGAAGTCGCGCAGAAACACGGCACGATTGTTTCGTATGACCTCAATTATCGTCCCTCGCTTTGGAAATCCATCGGCGGCCAGGAAAAGTGCCGCGAGGTCAATCGTCGGATCGCCAAGAACGTCGATGTGATGATCGGAAATGAAGAAGACTTCACCGCCTGTCTTGGCTTCGAGGTGGATGGCGTCGACGAGAACATCAAGGGCATCAACGTCGAGAACTTCAAGTCCATGATCGGCAACGCCATCAAGGAATTCCCGAACTTCAAGGCGACAGCGACCACGCTGCGGGAGGTCCACACCGCCACGGTCAACGATTGGAGCGCCATTGCCTGGCACAACGGGATTTTTCACGAAGCCAAGTCCTACCCGAAACTCGAGATCCTCGATCGTGTAGGCGGCGGTGACAGCTTTGCCTCCGGCCTAATCTATGGCTTTCTCACCACCAATGACGCCGCCCACGCCGTCAACTATGGAGCAGCCCACGGCGCGCTCGCCATGACCACGCCAGGCGACACCTCCATGGCACGGCTCAAGGAAGTTGAGAAGCTCATGGGCGGTGGGGGCGCCCGTGTGGACCGGTAGCTTCGGATGCCATCCTGTAAACGCCGCCCGTCCGAAAAAGAAGAAGTGATTCAGGAATCAGGAGATCTTCAGTCTCTTGAGCAAATTGAAGTCATCATCGCCATCTTTTCCACCCATCATTGGTTGGTTCAGGAAATTCAG
>JAYPXF010000289.1:0-7663 GCA_038154405.1 Verrucomicrobiales bacterium | reverse complement strand
TACGTGGACATCTTCGTCGCCCGTTATGCCCCTAACGGCGAGCTTGTCTGGGTGCGGCAGATCGGCGGCAGATCGGATGACATGGCCACCGGCATTGAGGTTGATGAACAGGGTTCGGTCTACATCTGCGGCGCGTTTGCAGATACGATGCGGGTCTCACGAACGATCAAACTGGAAGCCGAGGGCCTCTTCGACGCGTTTGTGATGAAACTGGACTCTGAAGGCCGCACGGCATGGGCGGAAGAAGAAGGCGGATACATGAACGACATCGCCTTCGATCTGGCCCTTGATCCAGCCGGTAACCTGATCGTGACCGGTGGCTTTGCCGGCTCCGAATCGTTTGCCTCTGAGTATCGCACCCACGCCGGATACCGCGAACCGCGACGACGCTACACCCGCGCCTACTTCGGTCGAAAGCGCCTCACCAGCAACGGTGGCGCGGATGTGTTCGTTTCGAAATACAATCCTGCCGGTCGACTGGTCTGGGTGCAGAGCGCCGGAGGCACCAAGCAGGGTGCACCCGAAGCCGGCTACAGCGTTGCCGTCGATGCCCGTGGACATTCACACATCACCGGCACGTTCGCAGGCCGCGTGAAGTTCGGGAACAACATCCTCATCAGCCGTGGCGTCGGCGACATGTATGTGATGGAGCTGGATCGCGACGGACGCGTCCTTTGGGCCCGGCAGGCTGGCACTCAGTACGGTCAACCTGCGGTTGGTACGAGTATCGCCGTGGATCGCGGTGGCAACTCCTATGTCACCGGTTACTTTTCCGGTAACTGCAACTTCGGCAGTGCCGTCATCAAAGCCGCGCGGGAGTCCGACATCGATATGTTCGTCGCCAAGATCTCCCGCGCATCCGTGCCACCTCGTTGATTCGGAAACCAACCGAGTTTCAAGAAGGCCTCCGATCCGTTCGGGGGCTTTTTCTATTGTCGGTCCCACAGGGCCAGGTTGTGTCCCTTCGGATACTGCAGGCCCACCTTGCTCGTCATCATGAGTTCGGCGTGACCGTCCAGAAATGAGACCGCCGCCTTGCCTTTGTGGCGCATGACAATCCGATATGGATCCAACACGTACATCGGCTGATCGATCGGCGTGCGAAACACGATACAATAGGGACTCTTGGTCTTCTTGCGCACCCACAGATCCGGATTCGTTTCGTGGGGATTGTCGACATCCTGATCGTCACCGAACACCACCGTGGCGCTCGGTTTGAGCACCATCCCTTCACGAACCCTGTTCGGCCACGCCACCTGTTCGTCGAAGTAGGTTCCGATATTGGGGAAGTTGATCCCGATGCCAAACTTGTCGGTCAGCCCCGCCCGCTTGGGACAGTTGTAGATGCGCTTGCTGCCGGCATACGACAACAGCAGGTCCGGCCAGTAGGTCACCGTGGGATCAGGCAGGATGGCGATGGTGGTCGGACCTTTTGCCGCCCATTGAATGAAGATGTCGTCGTTATCCTGATAGTGCAGCCGGAACGCCAAGTTGATCTGCTTGTGATTTGCCAGGTATTGAATCCCCTTCCCTGCCTCCTTTGCGCCTTGAAACGTCGGCAACAGCAGGCTTGCCAAGACCGCAATGATGCCAATCACGACGAGTATCTCGATCAGGCTGAACCCCAACCTTCGGTATGGCTGTACTCGCAACTGCATGAGCGCTCCGATCAGCCGGACATTGCCGCGGCTTGGGCATCGACATCGATGGTCTCCACCCCGGCAGCCCGCAGAACCTTTATCGTCGCATAGCTCTCCGCACCGGGATTCACGCCGCCGGTCGCGGAATCGAACTCCGCCGCGGTCATCAACAACCGCAGGGCAAATCGAACCGCCTGGTCCAACGACATCTGCGACGGTTTCGGCTCACCGTATTTCTCTTGGTAGCTCAAAACGCTGCGTACGGTCATCGATCCGCTGCCGGTGGCCGCATGACCGACCGCCTGGAACTGCGCGCCAAGCGCATCGTAAAAATAGATCCTCGGCCGTACGGGATCACACTTCCGATCAACGCCGGCGAAGATCGGGACGACGATACCGATTCCCTGCACCGTCATCGGGACGTTTTCACGCAGCAGACGCGCCAAGGCCCGGACTTTGGCCGGGAGGCTGAGTGGCTGCAGCTGGCTGCGGCGGTAATATTCAAAGGAGGTTTGCAACACGCGTGCCATTTCGAAGGCGGTGGCCGGAACACCCGCAATCGCAATTACGGAATGTGAGTCCAGCTCGATCACCTTCTCCACCTTGTCCGTCACGATCACATTGCCCGCCGTGGCCCGCCGATCCCCGACCACCATCACACCTTCCGCATACTCGAAGGCGAACACCGTCGTCCCCTGCGTCTGCTCCGGTGCCGCATCCGTCGCCCGCGCACTCAACGGCGCAATCGAACTGGCCGCCAGCAGCGAGAGGAAATCACCCGCGATCTGATTTGCCTCGCTCATTGTCCCGTCCGTTGCCGATAGCGTTTCGCCTGATCGGGATCCACTTTCTTCATCTTCTTGAGCAGATCCTGCACGTTGGGTTTTTCAACTTCGGGTTGCGAGGGGCCGTCACCGTCTCCACCCGGACCAGTGGGTGCCGCGGGACGTTGTTTCTGTTGCTGATCAGGCATAAGCGTAGAGTCCTTCAGTCAATCCGGGAACCCCGCAACAAGCGGTTCAGTTCATCGGGTGTTCCGGCTTTCTCAATGGCGTCACGATAACGCACAATCTCCCTCGGCGCGAACAAATCGAGCAGCGGAATTTTGATGTCATACAACTCTCCCTTCAGGATCACATGATCCCATTGTGCCGCCAAAACGTCCGCGCCGAATTTGGAAATGCAGGAGCCACGCACGGCTGCACGCGTGGATTCTGGCGGCTGTTTCATCGCGGCGTTCACCAGCGATTCATCCGGGATTCCGTTGATTGCGCCACTCGCTTCCAAGGCGAAGAACAGCCCCTCATCATGGTCCAGACGATGGTATTCGAGATCCAGGCTCTGCAGCCAGGGATCATCATCCGAGATACCTTGCGCCGCTTGAAACTCCCCGATGAGTTTTTTCTTAGCCACCCAATCCAGCCGATCGGCGCAGATCATGTAATCCTTCTCCAGATCGTCCAGCACGCGCTCCCATTCGGTGAGTATCCAGACGGCATCCTCGGTATCGGGTTCACAGCGGGATTTCACGGCCGCGAGAATCTGCCGTTGCACTTCAACGGCGGTTGACGGACTGCGGTTCGCCAAAGTCACTTCCCAGCGAAAGGCCGAATCCTTGGAGATGGACTTGAGGGTATCAAGCGGCGCGGCGAGCTCCGGCAGTTGCAGTTCGGGATCGCGCAACAAAGCTTCCGCAACCAAGGCCGTGGTTCCCACTTTTAATCGCGTTGCAAAGGGTGACATGTTCGCGTCGCCGATGATCACGTGAAAACGCCGCCAATGTTCCGGATTGGCGTGCGGCTCATCCCGGGTGTTGATCAACGGCCGTTTCTGCATCGTGTCCACGCTTTGGAACACGCGGAAAAAATCGCTCCGCTGGGAGACCTGAAAGTTTGGAGCCAAAAACCTGTCCTCCTCTTCGACCGCAAACTTTCCGGCGCCGGTGAAGATCTGCCGGGTCACCAGAAAGGCCGCCATGCCCTGCGCCAACACTTCCCATTCCAACGAGCGGGGCAAAAGATAGTTTTCATGGCAGCCGTAACTGTGCCCGAGGTAGTCCGTGTTGTTCTTGTAGATGCGCACCTCCGCACCGCGCTCCCCGGACAAGCGATGCGCACAGTCCATCACAATGCGTTCGCCTGCACGGTCATGCGCGCATATTTCATCCAGCGTCGAGCATTCGGGGGTGCAGTATTCGGGATGGGCATGATCGTTGTAGAAACGGGCTCCGTTGCTGAGCGCCAAGTCGCTCTTGATCTCCGTGAAGGTCAATTCTCGTTGCGCGTCCTGCGCGTAGTAATTCGCCTCATCAGTGTCCTGCCGCAGTTCGTCCACCTTGAAACCGCGGGCGTCAGCATGCGGATCCTCGGAATCATAATCCCACTTCATCCGCACGCCCGGTGCCATCGCGCTGCCCACCAACGCAATCGATTCGGCAACGACATCCAGATCCTCGGCACCGTCGCGGGTGATGCCATACTCGGTCTCAATACCGAACTGAATCCTCGTTTCCATCCCTGGTTCGTGTGCGTAAATCAGATCGCACCACTACTAGTGGGCCCAGTGCCGTTGCCGGAGAGCGGCCCGAGACGAACGACGTTCTCCGGATCAAAGTCCGTCAGTTTCAACCAGTCCTCGGTCAGGTCGGTGGCGGGAAAGAGGTCGTTCTCCGAATGCTCCAGACGCAGCGCCTGCAGCAGGTCATCACGATTGATCGCCGTGTCTTCCCCGGAGGCAATCGATCGTTTGATCGCAAGGCTTTTCGCCCGCTCGACCACCGCTGAAATGATCGCACCGCTGACCATGTCGCCCCGATGCAGTCGATCCTTCCGTCCGCTACGGTAGACGACCTCAAGGAATTCGTTTTCCGGCGTCTCCGCAAAATGCGAATCGGTGATAAACCGCGCCAGATCGCCACGAGGCTCGGCCAAAGGCAATGATTCCTTCAGATAGATTTCATAAATGGCCTTGGCACCTTCCTTGTCCGGCCGTTTCACCCGGATCTTCCGATCGATACGACCAGGTCGCAGGATTGCCGGATCAATCAGGTCCGCGCGATTGGAGGCCAAAATCACCACCGTGTTCTGCAAAGGTTCCAAGCCGTCCATCTCGGTGCAGAACATCGGCACCAAGGTACTCAACACATTCGCGTAGCGCCCGGCACGACGCGTGCCCAGAATCGATTCCGCCTCGTCGATGAACAGGAATGCCAATGCTCCTTCCTTGGCGCGCTCACGACATTGGGCAAACAGATCACGCACCTGGCGTTCACTCTCCCCAACCCACATGTTCAGAATCTCGGGACCTTTCACGTGGAGAAAGAACTCGGGATGATCCACTCCCGTCTCTTTTTGAATTTGTTGTCGCAGATTGTAGGCCGTCGCTTTGCCCAACAGGGTCTTGCCGCAGCCGGGAGGACCATGCAGCAGAAATCCCTTGGGGACGTTATGGTCAAAGCGCTTGAACAGATCTCGATGCAGAAACGGCATTTCGATTGTGTCCCGGATCGCCTGCAGCGCCTCGTCCTGCCCGCCGACTTCCGACCAGGGCAGTTCGCTCACGGTTTCCAGCGAACGCTCCACTCGTTTGCCTACCCCGATCACCTCGAGCGCCACACGCTGATTCATGTCGAGCCGGATGTCCATTCCCGGCTTGAGTTTCTCCTTCCCCAGAAGATCCGATCGTTCAATGACCACCGACGCTCCGCCCCCTTCCTGGCCAATGCGAATGCGTCCGTCGGAAAGCAGTTCATCAATGCGCATGATCGGGCCGTTCCGATCGAAGCCCATGATCTTTACCACCGCGTAGGCTTCGTTGCAGAGCACGCGATGCCCCACCTGAAACTCGGCATTGGGCAGCATCGGATCCACCTTGCACACGTAGTCCGTTCCATTCACACACACATGCGCCTCGGTGGTGTTCTGCCATCCCAGAAAAGTTCCCAACCGCAGGGCCGGCGCCCGCAGTTTCTCCACGATCTGGTCAAATTTTTCCAAGGCCTTGCCGGCCTGTTCATTCATCTCCTCCATGTTCGCCACGCGCTCACGGAGATAGACCAGGTCGACCAGGGCACTGTGACGCTGGGGCAGCTTGGCCGCCACCATGTCGAGGATCTGCAAAATGGATAACTGATCGAGTTCCTCCCGCGAAAGCAGACCCGCCAAAGGATCCTCTCCCCCGCCATCGTCAATCGACCCAAAAGCGTTTCCCCACTTTTCTTTCCCGGACTCTGGAATCTCGGCCATCACGGAAGGTAACCCCGTAACACCGGAATTCAAACGCCGGTCTTGTCCGAGAAATACTGAATCCAATGCAGAAAGCCGCCCGATCTGCCCGCAAGCGGGAAACCGGACGGCTCCTTGGCACACGCCACCTCTGCGCCGTGTTCGGAGGACACCAATCAGAAGCGGAATATGAAACCCACCGTAAAGCGATGATCGATGATGCTCTTCGGCGCACCCACGGCCTTTTCCCAGCCGAAGCCAAAGATCACGTTCTCCTTGATCCTGCTACGGAAGCCGAGGCCAAGGCTGGCCTGCGTGCGACCGGCGGCATTCGCACTGCCGAAGTTGATCAGGTCAAATCCCTCCGTGTTCAACAGTCCCGGCACGCCACCCTGTGAAGTGCCGTTGAGCATCGTGAACGCGTTGGCCGCGACAAACGGGATGAAATAAGGGTTCACCTGCTTGTCAACCTGCAGGCTGCAGTGCCGTTGCGCCGTGTTCCGACTCATGTCATTCGGTATGCGGCCCCCCGCATTGCCCGTGAGATTGAATTGATCGAATCCCTTGGCCGCGGACACGAAGAAATCCCATTCGCCCTTGCCCGAGCCTTGGAACACTTCCTGATCGCCCGTCGGCAGCTTGACTTCGAAACCTGGAGTCACGATCAGTCGCTGGTTCGCATCATCGATGACGGCGTATTTCAGTCCGGCCGCCAGATCCGCAAAGCCGCTGGCATCACCCAACGCGCCGAGATCCGCGTCCACGTAGCCATCCTTCGTGGCAATGATCGCCAGTCGATCGCTCACGGCCCAACGGATCTCCGCCGCATAGAGCTGGATGTCGCCACCGGCCGTGGCAAAATTCTCATGGATCGTCTGGTGCATGAAGATTGGCCGCACCTCGGAGAGGATCCGCGGGTCCTCAAAGAACACCGGATTCAACACCGGCGAAGAAAGGACTGCCTTCCAATCAACGGGCACATCCTGTGACCGGGCATTGAAGGACAAAAAAGGTTCCCGCCGCGATGACGGACAACAGAGTTCGATTTGGTCTCATGATTCAGTTTCCCTATTCGGTTCGCACATTTGCTGCACCTCCATCTGACCATTTTCGTCCCATTCCTGAATGCGACTGAGTTACCGAACCTTCACCAAAATTTGTTTCTCATGGGCTGGGCACCGGCACGGCGCCACCGAGTTTGCTTGCAGCGTCCCTCCCATTCCGATTGACTCAGCGCCAGGAAAGCCGGTGTGGCGGAATTGGTAGACGCACGAGACTTAAAATCTTGGGGCCCTCAAAAGCCGTGTGGGTTCGAGTCCCTCCACCGGTACCACGCGTAACTCCGCGTTCCTAAAGGACAAACGCCGACACAACGAAAGAAATGTGTCGTGCCAAAATCATCCTCGAAAAGCCGATGTGCCGGTTTCTGTGCCGGTTCTGAAAAGTCCTCGTCGAATGCCACCCCGCCGTTTGTCCGCGTCTTGGATTCCCGCAAGCAACCTATCCGGGGTCTCTGGAAGCGCGGAAGCCGCTTCTATGCTCGACTGAATGTAGGCGGCAAAGACAAACGAGTGTCCCTATCCGCCTCCAGCGTGCCGGAGGCCCGATTAGAACTCATAAAGATAAAGGCCACTGGGGCACACGAAGCGCCGGAGGCAGCCCTATCGCAGGTCGCAAATCCTAAACTCTGTGAATTCCTTGCGGTCTATCTCGACTACGCCCGCCTTACAAAGCGGGAGGGCACTGTTGAGCTTGAGTCCCGCCACTTGAGACTGTTCGCTGAAAAGCACGGAGCTACAC
>JAYPXF010000288.1:0-7674 GCA_038154405.1 Verrucomicrobiales bacterium | reverse complement strand
GCACAGGATTCGTATTCTGGGGACACCTGAACCACCTTTCCGTTGAGTCTGCCGAATTTCACCATCACCTCAACATCGTCGACATTCACGGAACGCATCTCACGTGTCAGTTTCCGTCGTTCCGCAGCGGTCCGACGTACACCAAATGCACTGGTCTCTCTTAGGATCGCTTCTGAGAAGCGATCGGCGTCTCCTTCATCGCAAAGCACGGTCAACAGCACCGCCGGCCGATTCTTTTTCATCTGGATCGGCGTGTGAAATACATCCAAGGCACCGGCCGCGAGGGCGCTATCAACGAAGTGGCCAAGCACTTCGGAACTGATGTCGTCGAGATTCGTCTCCAAGACCGCGATCTGGTCGGTCTCCCAATCCAATTGCGCTGAGGCACCAACGCTCTCTCCGAGCACGGCACGCAGAACATTCGGACGCGTATGATTGTCCCGTGAACCCAGGCCGTATCCAACTTTCTTGGCCACCATGCCGGTCATCAAGCCGAAACTCTCGGCGAATTCGGCCAGAATCGCAGCCCCCGTCGGAGTCACCAATTCATGTGGCTCGTCACATTGATTCACCGGCACCCCGCGGGCGCCCAAAATCTCCAGCGTCGCCATCGTCGGAACGGGGAAACGTCCATGGGCGCACATTACAAAGCCGGTTCCTTCCGTAACCGGTGCGGCCAGGACCCGTGGTTTGCCCAGCAGCTCCAAGCAGATGCACGCCCCCACAATGTCCACAATCGAATCCACCGCGCCGACTTCATGAAAGTGCACGCTCTCCACCGGCAGGCCATGCACCTTTCCTTCCGCCACGGCGACGCGATAGAAAACCGCCTTGGACTTGTCCTTCACCCAATCGGACAAATCGGACTTGTCGATCAATTCCCGGATCTGCGCGTGATCGCGGCTGCCTTCGTGACTGTGGTCGTGCGCACCTGGACTGTGCGAATGGGAATGCGCGTGATCGTGAGAATGCACGTGACTGGGTTCCTCCGGCTCCGCCGCATGCGAATGGGAATGCGAATGTTCGTTCCCCGATTCGTGGGAATGACAATGTTCCGCCTCGTCGCCCTCCAGCAGTACATCGAATTTCACGCCTTCAATAAATGACTTCGATTTCCGCCGAGAACGCAGTTCGTAGCCGTCCACCCCGAGTTTCTTCAGTTCGCTCTCCAGCGCAGAGAAGTCAACGTCAAGATCCAGCAACGCGCCGATAAACATGTCGCCGCTGATGCCGCTGAAGATATCGAGGTAGAGTGTTTTCATTCCGATTGTGTCAAGGCATTGATCTGGCTGGCGGCGTATCCGGCCCCGAAACCATTGTCGATATTCACCACGGTCACGCCACTGCCACAACTGTTCAGCATTCCCAACAACGCGGCCACACCGCCAAAAGCGGCCCCGTAACCGACACTCGTCGGCACGGCAATCACCGGTCGATTCACCAACCCCGCAACCACACTGGGCAAAGCGCCTTCCATTCCCGCGGCCACAATGAGCACATTTGCCACCTGCAACTGTTCCACGCGGGCAAGCAGTCGATGCAAGCCGGCTACTCCCACATCGTAAAGCCGTTCCACCTTGTTCCCCATGAAGTCCGCAGTTACCGCGGCCTCTTCCGCGACTGGCAAATCACTGGTACCAGCTGACAACACGGCTATCGTGCCACCACGCTTCTTCCCCTGCTTCTTCTCGATCGAAACACACCGTGCCGTTTCGTGATGAACCGTCTTCTTGAATTTGCGCTTCAGCGAACGGGCATGTTCATCCCCGATCCGAGTCACCAAGACGCGCTGCCCTGCATCCAAAAGTTCACCGGCAATGGCGGTCACCTGTTTTGGAGTCTTCCCACTTCCAAAGATCACTTCCGGAAAGCCTTTCCGAAACTCCCGATGAGTATCGACATTGGCGAAACCCAGATCACTGAAAGGCTCCCGTTGAAAGGCTCGAACAACTTCGGCTTCCGAAACTTTGCCGGACTGAAAATCACGCAAGAGTTTTTTGGCCTCGTTCTCCGTCATTTCAACCTCCCGAAATCATCTGTTTGAGACGACGACCGATGTTGGCCAGATCATTGCGGAAAAACCAGATGGCGACCACCCCGATCACAAATCCGCCTATCTGCAAGGCGTTCAAGAGCTGCGGCGGGATTTTTTCCTCGAACCGTTTCACGTCAATCTTGGCACCGTCCTCAACCTCATCATCCATCGCGTCGTCGTCATCCACCCCGAGCGCGGAATACTGTTTCTGAGCCTCCTCCCGGGCAAGCTGCTCAACCCGCGCCCGGATGTAAAGCGCCTTGGCCTTGCCCTCGTCGCCCATGGCATTGGCATAGGCCTTGGTCCACATCCCTTCCTTGATGTCACCATCGGCCATTTCGCGGGAAACCCGCTCGTAAAGGACTTCGTCGTCGTTCATCGCCACGCTTGGAGCACGGGATTTGTAGGAGTTTTTGCACGAAAACAACACAAAATTGTGGAGTTTCGCCCGCTGAAGCAGCGTAAAAGATTGCCCAGCCCGGTTCCCATCGCTTTAATCTGCGCCCGTGCGGCAGCAGCAGACTCTGAAGAATTCCGTCAGTTATACCGGGACCGGCCTCCACTCCGGCAATCCCGTGCACATGACTTTTCTGCCGGCCAAGCCAAACTCCGGCATCCGCTTTCGCCGAGTGGACTTGGACGGTTCCCCCGAGATTGAGGCTTCGTTCGAACACATCGTCGACACCAACCGCTCGACCACCTTGGGCAAAGGCAACATCCGCCTGCACACCGTCGAACACGTACTCGCCGCCTTCAGTGGTTGCGGCGTGGACAACGCGGTGGTCGAACTCGACGCCAACGAACCCCCTATCGCCGACGGGAGTTCCCGCGAATACGTTCGCATGATCTCGAAAGTCGGGCTCGCGGCCCAAGCCGAGGCGTGCGACGAATTCAAAATCGAGGAAGCCTTCGAAATGCAGGCAGGTGAGACAACCGTCACCGTGTTTCCTCACGACAAACTGAAGATCACCTGCACCAGTTCTGGTGGTGGAGGCCGGATGACCGAACACTTCAGTGTCGAGATCGACCCGGAAAACTGGGCCAAGGAGATCGCCCACGCTCGCACGTTCTGTTTCTTCGAGGAGATCGAATACCTTTATACCAACGGCCTCATCAAAGGCGGCAGCCTGGAAAACGCCGTCGTCATTCGGGACGACGCCATTCTCACAAACGAACCGTTGCGTTACCCCGATGAATTTGTCCGGCACAAGATCCTCGACATCCTCGGCGACATCGCACTCCTCGGAAAACGCTTTGTCGGACACATCACCGCCATCAGACCCAGTCACGCCGCCAACGCCGAACTTACCAAGCAGCTCGCCGCGCATATGCGCAAACCCAAACAAAAAGTGGAAACGTTCTCCCCTCCTCCACCGGATGCGCAGCCCAAATCCAAACCGCGCAGCAAGACCACGGAAACACCCAAGGCCGAGAAGAAAGCCTCGAAGGTGCGCGACGCCGAGCCAGCAGCGGAACATGAAAACCTCGTGCGCGACGGCATGACACTGGACATCGATCAGATCATGAAGGTGCTGCCGCACCGCTATCCGTTCCTTATGGTGGACAAGGTTACCAAGATTAAGGGCAACAAGATCGAGGCGGAAAAAATGGTCACGATCAATGAGCCATTCTTTCAGGGACATTTTCCCGGGCACCCGATCATGCCCGGCGTGCTCCAGCTCGAAGCCGTTGCCCAGGTCGCCGGCATCCTGATGCTCAAGCAGGCGGACAACTTCGGAAAGCTCGCCTACTTCATGTCGGCCGAGAATGTGAAATGGCGGAAGCCGGTTCGACCCGGAGCCATCCTCAAGATCGAGGTGGAATTGCTCAAATCCCGCCGCAACATCGGCAAGGCCAAAGGCGTCTGCTCCGTCGACGGAGAGGAAGTCAGCGAATCCCACGTGACCTTCATGCTGATCGACCGCGAATGAGCACGCCGCAGATCCACCCTTCTGCCATCGTCCACGAAAAGGCCACCGTCAGCGACGGTTGCGAAATCGGTCCCTTTTGCGTCGTTGGTGAAAACGTCACGATCGGTGCAAACTGCAAACTCCATTCCCACGTCGTTCTCGACGGCCACACGGAACTCGGAGACGAAAACGAAGTCTATCCCTTCGCCGCCATCGGTCTGAAAACGCAGGACCTGAAATGGAAAGGCGGTACCACCTGGACCCGCATCGGCCATCGCAACACCTTCCGAGAAAACGTGACCGTGCACAGCGCCACGAGTGACGGTGATGCCACGGTGATTGGCAGCGACAACACCATCCTCGCCTATTGCCATATCGCCCACGACTGTCAATTGGGCGACCGGATAATCATGTCGAACGTCGGCACACTGGCTGGCCATGTAACCGTCGAGGATCGAGCTATCATTGGCGGGCTCGCCGCGGTGCATCAATTCTGCCGCATCGGCAAAGGCTCCATCATCGGTGGCTGCTCCAAGGTCGTACAAGACGTTCCCCCTTTCATGCTCGCCGACGGCAACCCCGCCACCACCCGCACCATCAACAAGGAAGGCCTTCGTCGCAATGGAGTCAGCGAAGAAGTCCAGACTGCTCTCAAACAGGCCTTCAAGCTCCTCATCCGCGAGAAACTGACCATTTCGAATGCCTTGGAGCGAATCGAAGCTGAACTTCCCAATTCCGACGAACTCGATCACTTGGTCAATTTCGTCCGCGCCAGTGAACGCGGCATCGGCAAGTGAGATGGTAGTTTTGGTTGCCAACCGAAACTACGCCCCCACCGCCTCATCAATCCAGTTTCCCTCGAATACCAATTGTGACTAGATTCTCCCCGCGATGATTGCACTGCTCGATTACGGTGCCGGAAATCTCCGGAGTGTGGAAAAAGCCCTGCGCAAGCTGGGCGCCGACGTGGACGTCATGACCGGTCCTGATCGACTGCACGAAGCCGACGCCTGCGTACTTCCCGGAGTCGGAGCGTTCGACGACTGCATCAACTCACTTCAGCAACAGGAGTTGCTGGGGGCCTCCAAGAAGTTCATCGAATCCGGCAAACCATTCCTCGGAATCTGCGTCGGGTATCAGGCTCTGTTTAAAAGGAGCGAAGAGTTCAACAGCTGCGCCGCCGGCATGCACATCTTCGATGGCAGCGTCGTCCGCTTCCCCAACGAACCGGGATTGAAAGTGCCGCAGATTGGCTGGAATCAAGTGGAGATCGCCAACCAGGACTGTCCGCTTTTCAACGGCATCCCCGATCAGAGCCACTTCTACTTTGTCCACAGCTTCCACCCCAAGCCCGCAGACGACTCAGTGGTGGTCGGTCGGACCGAATACGGAGGCAACTTCGCTTCCGCCGTCTGGCGCGACAATGTCTATGCGACCCAATTCCACCCGGAGAAAAGCCAAACCGTCGGTTTGAAACTCCTGGAGAACTTCATCGCCTTGGTGAACTGATCACTTCGAAGCATTCGGAGGAATCCGCAGGGCAATCCTCCTGAGATTGCTCGGTTGTTGAAACGTGATTTATTCGTCGTTCAGTTGCATCACCTTCCAAGTTTCCGCCCCTACGCGGATTGACGATCCCACTTTCACTCCTTGAATCTCCGCGAGTCTTTTAGGACAAGCAAATCCACATTGTTTCCTTGTGCCCTCAGAATTCGAACCTCTGGTCGACCGGGATGCCCCGATATTAATCGCCATCGATTGGTTTTTGCGATTTTCGGTGAGCCGAAGGCACTGAGATCCTCCAACTTTCCACGATCAGGAACAGACGGAGGGGCATAGGAGACACGGCTTCTCTGAGCCACGTTCGGATGAAATCTGGACACCGCTGCCAATTCTCGCTCGACTCGCTGCTTATCGAGATACAGGCATACCCCGGTAAGTATTCCGGCACCCACAATCAGCACCGGGCAGCTGATCTCCACCTTGCTCACCACCCAAATGCCATTCTCCGTTCTAGGGATGTCAAGGACTTCCTGATAAACATGTAGCATATGTCATATTTTAATACTCACTATCACAGTGGGGAAACAGATTCACAGAATCCGCCCCTTGTCGCACGCAGTGCCCTTGGTTAAGATTCGCTCGCTCTGAATCAGAAACTTAATTGATACATATACACCATGGCTCACGAATTACCTGAATTGCCTTACGCTCACGATGCCCTCGAACCCCATATCGATGCCAAGACGATGGAGATCCATCACGGCAAGCATCACAACACCTACGTCACCAAGCTGAACGGCGCACTCGAAGGACACGCCGATCTCGCCGACAAGTCCATCTGCGAACTCATCGCCAGTATTGATTCGCTGCCGGAAGGCATCCGCGGAGCCGTTCGCAACAACGGTGGTGGTCACTGGAATCACAATTTCTTCTGGAAAGTCATGGGCCCTAACACCGGCGGCGAACCCGCCGGTGAAGTTGCCGATGGCATCAACGCCGCATTTGGCAGCTTCGCCGAGTTTCAGGCCAAGTTCGAAGCCGGTGGCGCAACCCGATTCGGCAGTGGCTGGGTATGGTTGGTTGTGACCAAGGACGGCTCCTTCGACGTCGTCTCCACCCCGAACCAGGACAACCCGATCATGGATGGCAGCGGCATTCCGCTCTTGGGCTGCGACGTCTGGGAGCACGCCTACTACCTCAACTACCAGAACCGCCGTCCGGATTACCTCAAGGCATTCTGGAACGTGGTCAACTGGGGTCAGGTATCCGAGAACCTCGCCAAGGCCAAGGAAATCATGGCTGACTGAATTGGCTCAACAAAAGTTCGAGAGCGCGTCCGCAAGGGCGCGCTTTTTTTGTCAACACCGACCGAAGGTGGATTCGGTTGCCAACCCAATCAGAGCGCGCATCAGCGTTGAATCCACACCAGCGTTCCTGACGAAACGGCGTCGAACAACGGAATCAGATCCTCCGCGTTCAGGTGCACACATCCGTGTGAATCAGGCTGCCCGATCTTCGACTCATCGCCCGTGCCGTGGATGTAAACATAGCGCTCATGCGTATCCACGTTGCCACCGCGATTGAAGCCTTTCTCCAAACCATCCAACCACAGGATGCGGGTGGTGATTCTTGCTTCAGGATTGCCCACCCCATCATACCCCACGGGCGCTCTCCCTTTGAAAATCGTCCCGACCGGTTCGCCGTCACCGATCTTTTCGTTGATGCGATGCAGGCCCAAAGGCGTGCAGTTGGAACCCTCCTCCTGGCTTACTCCGAATTTCGACGTCGAACAGATCAATTCGCGATGCAAGACATTCTCATCACCGTCCGATCGAAACCAGTAGAGTCGTTGATCAGCCACAGACACGCACAACACGGAATCAGTCAGCTCGACTGACAGTTCAGAACACCGCTTCAAGAATTCAGCGGGCAATTCCTTCATACCAATTCCTTGAACAGCACCCGTGACTTGCGTCCGCTCTGTACATAGAGCTCCTTTCGCCCCCCAGGCAGAATCCCATCGTCACCTTCCGCGAAGCCACCTTTGTTACGCAGAAATGCAAATGCCTGCGTGGAAAGGGCGATAATCCGTTTCAATCCGCGTTCGCGCGCCCGTGATTCGACAAACTGCATCAGTTTACGACCAATTCCCTGATTCTCGTGCGACGAACTGACATAAAGGAATGCCAGCTCCCCCACCCCTTCATCCGGGTATACGTGCAGAGC
>JAYPXF010000287.1:465-7696 GCA_038154405.1 Verrucomicrobiales bacterium | reverse complement strand
TGTCGTCGTTTACGTCGGCATGATGTACATCGGGCGCGTCCTCAAGCGGCGCTGGGGGGTCAAGCTGGGCGGGGATTACCAGATGCTCTGCGTCGCCAACGGCTTCTTCGTCGGCAGCAGCTACCTGAACGTCGGCCAAGGGGTCCTGCAGTTCATCTTCGCCTCCACCATCGTCCTCACCGCCATGTTCGTGGTGAAACTGGTGAACCGTTTTTATTGGGAGGGTTACTTCCAGAAGAAACGGCAGATGATCGTGCCACGTTTCCTCACGCACTCAACCATGCTGATCGGCCTCGGTCTGGCGGCATTGTTCGTGGTGCAGGGAGTCTACAAATTCGATGTGAAGGGCCTGCTCGTCGGCGGTTCGATCGCCACGGCCGGTATCGCCCTGGCGCTGCAGAACATCATGCAGAACATGTTCGCCGGCTTCACCCTGCAGATGGACAAACCCTACAAACCGGGTGACTGGCTGCAGGTCGAAGGCGACGTCGGCCAGGTGATGGAAATCAACTGGCGTTCCACCCGGATGCGGACGATTGATCACATCTATATCGATCGACCGAACAAGGACATGATCTCCAACAAGATCATCAACCTGAACTATCCGGTAAAACTGCACGCCGCCCGCGTCACCATTCCCGCCGACTATACCAGTCCACCGAACCAGGTCCGCGACATCCTGTTGGATTCCGCCGGGCACGTGGACGGCATCCGCAAGGACCCGGCGCCGGAAGTGTTCGTGCAGGACTTTGATGACCGCGCCGCCATCTACGAGATCAAGTACTGGCTCGACGAAGATGAGAAGATGGACCGGGTGGCCGATGCCATCCGCACCGGCGCCTGGTACGCCCTCCATCGCGCGGGCATGTCGATTCCGTGGCCGAAGCAGGTCGTGCAATTCGAACGTCGACGCTCCGGCTTCGACGACCAGACCGATCGCATCATGGAGATTCTCGCGCGACACCCGATGTTCGGCGTGCTCAACGAACGCCAGCTGCACCAGCTGGTCGGCGGCGCCAAGAGCCAGTTGTTCGGCCGGGGCCAGAAGCTCGTCCGCCAGGGCGAGGAAGGCGACTACATGCTCGTCATCGTGAAGGGCGAAGCCGACGTGATGGTGGACATGGAAGGCAAACCCACCCGGGTCGGTCTGCTCCGCACCGAAGACTGCGTCGGCGAAATGGCCATGCTCACCGGCGAACGTTACAGCGCCAACGTGGTCGCCAACTTCGACACCGAGGTCGTGCAGATTCCGCGAGAGAAGATGGCCGTCGTGTTGCGCGAATCCCCCGAACTGCTCGAGAAGCTCAGCGAGATCCTCGCCCTCCGCAAGCTGGAGACCGAAGTCATCCTCGCCGAAACCGCGTCGCAGAACCAGGTCGACGGCGGGCTCGACCGCCACAACGAATACGCCAACGACTTCCTCGGCCAGCTCAAGTCCTTCTTCTCCATCTGATGGAGGAAATCGCTCCGTCCTCACCATTACCCACATCTTGGAGACGCCGCACTGATTGTGTAGGGCGAAAGATCTACGTGAAGGGCAGAGCAGCAACCGACGGACAAAGCAAAATCATGGTCTGAATCATCATTTTGCCGCCCATGATTGTGCCCGAAACCGAACACCGTGGATGGTGAGACGACAGAACGGGCCGTTGTATATCTGAATACGGAGCAAGCCCCCGGAAGGACGGAATCGTGTGGAATCAAAGCAGCAACATTGAAAGACATGAATACTGATCGTCCGGATTTGTGGGTAAGAGTCAGGCTCAGTCGATTCCGCCCGGCATTGACTACCGCAGTCGGCGTTCCTACGCTCCGCGCATGTTCAAAAGTCTCCGTTCGATTCTCGCGTTTGCACTCGTCGCATCCCTATTGGCCTTTGCTCCTGATGCGGATGCCGCCGCCAAGAAGAAGCGAGGCAAAAAGAAACCCGCGGCGCCCAAGGTGGGACCGGAGATTCCGATCCGTGCGTTGCTGATCACCGGCGGTTGCTGTCACAACTACCTCATCCAGTCGAAGTTGTTGTCCGAGGGAATTTCCCAGCGGGTGAATACAAAGTGGACCATCCTGCATGACGGCGGACGGGGAACGCAGGGCAAGATCGCTCTCTATGATATCGAAGGATGGGAGAAGGCGTTTGATGTGGTCATCCACAACGAGTGTTTCGCCAACACCACCGACGAAGACTACATCCGCAAGATTACCGATGCGCACAAGCGCGGCACACCGGCGCTCGTCGTCCATTGCGCGATGCATACTTACCGGGCGGCGACAATTGATGATTGGCGCCAGTTTCTAGGGGTGACGAGCTTCCACCACGAGCACAAGAGCAACTATCCCGTGAAGGTCATCGCCAAGGATCATCCGACCATGAAGGACTTTCCGGACGGCTGGGTGACGCCGAAGGACGAGCTCTACGTGATCGACAAGCTCTGGCCGAACGCCAAAGCCCTGGCCACCTCGGTCAGCGAACGCACAAAGAAGGAACATCCCGTCTTTTGGACCAATCAATACGGCAAGGCCCGCGTGTTCGGTACCACTTACGGGCACAGTGACGAGACGTTCGGCGAGAAACCGTTCATTGACGCTCTCGCCAACGGCATGCTCTGGGCCACCGGACACCTGAAGTAAACGGCTGCCCGCCATTCGTAGCGCCAGCGATCCGGCAATGGTGGGTAGAGCGCTTGCGGTGAGCACGTCGAATCCGTGCCCGCGAGCCCATATCAGAGGCGCGCAACGACGACACCTCATCAATCAGCCGATACGTTCTCGAACAGGAAGGCACCCAGCTTCGACGCCGTCATCACGTCCGTACGCCCGTCGCCGTTGACATCCGCACACCAGATCTGCACGCCGACACCAGATCGATCGTCAATCCGGTGCGGCACGTAACGGACCTTCCCCTGTTCACGACGCAGCTCGAACCAGTAGACCACCGGCGCGGCGTTGGGTTCCACATCGCCCTCCGGCCCGTGCGCCCACATGCGTTTGCCGACCACGATGTCCCGCAGGCCGTCACCGTTGATGTCCGTAAGTTCAAGGGCATGTGGCTGTGAGAATGCCACCCCATACTTCGATTCATCTTCGCGAGATCCCATGATCATGTGCTTTCGGAAGCCCAGTCGGTCTTTGAGCTTCTCGAACCACGCCAATCCCCAAAGGTGGGCATTCAATGAGGTGATCAAATCGTTGTCGCCATCGCCATCCACGTCGTAGGCGAACATCTGTGCACCGCCGTTCTCACCGAAGCGCATTTCCTGTTTCTTCCAGGCCTTCCCCCCGTCGTCAGGCTGCAAATAAATCGCCTCATTGATCATCAGATCCGGACGGCCGTCGCCGTTCACATCACCCAATCCTTCACCGTGATAAAACTGCTTGAACTCACCTTCCGCCGTGATCGGATGAAACGTCCAAGGCTTCGTCGGAGCGCTCCAGTCAGGCCGGATGAAGCCCCACCGTTTCAAATCGTGCGCCAACAACCCCGGCCGACCATCGCCATCAGCATCCTGCAGGGTCGGCGATTCGCCATTCACGCGAAGTAAGGCGAAGTGTGCGTTCCAGTATCCTTTCTTGCCGCGAGGATTCTCAAACCACATCGCCTGATGCTTGTGAACGCGGCCGAGTTTCAGAACGTCGTTCCAACCGTCGCCGTTGAAGTCGTAGACGAAGCTGAACATGCTGTCCGTCGGGCTGGCTTCCTTGGCAAATTCCGCCGGAGGGTAGATCTCATGAGACTTGGTGAAGTCCGGCCCTTGGTACCAGTAAGGGCCGGCGATGATGTCCGGTTTGCCGTCACGATTTAGATCCCCGGCAGTTACGCCGTCGCACAGGTAACGGTCGTTGAGAACGCGTTTCTTGAATTGAACGGCCGCGTTCACTGACAGGCTGAAACACAGCAGGCACGCCAAGGTGATTGATCTCATGGCCGGATGATAGGACACGCGCCTCATATGAACCAGTCTGGCGGACGCGGTGAATTCAAGGTTTCACAATTGCACCTGTGGCCGGTCTCCCGACCGAGCCACAGGAATAGGAATCCTGCTTCAGCAATCGAGATAGGGTTCCAATCCGCGTTCTGATTTCCGTGGGCTCACCACGGCGAGGGTCATTCGATCGGGGCGGATGAATTCGCGGGCGGCGACACGAATGCCTGCGGGCGTGACCCGATTGAGGCGGTTCTTGACCACGGTCGGTGAGGCGATATTCCCGTTTCCGGCAACGCTCTCGCCGAGCCAGGTCATGTAGTTTTCCGTGCTTTCCAGATAGAGTTCGAACTGGCCGATCACATACTCACGCGCCGCGTTCAATTCTCCCACCGAAGGTGGCCGGCGTTTCAATCGCCGCAACTCTTTCTGAATGAGTTCCAGCGCGGCGCTCAGGCGATCGGAATCGACGCCGGCGGTGATCGTCAGGTCACCGATGTCGGCGAACAAATTGGGACTGCTGCTTACCGAATAAGCGAGACCATGACGTTCGCGAAGCGACTGGTAGAGCCGCGAGCTCATGTTCTCCGCCAGAAGCGCACCCAGCATTCGCACCGCGTAACGCTGAGGGGCACTGCGCGAACAAGTGTCGATCGCGAGCGCGATCTGGGTCTGCTCGATATCGCGTCGCAGCACTTTCACACACGGTCGCTTGTTTTGCTGCGGCACGGGAACAAACCCGGATCCGTTCGCCCCGCATTGCAGGCCCTCGGTCAGACGCCCCACCTGCGACACCAACCCGCGATGTGAAATCATCCCCGCGGCGGAGATGTAGGTGTTGCCCGGGTGATAATGACCGCTTTGAAAACGCCGAAGTTTCGCGCGAGTCAGTCCATCAAGGCTTTCCTCCGTTCCCTCGATCGGGCGACCCATGGGATGATCCGGCCACATCGCCAAGCCGAGCGTCTCCTGCACCAGCTGCGAGGGATCATCCAGATACATCGCGCGCTCTTCCTTGATGACCTCGCGCTCGCGATCCAATTCCCGGGCCGGGAAGGTCGCATTCGCGTACATGTCCCAGAGCACGTCGAAGAGCGTCTTCCAATTCGCCGCGCGCCCTCGGGCATAATAGCAGGTCTGGTCCTCGCTCGTGTAGGCGTTCAGATAGCCGCCGAGACTTTCCACCTCTTGGACAATCTGCTTCACGTTCCGGCGCTTGGTCCCCTTGAACAGCATGTGTTCGATGAAGTGCGCGGCGCCGTTCTCGGCTTCGGTCTCGTGACGCGAACCTACGCCGATCCAGATGCCGACACTGACGCTGGCCGCCGCCGGCATCTCGGCAGACACCACTGTCAGACCGTTTTCCAATCGGGTGAGTTGTTGTTTCACGTTTCCCAAGACGAGCGGGAACGTAGCGATGCGGGCGGGCGGCCAAAAGCAATTTCCGTCGACGACCTGCCAAGTTCTGTCTTTCGTTTCGAAACAACAGGTTTAGGCTGGATCTCGCATGAAGGCTTCATTGATTTCGGGGGGATTGGGAATGCTGCATTGCCCTTCGCTTCGTACTTGGAAACGAGGATACGTCTGGGCCTTGGCCATCGTCCTGGCCCACCTCACGGCAACCGCACAAACGCCGGTTCAATTCGTGGGCGGCACAGGCGATTGGTCGGACAACACCACCTGGTCGCCGCAGATTGTACCAACTTCGGTGGAAGATGTTTCCATCACGAATGCGGGCACGCTGCGATTGGACACGAGCCCTTTGATCAACGGGCTGACCCTGGGCAACAGCAGCGCCACTATTTCGGCGGACACGGCCCAGACACTTTTCCTGAGCGGACCGTTCACCTGGAGCGCCGGAACCTTGGGCAACAACGTGACCGTGGAAGCCCAGTCCGGCTCGAAGACCGGCAATGGCACAATGCAGAACGCGGTGTTGAAACTCACCGGATCATGGACGCATTCGGCGGGCTTCACTTCGGGCGGCACGTTCGTCAATCCGCTCATCAGCATCGAGACCAATGCGGTCTATGACATCACCTTCGATGGGACGGTGACGAGCGGTGACAACACCGACGCGATCACCAATCTCGCCGGCGGCACCTTCCGCAAATCGGCAGGCACCAGTACGAGCATTGTCGATTGGCGTTTTGACAATCGCGGTACGGTGGATGTGCACACAGGCACGATCTCACTGCGTGAAGGCGGCAACTATGGTGGCACGACCATGGTTTCCAACGGTGCCGTCCTGTTGTTGGATGCCGGAACCTTCACGCTCGCCAATGGGGGAACCGCATCGGGAGCCGGCACTTTTCAGGTGGAAACCGTTGCCGATACGCCCAGTGGTGGCACGTTCACCTCATCCGCGGATCTGCAGCTGAATTCCGGAGGCACGCTTGGGGGCAACGGCACGTTGGAACTGAACGATCCGTTCCTCGTCACCGGCGGCACGATCAACGACTCGGTGACGGTCAACGTGAACTCCGGCGGCATCATCGGCGCCAACGTCTCGGCGCAGAGCACCATGAAGCTCAATCTCAATGCCGGAACGCTCATCCACACCAACGGCCTGATCACTGGCGGTACATTCAATGATCCGGCATGGACAGTGAAGTCCGGCGCCGTGCTCGACCTTCAATCCGATGGCACGACGTTCAGTGGCGACAACTCGGATCACCTGACCAACCATACGGGCGGCATTGTCCGCAAGTCGACCGGCACGGGCACCACGGTCATCGACTGGTTCTTTGCCAACGAGGGACAGGTCGACGTGCAAACGGGTACACTTGAACTCAATGACAGCGGCACCATCGGCGGAACCATCTCGGTGTCCAACAATAGCACCCTTCTCTATGATGCGGGATCCTTCACCCTGGTCGACGGTGCCTCGATCAACGGTGCCGGAACCACCCGGGTGGAGACTGTGGTCGATGTGGCCAACGGAGCCACATACACCGCTGATTCGGACCTGCATCTCAACACCGGCGGCCTGCTTGGCGGCAGCGGCATCCTGAATGTAAACGAAACGTTCCTGATCACCAGCGGTGCCATGAATGATTCGCTCACCGTGAACCTGAACGCGGGTGGGATCATCGGAGGAAGTGTCGCGGCCCAAAGCACGATGAAGCTCAATCTCAATGCCGGAACATTGGTACACACCAACGGCTTGATCAGTGGCGGAACCTTCAACAGTCCGGCGTGGACGGTGAAATCCAACGCCGTACTCGAATTCCGTTCCGACGGGACGACATTCAGCGGCGACAACTCGGATCACCTGACCAACCATACGGGCGGCATTGTCCGCAAGTCGA
>JAYPXF010000287.1:0-365 GCA_038154405.1 Verrucomicrobiales bacterium | reverse complement strand
CGATCAACGGTGCCGGAACCACCCGGGTGGAGACTGTGGTCGATGTGGCCAACGGTGGCACCTACACCGCCGACACCGATCTGCATCTCAACACCGGCGGCACGCTCGGCGGCAACGGCACATTGAACGCGAACAATCCCCTTCTGATCACGAGTGGCACCATGAACGATGCCCTGACCGTCAACATGAACGCCGGCGGCATCATTGGTGGGTCGGTGGCAGCGCAGAGCACGATGAAGCTGAATCTCAACGCGGGAACACTCGTGCATACCAACGGTGTGATTTCCGCCGGCACATTCGACAGCCCCGTCTGGACCATCGCCACCAATGCGGTCCACGACCTCCGTTTCGACGGCAATGCCTTC
>JAYPXF010000286.1:0-7779 GCA_038154405.1 Verrucomicrobiales bacterium | reverse complement strand
CATACGACGAAATCGATCAACCAAGGAAGACACAGAATACCCGGAGCAGCGGCGCCGTGGCCAGTTGTTTGTGGAGTCTGGTCCATTCGCCCACATGTTTGAGAATCTTGTCCTTTCTCTTGGGCCACTGCTCGCGATTGATATGGTACATGGGCGGCGCCATGTAGAGTATTTCGAAGAGTCCACGCGTCTCTTTCAGATCTGAGAACTTGGGGGAATCGAAACTCCAATGATGGGTGGTGATGAGTTCGTCCCCGAAGGCAGCCTGATAAAGGGGGATACGGGTCCTGGGGTCGAAGTGAGGAGTGACCAGGGAAGGCGGCGTGGGAATTGGTTTGAAGGACTGCTCGGGGGAATCGGGCGGCCAATGCCGGCCGAGATAGTGGGGGGCTGTTCTTGTCCTTGAAGCCGGCGGCCAGGTGCCCGATATAGGGTGTGTGTACGCCGTGTCCGCAGTGGATGACATCCGCGAACAAAACCGCCCCACCTTCGCTGCCGACCACCATTCCCTTGGCCTTTTCCAACCAGCTCAAACGATCCCTCCGAAGCGACGCATCCCGGACCTTGGTTGCCGGGTGAAGGGGATTGTAATCATCGAAACATTCGGTAGTGGCGTCGCACGACAATCCGAATGTCTGTGCGAATATGGGAAAACGAGCCTGCCTTGATAAGGCCTCGGATCATGTCGACGGCCCGATACCACTTTCTCAACTTCGACGTGAATTCTCACGGACCGACGCAGATGCTGGCGACGGAGAAAGAAACTGTGGAAGTGAGAGGCACCAAGGTTCCACTCGTCGGCCGGACACAAATCGAAGACCCGAACGGTGAAGTGCCCTGGATCATGGAGCATCCCATCAAGACGATTGACTTCATGCCCAAAACGAATTTGTTCCAGGTCGACACCGGGTCAATCCTGGTTCCGGACTACGAGTCAGAGGCCGATGAACCCATCAACCGTCTCGAAATGGCCCACGTGACCTACCATCGACTCGACCGGGCGGAGTTCATCCTCCGACGCCCGACTCCGATCAACAATGATAAGGAACGGACGCTATGCGAGGTCATGCACTGTTCGCAATTGCGTGAAGAGAAGGCGCGCAACGTCCTGCTCGCCGTGATGCCCGTTGGGTGAGACTTCACCACGGAAACTACTTCTCCAAAACCGGTCTTGCCCACACGGCGTAGTTGCTCTTCGTCTCGGACCCACGCGCAACAACTTTTAGCTGCAACCGCTTCACGCCGCCGATCTCACAGACAATGTCACGCGCCGGCCCGCCCCCGTCGACGATCTGGCTCGTGAGAGGTTTCCCATCACCGAGCACGGTGAACTCCACGCGGCCTTCGTCGCCGATACCGGCTTGCAGTCCGGCGAAAACCGTGAAGCGGCGATAAACATCATTGGGCAGATGAAAGGTCAGCGGTTTGCCCATGCCTGTGCTGATGCCTTCGGCGAATTGTCTCTCGCTCACACCACCGTCGCTGTCGGCAACACGTAGATTGATCGGCACGGCCTTCGTTCCCTTCTCCATCACCACGTTGCTGAACGCATGACCCCAGAACGGCGCGCTGAAGAAATGCGATTGCGGATAAAACAGATTCAGCGCTTCCATCGGCCAGAACCCGGCGATACCGACGCGGTTGTTACCGGTTTCCGCGTCAAGTCTTCCCGCGCCGAGGCAGACAATGGTGTGCATCGCATCCGCGACCACCTGCGCGTCCTTTGTGGCGGCCCGAAGCTGGTGTTTCACGACCGCGTCCGGATCATTCGCGTAGAGTGCCCGAATGATCGGCACGGTGGTGCTGCGCGCATTGATGATGGCCTCATGCACGCGATGCAGCAGCCGCCAGCTGGCCTCCTCCACCGACTTACCGAGCAGCCGCGGTTGATATTCAGCAATGCTCACCGCGAAATCCCCGTTCTCAATCGGCCCATGCAACAGCTTGCCCTCCATCACCGGCGTCGGCGGCATGAACTGCTGGAGTAAAGTGAACATATTGTCCCCCGGCACGGTGTGCGACGGACTTCCGAAATCCTCGATCAAGTGACAGATGGTTCCCATGTAGCGAGCCGCGTCACCGGTCTTGCCGGCTTTGAGAGCTGCTACCGCCTTCTGCATGAAGTAGCGCAACGACTCGCGGTTCACCGTCTGGTCCGCGTCCGGCAGATGCAGCTTCTTCAGATACACCACACCCGGATTGCTTTCCATCGCCGCGAACCTCGCGTTCGCCTTGTCGAAATGCACCCGGTCCGGGATCAGGCAATACTTGGCGGACAAGGCATCCAACTCAGCGCCGAGCAGTTCCTTCTGCCAAGCCGGCAGCGTCTCCAACGCCGCCTTCGTAATCGCATGATGCGGCTGTCCCCAGGCGAAAAGATGGATGGGAAGCAGCAACAGGAAAGTTTGGAGGATGAGTTTCTTCATGGAGATTGGGCGGTCGAATTCGTCACCCCGCTGTCTAATGCCAAGAACACCCTTTTTCAACCCTCCGACATGAACGCCGGGGCGTCTGCGCAAAGCCGCTCCAGAGTTCATGGAACAATCGGTTTCAGGACTTTCCCATCCTTGACTGGATAGACAGCCTTCCGTGATTCCAGTGCGCGAATCATGCCGCGAATCATGGTGCGTAGTTGTTTGGTGTTCTTGGCGGCAAGATTGTTTGATTCGCCGGGATCGGCAGCGAGGTGGTAGAGGGAGTAACGAGCGTTGGCGGGTTGCAGGTATTCGTAGATCACTTTCCAGTCGCCTTGACGCCAGGTGGTGAAGAAGTTGCTCTGGCCGCGGCGGGGATGGGGGTAGTGGTTGAGGAATTCGTTGCTGTGGTTGGGGTTTGCTTTGCCGGAGAGAAACTGGGAGAGATCCTGGCCGTCAATGGGATGGCTCTTCGGAATAGGTGCACCGACGAAGTTGGCGAGGGTGGGGAAGAGGTCGTAGCAGGTTCCAATCTCCTGGCGGATGGAGTTGGCGGGGATGGGGAGTTTCTTTTGCCAGGGGTTGTTCGGGTTGCGTTTGGCCCACGAGGTGATGAAGGGGACACGCAGACCGCCTTCCCACTTGGCGCCCTTTCGCCCGCGCAAGGGCGCGCTGGAAGAGATGCCGTCGAGCGGGCCGTGGGGGCAGTCGCCGCCGTTGTCGCCGAGGAAGATGAAGAGGGTGTTTTCTGCGACGCCTTTTGCCTCCACGTGATCCATCAGATCGCCGAGGGATTTGTCCATGCCTTCGATCAGGGTGGCGTAGGCTTGGGCGGGTTTGCCTTTGTCGCTGTCGCGATAGTTCTTCGCGAAGCGCGGGTCGGAGTGGAAGGGGCTGTGGACCGCGTAGTGGGACATGTGGAGGAAGAAGGGCTTCTTCCTTGCCAAGGCCTTGTCGATTTCGGACTTGGCTTCGAGCGTCAGGGCTTCGGTCAGGAAGATGTCCTGGCCATGGTATTTGTCCAAGTCGGGCACCGGGCGGGCGTGTTGGTTCTTGCTGCCTTTCCCGAAGCCGTAGGAACCGGGTGCGCCGATGCAGGTGCCGGCGACATTCACGTCGAAGCCGAGGTTCAGCGGGTTTTCGCCTTCGCTCTGGTCCGGCGCAAAGTGTGCCTTGCCCACATGGATGGTGGTGTAGCCGGTTTGCTGCAACAGCCGGGGCAGGGTCACATCGGCCTTTCGCAGACCGAGCCAATTCCATTCCGGAGGAACCTGCTGACAAACGGCCAGCGGATACCGTTTGTTGTCGATCTCGCGGTTGTTCTGCCAGGGAAAGATGTAGTCGGTGGTCCGATGCCGCGCGGAGTTCTGTCCGTTCATGATCGAGACGCGTGTCGGTGAGCAGACGTTGTGCGAGTAGAAGTTGCTGAAGCGCATTCCCATCTTTGCCAGCCGCTCCATGTTCGGCGTGCGATACCAGTCGTTGAGCGGGTGACGCTGCGGCTTGCCGTTCTTGTCTGCCACCATCGGAGCGGAGGTGTCCATCAATCCCATGTCATCGACCAGAAACAGAACGATGTTCGGCAAGGTCCGAGCCGGACTGGCCTCCGCTTGACCGCAATGCGGCTTCGCCGCGAAGGCACAAAGAACGCAAAGGATGAGGTTTCGGAGTAATGGAATCATGGATGGCTGATAACGCCTGACATTCTTCATGTGGCTGCTATGTTTCGAATATGAGTTTTGCAGAAGTCTTGGAAGAATTGCCCGCGCTGACATTTGAACAGCGCCAGATGGTGATTCGCAAGGCGTTGGAGGTGGACGAAACTCCGGTCAGCCCGCGCGAGGAGCGCATTGTGGAAGAGCGGTTTGAGAAGCTGCGGCAGAATCCCGATTCCGCAGTGTCCATGGACGACATGAACGCGCGTTTGCGTCGCCGCTTTGAATGAGCTGGCAGGTCAGCTTCGTCCCGGAGGTCGAGGAGGACGTGGCCCACGCCGCCGAGTGGTACGAACAACGTCGCGAGGGATTGGGCGCGGAATTCGTGGAAGAGGTCATCGTCGTCTGGCAATCGTTGGCTGACAACCCGTTCCTCAACAGCCGTCGGCATCCCACCAAGCACATTCGCCGGCGCTATCCCGACCGGTTTCCTTACCGGGTCATCTACGAAGTGGACGAACCCAATCAGCAAGTTCGGGTCGCTGCCGTTCTTCATGCTGCCATGGATGAACATCATTGGCTTGATCGAGTCTGACTCAATTTTTCTTGGGAGTTCGCTTCTTCCTGGCCGGGCGTTTCTTGGGTTTGGCTGGAACTTTGGTCGGGATGATGGCGTTGTGGGTTTTGAGGATGGTGTCGAGTTGCGCTCTCAGTTCGGTTGCTTTCTTTGGTCTGGAAGCGAGGAGGTTCTTGGTTTCACCGATGTCGGTTCTGAGGTTGTAGAGTTCCTCGCGGCCATCGGCGTAGAAGCGGAGGAATTTCCAGTCGCCATCGCGGATAACGCTGCCGGGATGGGAATGGGCGATGTGCGGGACGCCGACGGGGTAGTGCCAGACCATGGAGGCGCGACTGAATTTCATGGCGCCTTTGAGCACGGGCACGAGATTGACGCTGTCGGAGTGGTTCTTGGGTTGTTGAGGGAAGCCGGTCATGGCGAGGAGCGTCGAGAAGAAGTCGACGCCGTGGATGGGAACGGCGCTCACTGAGCCGGGGTGAGTAACGCCGGGCCAATCAATAATGCAGGGGACGCGGATGCCGCCTTCGTAGAGATCACCTTTGTAGCTACGCAGCGGTTTGTTCTCCGTTGCCCGCACCATGCCGCCATTGTCGGAGGTTAAGATGACGATGGTGTTCTTCCGCAGTTTCTTTGCTTCGATCCAGTCGAGCATTCGGCCGACGTTTTCGTCCAACGACTCGACCATGCCGGCATAGGCAGGGTTCTTGAGTCGCACTCTTTCCCGCTTCGCCTTCGCGACGTATTTCTTCGTCTTCTCAGGTTTGCTGTGAAAGGGGCTGTGGACGGTGTAGTAGCTCAGGTAAAGCAACCAGGGCTGGTCTTGTTTCTCGAAATCATTCATCACGCGGATGGCTTCTGTGGTGAGTCGGTCGGGCAGGTATTCGCCCTTGGGTCCATCCTTCAGATTTGGCAACCGGTAGGGACTGAAATAACCCTTCAGCGGGTGTCCCCAAAAACTGCCCGCGACGTTGATGTCGAAACCCTGGTCGGTGGGCATTCGAGCTTCCATCCCTTCGGACAGGTGCCATTTGCCGAGGAAGCCAGTCTGGTAGCCGCCGGCTTTCAGTGTTTCGGCAAGGGTGACTTCCTTCAGTTTCAGGAACTGCCGCTGCTTGGCGCGCATCAAGGTCTCGTCCTGCAGTTGGCTGGCATAGTTGTCGACGAAGCCGGTGTTGGACGGGAACTTGCCGGTCATGATCGCGGCGCGCGACGGTGCGCAAATGGGACAGGCCGCGTAGGCGTCGGTGAAGCGCATCCCGCTGTTGGCGAGCTGGTCGATGTTGGGCGTTTCGTGAAGCGGGTGTCCGTAGCAGCCAATGTCCTTCCAGCCCAGGTCGTCGACGAGGATGAAGAGAACATTGGGCCGGTCGGTTGCGCGAGCATTTGCCACCAAGACGCAAAGGACAACGAGAATGAGTAGCGTTCGTTTCATTGTGCGAGGGCAGCCGACCAGGTGGCGTAGAGTTTCTCCAGACGCTGGACGACCTCAGGGTTTGTTTTGGACAAATCACGACTTTCGCCGGGGTCGTCCTTCAGGTGGAAGAGGCGGGTTCCTTTTGTCAGTTCCTTCCGGTTGACGATTCCTTCGGTGGGTTTTCGACCGCTGACCCTGGCGTTGTGGAGGAGTTTCCAATCGCCGGAACGGACGGCATGGCCGGAGCCGAAACGCCAGAAGAGGTTGCGTGCTTCAGCTGATTTCTCGATGGGTTGGCCGTCGATGTTGTTGGGGAGTTGGATGCCGGCAGCGCGCAGACAGGTGGGCAGGATGTCGAGGGTTGAAATCGTCTGGGTCCAGGTTTCGCCCGCGTGCGGATCGTTTGGACGTGCGAGAATGAAGGGGACGCGGATGCCGCCTTCCCAGAGGCTGAACTTGGCTCCTGCCAACGGCCGGTTCCAAGCCCCATTGGTGGGCGCGCCGCCGTTGTCGGAAAAGAAGATCACCAGGGTGTTGTCGGCGAGCTTGAGTTCGTCCAAGGCGTCGAGCACGCGGCCGATGTTGTCATCGAGGCAGCTGAGATTGGCGAGGTAGTAGCGGCGCATTTCGTCCGCGGTGATGTGGTCGAGGGTGATGAACTGCTTGAACCAGTCGGCGTAATTGCCGTCGGTCTTGGGATCGTAGTTTGGGATTTCCTTCACGCCAAATTTGTCGAGGTAGCGTTTGGGGGACTGATGGATGAGGTGATGCACGGAGTTGTAGGACAGCGTGACGAAGAAGGGCTTTTCGCGCTTTCGCTTCAGGAAGTCGATGGTGGCGTCCGTGAAGATCTCAGTGAGGTAGCCTTCCTTGAATTCCTTGCGTCCGCGATTGTGCTGCAGAGGGCCGACCACGGCGCTGTGTCCCTTGGGATCGGGTGTTCGCTTTTCGATCTCTTCTGAGAGCAGGAAGAAATCATGACCGTGGGCGGAGAATCCGAGGAATTCATCGTAGCCGTGATTGAGCGGATATTCGTAGACGTTCTGTTTGTGGATGCTCCTGTTCCCGAAGTCGCTCTTGCCAAAGCGCGCCGTCGCATAACCGTTCGACTTCAAGATGCCGGCCAAGGTGGGAATGCCTTTGGGCAGCCCACAATTGAAGCCGCTCTTCGGATCCCAACGGACCTGGTGGCGTCCGGTGATCCACCCGGCGCGCGAGGAGCTGCACACGGGAGCCGAGGTGTAGGCGTCGGTGAAAAGGATTCCCCGTGCCGCCAGGCGGTCCATGTTCGGCGTATGGACGTCTTTGGCGTGGTGTTGGTAGGCGCTGAGATCGGCGTAGCCCTGATCGTCGGTAACGATGATCAAGACGTTGGGTTGGTCGGCAGCGATGCCCGCGACGACGGACAGGACGAATGCCAGAAGCTGAAAGCGAAACATGGATAACAGGAAGTGAATCTACTTGGACTCCAGTTCAAGTTGGCCGATACGAATCGCTTCTCATTTCTTGTGGAACGAGGGGCGGTTGAAGTTTGTCAGGCGAGGATTTGCTTCACCACGTTTCCGGCGACATCCGTCAGGCGGAAGGGGCGGCCGTGGTGTTCGTAGGTGAGGCGTTCGTGGTCGATGCCGAGAAGGTGGAGGAGCGTGGCGTGGAGGTCGTTAATGTGAACCTGTCCGTCGACGGCGTGGTAGGCGTAGTCGTCGGTAGTGCCGTGGG
>JAYPXF010000285.1:6894-7783 GCA_038154405.1 Verrucomicrobiales bacterium | reverse complement strand
CTCGACCAGCGTGCGTTGGTGGCCGAAACCGTTGCGCCAGATGATCTCCAGTTTGAGACCTTCGGTGATGTCGCCAGTGCCGAAGGTGACCAGCCGATCGCTGTCCGATGCATAACCGCCGCCACATTGGATCTCGTGTTCGAGCGGAGCCGGACCGCCGGGGCCGCCGATCAGGCGTATCTTGGCGCCGATGGCCTGCGTGTTCGGGGCGAGACCGATCAGGCGCACGGCGACGCGCGGCGCGCTGGTTTCGCTGCGGTATACTTCCAGCGGGGAATTGTCGTTGTTGATGATCAGGTCGATGTCGCCGTCGTTGTCGAAGTCCGCCTGAGCGATGCCGCCGGAAACGGCTTCCGCTTCGAATCCCCAGTTCTCGCTGACGTGTTCGAACGTAAGGTCGCCCTTGTTGCGATAGGCGATGTTGGGGGTGGCGAGTTCCGGGTAAAAGGTTCGTAGGTAGTCGAGTCCGATTTCCGGTTTCTCCTCGCGGGTCTGGTCGGCGGTTGCGCGGGCATCGGAATCGTTGAAGTCGCGGGTCATGCCGGTGGCAACGATCAGATCCTCGTAGCCATCGAGGTCGACATCATTGAACACCACGCCCCAGGACCATTCGCTCGCCTTCACTCCGGCCAGTTGCGCAATCTCGGTCCAGGTTCCGTCGCCGCGATTCAGTTGCAGCGTGTTCTGCATGACCTGAGGCCGATTGTAAACTTGGCCGACCGAGGTTTCGGTGACCCGCATGTCACCCATCTGGGTCTTGCGACGTTTGTGCGAGCGGCTGAGCATGTCCACCACCATGATGTCCAGGTGTCCGTCGCGGTTGATGTCCGAGATGTCCAGTCCCATGGAAAACTGACACGTGCGGCGGATGGATCGTGGTTGAATGTCG
>JAYPXF010000285.1:0-6884 GCA_038154405.1 Verrucomicrobiales bacterium | reverse complement strand
GGGTACATGAAGTCGTTGGCAACGTACAGGTCGGGATCGCCGTCGGCATCGATGTCTCGCAGTAGCCCTTCATGGCTGGGGAACCTGGAAGCGGCGATGGGAAGGCCGTTGAAATCCAGGAATCGGGCTTCGCGATCGGCGACCGGGCGAAATCCACCCTTGCCGTCGTTCAGGTAAAGCGTGTTCGGTGGATTCGACAGCAATATGTCGCCTGCGGAAGTCACGCCGGGTTGCGTGACCATTACATAGTAGTCAAAGAAGATCTCCGGCGGCATTCGGCCCGCCGCGAAGGCTCTCGCTCCGAGTTCGCGGATCTCACTGGTCTCTTCACCGGGCAGTTTGTCAAGCGCCAGCAATGTTGAAAATGCCGTTGCAAAGATGTCGAGATCTCCATCTCCGTCCACATCCGCCAGGCTGGTTGCCACATTGCCGCCGTGCTTGTGATAGACCCAGTCCACGTTCAGGCTTTCTTCGAACTTCCCAGCTCCGTCGTTGATGAAGAGGAAGTTTCGGTGGTCCAGCAACGAGGTCACGATGAGATCGAGATCGCGGTCGCCATCCACGTCGGCGAAGGCCGCGCCGCTCAGTCGCCAGCCGCGGCAGGCCACGCCGGCGGTCTGGGTGATGTCCTCGAATTTCCAGTCACCGAGATTCCGGTACAGCGTGTTGGGGCCGCTCATGCCGCACACGAACACATCCACCAGTCCGTCGCCGTCGACATCGCCGGCCGCCAGACCGGAATTGCCGGTTTCGCGGATCTTCTTCTTGTCCGGATGGATGGCCTTGCCCTTCGGCGTAAGCCCGGCCTTTTCCGCGTCGATCAACTGAAATCCGGCGCGACCGCCGGTCGGCACCTTCAAAGGTTCAACCACCACGTGGCTGTCCGCCGCCATTGCGGGCGACAGCAGGCCGAACAGGGTGGCCAGGAAAACTGCACTGCTGAGTTTCACGGGGGGATGTATAGCGGATCCGGAGGGCTTGTGAACGTCGAAACAACTTTAAGTAATACGCCGCTTTTGTAAGCTCCAGCGCATGGACAAGTCTTTGGGACATGGCTGGAAGCGTGGCTGGGCCGCCGTTGGGGTGGCATTGGGCCTGCTGTTTCCTGCCACCGGCCGGACTCAGGCTCCCGAACCGGGGCTGCTGAAGGGCGATCCGCCGTTGATGGAAGATTTCAAACTGGCGGGCAAGGGCGTGGACACGTGGGTGTTGGACAAGGTGTTCGTGATGGGCGACGCCGAGATGCTCTCCGCACCAGATCCTCGCATCCAGCTGATGGGCCGGTTCCGCCAACAGCTGAAATCGTATTCCACACCCGAGTCGCTGCAGCGGTTCATGGAGCTGGCCTCGCAATACATGAACTGGACCGCCGGGGCGGAATCCTCGGTGGATGACCTGAGCCAGATGCCGGGCGGATCGATCGTCATCACCAACCGCGGAAATGAGACGTATACGCAGCTCATCCAGCGCGAGTCTCAGCGGCGGATGGAGCAGATTGATTCCTATACCTTGGTGAAGAATTTCCAGTACGACCGTGCAGCCGACGCCTTGCAACCGGAAGACTTCGCTGAGCCCGCCGTGATCGGTCCCATGGATGAACGGGAATCCATCCGGCGACTGTTGCGGGGCTGGGAGCTGAACGGGATTCGATTCCTGATGACGCACGCGGGCAGTCCGGTGGTGAGTCGGCACGTTTGGGGTTACTATGGCGGCCAGTTCAGTCCGACCTACCGGAACAGTCTCAACGCCGTGCTTGATCCGGTACGGCGGCGGTTTCGAACCGTCCAGGTGTATGATCCAAGATCGGATGGTGTCGGCATGCAGCCACGAGTGAGTGAGTATCCCGATTCAGAAACCAACAGCGCGATCGCGTTGGTGGAGTTCACCGGTGCGTTGCCGGAGGCCAAATTGTTCTCCGACTGGAAATCCGGACTCGCTGAGAAGGCCCTCAATGACAAGCTCTACCAACCGGGCTTCAATCCCCATGCCGCCGTGCTGTTTTCCGAACCCGGTCTGCCGACCCCTGATCAACCGGCGAAGACCCTGACACTGCCGGCGGTCACGGTGGAAGCGCCGGACGAACTTACCCGGCAGGTGGTGTTGCCGCCGTTGACCCACAACGTCGTGTTGCTGATCAACAGCCTGCGCGACTTCGACTGGGTGACCACCCTGGACAATCAACCGGCCACGCTGTTGAAGGCCAACGGCCGCGCACCGGCACTCTTGTTGGCGGCCAGTGACGCCGAACGCATCGTCGTGTTGAAGCGTGAGGCTCCCAAAGGCTCCGCGTTCGCCGGTATTGCCATCGCGGTCGGCGCCCTCTGCCTCGCGGCGGTATTGATCATCCGCCGTCGCAATGACGCCGTCATTCAGGCGGACCTGGACGGTAAGCCCTGACGGCGCCCCGCTTCCGCCGCCGATCGCGCCATACCAAAGTCGGGCTGGAGTTGACATGGTCGGGATGCCAGTCTCGTTCGTAGTTTCCGAGAAGCGATGCAGATCTACGTTCTACGCAATGGCGAGCAGGCCGGTCCCTATTCCCTGACTGAAATCCAGGCGCAACTGGCGAACGGTGATCTGTCGCTGGAGGACCTGGCCTGGCATGAAGGACTGGCGGATTGGATTGTGTTGTCGGCGGTTGATGGAGTGGGTGTTCCGGCGACCAGTGGGAGCGGCGGCCGTGGAAAGATGGCGGCGTTGGTGGGATTGGCTGTGTTGGTAGCAGGTATCGGAGTGATGCTCTTTCGGGAAGGAAACGTGGACACCTCCATGTCTGCTGCACCGCAACCGGAGGAGGCAGAAGAACCGGTGATCTTGGCTGCGTCGTTCGACGCTTCGTCGGTGTCGACCAAAGCCTCGTTTGAGTTCAAGAAGATTGAGGGATTTCTGGAGAATCAGTGCTTGGATTGCCATGACGCAGACATGAAGAAGGGCGGGCTGGATCTGGATTCTTTGAGCAAGAATCTCGATGACCCGGCGGCGATGGCAAAATGGGTTCGCCTGCACGATCGCGTGGAAAACGGGGAGATGCCGCCAAAGAACAAGAAGCAGCCAGCGGCGGCGGATAAGTCCGAATTCCTTGCGGAACTCGGGGCTAGTTTGACCGGCGCCCATGCCAAGGCCAAGGGGACGGTGTTACGACGTCTCAATCGCATTGAGTATGGCAACACGATGAATGATCTGTTCGGTACACATTTGGATCTCAGTTCGATGTTGCCGGAGGACGGTCGGTCACATGAATTCGAAAATGTGGGTGAGGCACTGAGCGTTTCGTCAGTGCAGTTGCAGACCCTGCTCGATGCCGTGGACAAGGTGATGGATACGGCGATCGTGAATTCCATCGCGAAACCCGAAATCAAGGTGATCAAGGCGGGCTACTTGGATGGCAAAGACGGCGAGAACTTCCTGGACAAACATTGGGGAAAAGCACCTGACGGCGCAGTCGTGTTTTTCCGACGGGTGGGATACCCATCCGGACAGCTTCGGGGATCGCGCGTGCCTGCAGCCGGATTCTACAAGATCCGGGTGACGGGATATGCCTATCAGAGTGAGAATCCGATCACGTTTTCGATCGGGGCCACGACCTATCAACGGGGGGCGGAAAAGCCGACCTTCGGATATTACTCCATGCCTCCCGGCAAGCCTTCGACTGTCGAGATCGAGACCTTTATCGACCAACACTACATGATTCAGCTCGAGCCTCACGGGCTTTCCGTGAACAACAACGAATTCAAGAAGATCGGTGCCTTGAAATTCAAGGGGCCGGGCTTGGCGATCAATCACGTCGAGATCGAGGGGCCGATCGTGAAGGAGTTTCCCAGTCGGGGACACCGGTTCGTCTTTGACGGCATCAATCGCAAGGAGGTCATGCCGCGCAATCCGAACGATCGGAAAAAGAGATACTATCGTCCCAATTTCGTGGTCGAGACCACGGATGCAAGCGGCGACGCGACCAAGGTGTTGCAACGGGTGGCGACGAAGGCTTTTCGCCGTCCTGTGACGACCGAAAAGCTCGCGCCGTATGTGAAGTTGTTCGAGGCGGAGACAGCCAATGGCTCCACCTTTGAAGAGGCGTTGCGAACCTCCGTGGCGGCCGTGTTCTGTTCGCCGGACTTTCTGTATTTCCAGGAGAAGCCGGGCCGCCTGGACGATCACGCTTTGGCGACGCGCCTTTCCTATTTCCTCACCCGCACGTTGCCTGATGAGCAACTATTGGCCGTCGCCGAAGCTGGAAAACTGACAGGTGATGTTGCGTCTCTGCAGCAGGAAACGGATCGAATTCTGAAACACGCGAAATCGGAACAGTTCGTGAAGGATTTCACCGATGCCTGGCTCGACTTGCGCAGCATCGATTTCACGAATCCCGACCGGAAGCTGTATCCGGAGTTTGACGAGTTCCTGAAGTTCTCGATGTTGGCCGAAACCCGAAAGTTCTTCCGGCAGCTGCTCAAGGAAGACCTGAGCATCGCCAACTTCATCGATTCTGACTTCGCCATGCTCAATTCGCGTCTCGCCGAACATTACGATGTTCCGAATGTGAGCAATCCCGACATTCAGAAAGTATCGCTCCCGAAGGACAGTCTGCGTGGTGGAATCATGGCCCACGCCAGCATTCTCAAGGTCTCGGCCAATGGCACAACCACCTCGCCGGTCCTGCGCGGAGTATGGGCCTTGGAACGGATCTTTGGCATCACTCCGCCTCCACCGCCGCCCTCTGTGCCCGGGGTGGAGCCTGACATTCGAGGAGCTGAGACCATTCGTGAGTTGTTGGACAAGCACCGCAGCATGACGAGTTGCCAGGGGTGTCATCTGTTGATTGATCCGCCGGGTTTCGCGCTCGAGTCGTTCAATCCCATCGGTGGCTACCGCGAGCGTTTTCGTTCCATCGGCAAGGGTGAAAAGGTGGACAAGGAAGTGAATGGTCGACGCGTGAGCTACCGGACGGGGCCGCCGGTGGATGCGAGCGGGCAATTGACGGACGGCCGCCAGTTCAAGGATTTCAATGAATTCAAACAGCTGCTCCTGCACTCGAAGGATCAGGTGGCCAAATGCGTGACCAAGAAACTCCTCACCTTTGCCACCGGTCGGGAAATGGGCTTTTCCGATCGTCCGGAGATCGACCATATCGTGAAACAACTTGGCGAGAACGGTGACGGTCTGCGGACGTTGATCCACTTGATCGTTCAGAGCGAAATCTTCAAAACGAAATAGTACAAACGTGAAAACGCCTTTCATCTCAAAACATGCCGCTCTTGATCGCCGCACCTTCCTACGGGGCGTAGGTGTCGGACTGAGTCTGCCAATGTTGGATGCCATGACCCCGGCGTTTGGTGCTGCGGGAAAGGCGCCGATGCGGTTTGTAGCCATGTGCGCGGGGTTGGGTTACCACGCACCATTCCTGTTTCCGGAAAAGACGGGGAAGAACTATGGTTCCACGCCTTATCTCGATGCGCTGAAGCAGCATCAGAACGACTTCACCGTGATCTCTGGCTTGTCGCATCCGGAACAGAACGGGAACAACGGGCACGCCTCTGAACAGACCTGGCTGACTTCAGCCAAACGTCCGGGATTGGCCGGCTTCAAGAACTCGATCTCGATCGATCAATTGATCGCCCGTGAGATCGGCCTCAAGACGCGGTATCCGTATCTTGCGCTTTCGAATGGCGGCAATTCGCTCTCCTGGACGGCGAGCGGCGTGCCGTTGCCGGGCGAACGTTCACCGGCGAAGCTGTTCAAGCTGCTCTTCGTTGAAGGAACCAAGGATGAGAAAAACGCACAGATCCGGAAACTGAAGCGTGGCCGCAGCATCCTGGATACCGTGCTGGGTGAAGCCAGGTCGCTGCACAAGAATCTCGGTCACAACGATCAGGAAAAACTGGATGAGTATCTGTCTTCGGTTCGCGATCTGGAAACGCAGCTTCAGCAATCCGAAGGCTGGGTGAACAAACCCAAACCAAAGGTGAGCGCCAAGGCACCGACGGACATTGCCGACCGCGCGGATATCATCGGCAAACTGAACCTGATGTATGATCTGATCACGCTGGCAGTGCAGTCCGATTCGACCCGCACCATCACCTACAGCATCGGGGGGATGAATGCGGCGCCCACCATCAAGGGGGTGTCCAACGACTGGCACGGGCTTTCCCATCACGGCAAGGACGAGACGAAGATCAACGAACTGAAGATCATCGAACTAGCCGAGTTCAAGGCCTTCAATACGTTTCTCGCCAAGATGAAGGCGAAGAAGGAGGGCGGTTCTTCCCTGTTGGACAACACCCAGATCCTGTTCGGTTCCAATCTCGGCAACGCCAGCAGTCATAGTTGGCGCAACCTCCCGATCATTCTCGCCGGCGGTGGCTACCGGCACGGTCAGCACCTGGCTCACGACGAGAAGGATAACACCCATTTCGCCAACCTGTTCGTACAGATGGCGCAGAAGATGGACTTGGATCTCTTCAGCTTCGGTAGCAGTGATGCCGAAAGCATTAGCGGCTTGGCCTGATTCGTTGTTGCCGACAAATCTTGCTCGCATCTCTCACTGCGATTTGGAAGATCCCGCGCATGGCGAAATTGAAATTCTACGAATACAGCGGATGCGGCACCTGCAAGAAGGCGCGGAAGTTCCTGGATGCCAATGATGTCGAGTTCAATGCGATTCCGATTCGAGTTCAGCCTCCGACCAAGGCCGAATTGAAGAAGATGCTCAAGGCGTACGAAGGAAACGTCCGTCGCCTGTTCAACACCTCTGGTCGCGACTACAAGGAAATGAAGCTGAGCGAAAAGTTGCCGTCGATGTCCGATGCCGAAGCCATCGATCTCTTGTCCCAGACCGGTAATCTGGTGAAGCGACCGTTTGTTCCCACATCCACCGGCGGAGTGATCGG
>JAYPXF010000284.1:0-7851 GCA_038154405.1 Verrucomicrobiales bacterium | reverse complement strand
TGAGTTCTTCAGCCGCCCAGCCGAGGAAGACGACGCCGGCCGCTTCAGATGCGGCCTCGGTTTGTGGCATCACATTGATTCGCTGACCGCCTGCAACACCAATCGGATCGAACTCCGTCGCTGTCGGGCGGGTGGTGGTGGTGCCAGCCGGCACATTGATGATGATGTCCGAGGCTTCGAATTCGTTCTGCTGGGGAGCGCCACCGCTGATCTGGGTATGCCCAGCCGTGAACTCGGTGTGGAAACCAACTTCCAGTTCCGAGCCGTCGAATTCGAGGTTAACGTCTGCGTGTCCACCGTTGATGCGGAAGGGGGTTGCCGCCACGTCGAAGTTCAGAGTTTGCGTGGTGCTTACCGCTCCAGCAGTGTTGTGCGTGCCGGCGACCTGGAGCTGAATCTGGTATCTGCCAGGGGCTGAGAAGCCGAGGTTGAAGTGCTCATGATGGCCCGCCTCCAAGGTGAACGAATCGCCTGCGGCAATGCCGTCAGAGGATGCCATGCGGAAAGTCGGCGCCAGTCCTGATTCGTAGACGGAAAATGTTCCGGGTCCGGTCACGCCGGTGAGCGTCCAGGTCAGGTCGCCATTCCAGTCTGCGGCCGTGAGTTCTTCAGCCGCCCAGCCGAGGAAGACGACGCCGGCCGCTTCAGATGCGGCTTCCGTTTGCGGCATCACGTTGATTCGCTGTCCGGCGGGGACGCCAATCGAATCAAACTCCGTAGCAACAGGGCGTGTAGTGGTGGTTCCGGCCGGCACGCTGATCACAATATCCGATGCCTCAAATTCGTTCTGTTGGGGTGCACCACCGGCGATGGTGGTGTGTCCGCCGGTGAACTCCGTGTGAAAGCCGACTTCCAATTCGGAGCCGTCGAATTCCAAGTTCACGTCCGCGTGTCCGCCGGTGATGCGGAAGGGAGTGGCGGCGACGTCAAAGGTGATGGTGTTGGTCGTGCTGACCGCGCCGGCAGTGTTGTGAGTTCCTGAGACCGCCAACTGAATCTGGTATGTGCCCGGCTTGGAGAAGCCGAGATTGAAGTGCTCGTGATGCCCGGCTTCGACAGTGAGGGAATCGGCGGCACTGATGCCGTCGGAAGAGGCCATGCGGAACGTTGGCGTGAGACCCGATTCGTAGACGGAAAAGGCGCCGGGCCCGGAGACGCCGGTGAGCGTCCAGGTCAGGTCGCCGTTCCAATCCGCCGCGGTCAGTTCTTCCGCTCCCCAGCCCAGAAAGACGACTCCAGCCGCCTCTGATGCGGCCTCTGTTTGAGGCATGACGTTGATTCGTTGGCCGGCAGGAACGCCGATCGGATCAAAACTCGCACCAGACGGGCGTACCAGGGTGGTCCCGGTCGGCACATTCACGATGAGATCCGCCGCTTCGAACTCGTTCTGCTGCGGCGCGTTCCCGGTGATGGTGGTGTGTCCGGCGGTGAACTCTGTATGGAAACCGATTTCGAGATCGGAGCCGTCAAATTCCAGGTTCAAATCGGCATGCCCGCCTGTGAGACGATATGGCTGGGCGACAGCCGTGCCGGCGAGTGAAATCATCGCCAGCAAAAGGGTTAATACTATCGGTCGATTCTTCATTTCTATGGTCTATCAATAGTGCCAACGTGGTTGGCCAGGTTTGTGTGGTGCTTGATTCGACGACCAACGCAGTCGTCTCATCGGGAGAGGGAAAAGGCATGATTCGAGTCTTGTTCGAATCACGTTTGCGCTCGGGAGGAGGAAAAATCAGCAGACCGGGGGAGCGCGTCCGGGAAGGGCTGATGAGGAGTAGGTGCACGCAGCAAGGCGATGCTCGAGAAACGCTGCTTCAGAAAGTGCAACGAACTGTGCCGGAACAAATTCGATGGGCAATGGAGCATCGACAATTCCTAAGGTCAGCAGTTCAGCCAGACATTGGTGGTCGTGCGGATGATCCGATCTGTCTTCATGATCAGCATTGTGATGGGAGCCACAAACCGGAGCGCAGCATGATGTTGATCCTTCACAGTGCAGCTTGGCATGCAGTTCCGGCAGATGGACCAACCCTCCAGCCACCAAGACACTGACCACCAGCCACAGGGCCAGCAGCATTCTGATCGCTTGTTGAGTGCGGATTGCCATTTGCAAATGAACTGCAATAAGAGAGCATTGACAGACCAATCGTCAAGGGTTTTGAACCGAATTCAGATCGTTATTGCAAACCTGTTGCAATTTAATCCACTGTAGGCATAGGTTGGAGGCCGTCCGTATGGAACAGCCTCAAGAATCAGTTCAGCGTTCCGTTGAAGAGCGCTGCGACTATGTCTTTTCCGTTTTTCAACGGGAGGGCAATCGCCTGACCATGGCCCGGCGGGAGGCGATTCGCGTTTTGTGTGCGGCAGCGTCACCAGTCTCGGTTCAGAAACTGCACGATGAAGTGTTGCATACGACTTCCAGTGATCTGAGCACGCAATACCGACTCATGAACGAGCTTGTGCGGCTCGATCTCGTCAAGGCGGTCGAAGTCGCCGGACAATCCATGCCTGGCTACGTGATGCACCTGCCCGGTGAGAGCAATGACTTGTTGGTCTGCGTTCGCTGTGGACATTATGTGTGGTTGGAGGAGGCGGCCGAATTGCGTCGACTGGAAGAGCGAATCGCCCAGAAGATGAAGTTCGGGAACCTGTCCCACGAGCTGCGGCTCAACGGGGTTTGCGAACCGTGTCAGGATTCTTCGACGGGCTCGGATTGAGCAGGAGAGGGACCGGCGGCTTCAGGGCATCGATGCGTTTTTGAATCCCCTCCGGGTTGGGGCTGACCCGCTTCAGGATGGTGAAGTAGTGGATGGCTTCATCCGCCTTCTTCTCCCGTTCCGCCAATCCCCCGAGTCCCATGGTGATCTGGCTCAGACCAAAGCGATCAGGCTCTTCCTTCTTCGATTCCGTTTCAGTCCAACGTCGCAGCGCCAGCTCCCAGATTCGCCGGGCGCGGTCCGGGTCATTGCGGTTCTCGTCCGCGATGCGGCCGAGCTCGAAGAGGATCGCGTAGCTTTGCGGGTTGTGACGCAGTCCTTCCCGCAGGAACTTCTCCGCTTCTTCGACCCGGTTCATGCGGTTGCGCAACCAATAGGCGGTCGTCGTGTAGGTTTCCTCGCGAGACGGATCGAGGCTGGCGGAAAGCCGAAGCCAAGGAAGGATCTCCCGGACCTCGCCACTGTCGCCGAGTTCGACTCCGTGTCCTTCCTCCTCGTCTGCCGTGGCCGCTCCTCCTTCGTCCAGGTGGGTATGGGTCGCGGGGCGGAAGTGTCGACCGATCCGTTCGATCAGGTCCCGCGCTTCACCTTCAAATTCCTCTCCATGTTCGTCGTTCTCGTCAGCAATGGCACCTGCGTCGGCCGCCATGTGAGGAGATTTGAAGCCATCGGCCTGGTCAAAGAACGAAGGATAGTAGCCGCTGTGAAAGTAGGCGTCGGCTTTCACGAAGAACTCGTAGGCAAGGATCTTTCGCCCCTCGCCCAAAGCCAAGGCGAACACGTTCCCGGAACGCGCCCGTTTGCCGGAGCCGGTGACCACACCGGGCACGAGCATCGACGAGAGCGAAAAGGCGGCGAGACCGAACGCGAGCGCTTGTACCAGAGGATGACGTATCATTCGGACTGAAGGGGTTGTTGATCAAATCGCCACTCGCCCAACTTGAGCAGAGCGGTGCTGGCGCACAGCGCATACGCCATGGAGGCGAAGGTGATGGCGGCTGATGCCGGGGGGCGACCTCCGGTGGCAACATCGCGGGCATCCAGCAACTCGAAGTGAGGCAGCAGATAGTAGATGACAGCCAACGGGGCTTCGATTGGTGATCCGGCCAATGCGCCAAGACCATCGTGCAAAGGGCGCGCGGCCAACAACATCAGCACGCCCACCAGGAGACAGAGTCCCATGTTGAGTCCCGTAGATATTCGCCAGACCGAAAGCACGAGTGCCAGGCAGGAGAACAGGGTGAGTGCCGACCAGTGCAACAGGATGCCCTGACCGAGGCCCAACCAATGACCGCCACCGGCTGCGGTCATTCCCAGACCAAAGGAGAAATAGCAGACTGCGAGCGCTGCCGCGTTGGTGATTCCACATCCGATGGCGAGCCCCCAGAGGTACTCTGTGCGGCGAATCGGTTTCGAGAGGAGCAGGGGAAGCGTTCGCTTCGCGAAACCATCGGGCATCTGACGGGTCGCAAGGCCAAGGCTCAAGGCGATGGTCACCAACCAGATCATCGCCAGGCTCAGTTCGGCCACGACCTGGGTCATCTCCGGTCGGTCGGCAACCGAAGTCGCCAAGAGCAGGCAGAACACGGTGCCGGCAATGAAAACGATCGCCCCGCCTTCCTGCTTTCGCTGAGCCTCGCGAAATACGATCAGCGCAACCGTGCGCGCATTCTCCCATGCGCTTGAGAATCCTCGTGGACGTGTCCCGCTCGACTCGTTCATGCGCCGGCAACCTCCGGTTCACTGGCCAGTTTGATGAACAATCGTTCCAGGCTGATGCCGTGCTTGCCGCTCAACATTCCCGGTTCGCCTTCAACCTTGAGTTCACCGCCAACCAGCATGCCCACGCGATCACAGATCGTTTCGATTTCACTCAGTTCGTGGGACGAGAAGAACACCGTCCGTCCACGCTTCTTCATGGACTCGATCAACTGCCGGATCTCTTCGCGACCGAGTGGGTCCAGTCCGCTGGCGGGTTCGTCGAGAATCAACAATTCCGGGTCGTTCAACATGGCTTGGGCCAGTCCCAGTCGCTGCTGCATTCCTTTGGAGAACTTCCCGATCCGTTTCTTCGCGTGATCGGACAGTCCGACCTGACCGAGCAGGTCGGCAATGCGTGCCCGCCGGTCATCCGTCCCCATGCCGAAGATACGACCGTAGCTGTCCAATAGCTCCACCGGCGTGAGGAAGTCATAGTACGTCGGCGTCTCGGGAAGATAACCGAGGCGGGCCCGCGCGCCTTCGTCGCGGGCATCGACACCGAGAATGGAGATCTCCCCGCCGGCGATGCGGTTGAAGCCCAACAACGCCCGGATCGTGCTCGACTTGCCGGCTCCGTTGGGACCGATGAATCCATACACCTCTCCGCGCCGAACACTCAGGCTGAGTTTCTTCACCGCCTGCTGGGCTCCGTATTCGATGCACAAGTCCCGGATTTCGATGACCGTTTCGCTCATAGACTACTCACTGTGAAAAACTTTTTCGGCAATATTTATTGCAAAGCTATTGCAATAGTGGATCCCGCTCGGTAGCGTTAAACGAAAATGCAAAAGGTTTGCAATAGTGTCAACAAGTCAGACACCGCCCGAAACGCGGAGTCCGCAGGCACTTTGGGTGATCGGCACACCACGCGCAAACAACCAATCCCGGTGACGTTGCTTTCCGGCTTTCTGGGTGCGGGCAAGACGACCCTGCTGAATCATCTGCTCCAGAATTCAGGCGCACGACGGATCGCGGTCGTCGTCAACGATCTCGGAGAAGTCAATATCGACGGCGAGCTGATTCGCTCCAGCGACCCAGGCGCGGGCGACGCGGTGATGGAAATCACCGACGGATGCTTCTGCTGCAACATCCAGGAAGATCTGGTTCAAGGGTTGCTGGAATTGGCGGAACGACAGCCGGGCTACGATCACATCATCGTGGAGGCGTCCGGATCCGGAGATCCGGAAGGGCTGGTTCGCACGATTGATCGGGCACAGAAGTTCATGCCGCAGTTGCGGGATGCGGTGAAGATCCAGTCGCTCGTCACGGTGATCAATTCGCCGCTGGTGTTGCAGGAATGGCGACGGATGCGGGAGGCGGACGCGTTGATGAACGCGAACCTGTCGGCCACCATGGAACCCGTATTCGAATTGATGGTGCAGCAGATCGAGTGCGCCGATGTCCTGCTCGCCAACAAGGATGACCGCCTGACGGATGACGACCGCAACGAACTGCGAACGCTGGTCTGCGCGATGAACGAACGTGCCGAGTTGCGATTCATCCGCGAAGGTCGGATCGCGCCGACCGAGCTTCTCGATCGAACTCGCTTTGAATTGAAGGAAACCGTCTGCAGTGCCCGGTGGATGACGGATATGCGCTCGGAAAAGGAAGCGCCGCAACCCGCGATTTCATTGGATCGCCCATCCAGTTCCCGTGATCAAAGAGGCGCGGCCAACAACCGGCATGGACTCGGTTCCTTTGTCTACCGTGCGCGTCTGCCGTTTCGCATGGCCGCGTTCAGGAAACTCTTTGCCACACCGCTGCCCGGGGTGATCCGGGCCAAGGGCTTTTGTTGGATCGACGACTGTCCGCGTGATTTGAGTCTCCTCTCGATTTCCGGCAACATCATGCGACGTAACGTCCTTGGGCAATGGTGGGCTGATCGCGTCCAGGCCGGGGAGTGTTCCCGTGCGGATGTCCCGGAGGTGATCGAACCCAAATGGGAGGAACCCCACGGCGACCGCCGACAGGAATTGGTCTTCATCGGGACGGATCTGGACGAAGAACAGATTCGGCAGCAGTTGGACGACTGTCTGGCGGATCACTATTGGGGCGCGTGAACTCAGTTTTCTGACATGACTCGACCAGCTGCCAAGAACACACGATCTCGATCACGCCGATCGCTGTTGGCTGGTCTCGCTGGCTTGGCTGCACTGGCGGTGACAATTGTCCTGCTCTTCAGCCAATTCAAGTTGCGCGATGGGCGACCGGATTTTCGCGATCTGACCCTGCATGATGTCCACGGTCGCGCAGTTCAACTGCGCGACTTTCAGGGCCGTCCGTTGGTTCTGCATTTCTTCCGGTCCGGGTGTCCGGAGTGTTGGGCCATGGCGCCGGTGCTGGCAGCAACGGGCGAGGAACTGGACGACGAACTTCGGATCGTGCGGGTTTCCCTGGACCTGCTGCCTGACGAGGAAGGTCACTGCGAGATCGGGGAAACTGATTCCGATACGGCAACCACGAACGATGCTGCTGAGCCGAAAGACATGCGTTACCCCGTGCTGTTTGACCGCACCGGAGACTGCACCGTTGCCCTGATTGGTCATGAAGCGCCGGTGCATGTTGTCTTCGATTCCGAGACGAGATTGCTCCGAAGGTTCGCTGGGCCGCGTACTGCAACCGGGCTGCAATCCATCTTTCAGGCCTGTCTGAAGGAAGATCAGGAACGGCAAAACCTGTGAATCAATGAGCGAACCCATCACCAAACCTCGTTCTTTGGCATTTCGTATTCGGGTGGCGATCCTTGTGGTGATCGGAATCTGCGCGCTGTCGCAGGTGGGGCGTCTGAACCGCTATGTCATCATGGAGGGGATCCTGCAGTCGCACAGTCCGGATCCTGAGATGTTGCATTCGCTGCTGAAGAATTCACCGGATGCCGGCGTGGCCATGGCGCGGACTTGGGAGACCGGCAAGCTGCCGCATCGGTGGGAGGTTATCAATTACCTCAACCGCAATCTGGGCCAACGACCGGAACTGGTGCCGATTGTTGGCGACCTTGTCAAGGAGGCTGCCAATGATCCTGATCTGACGCTGAGCATGACTGCGTTGAATCTGCTGCGGGTGATCGATCATCCGGACTGGCGGCAGGCTGTATCCAACGCTCTCGGTGATCCTGATCCCGATGCCCGGGAGAATGGAGTCAAGGTGATGGAGAGAGCCGGAATTCCAATCGGGCGGCTGGACACCAACGTCTTCCATCGACCGGAAATCCGAGGGCCTGGTTTCGGACATCTGGCGTTCAATGATTTCAAGTTGCGATCATATCCGCTCGCGCAATTCGCCGGGCGCCCGGTCCTGCTTCATTTCTTTGCGACTTGGTCGCCGGACTGTGTCCGAGAGATTCCGGAGTTGGTGAGACTGCGCAAGCTTGCTC
>JAYPXF010000283.1:0-7972 GCA_038154405.1 Verrucomicrobiales bacterium | reverse complement strand
CCAATTCGCGTTGCTTCTTTTCCTCTTCGCGCTGCTTGGCGGCTTGTTCGGAGGCGCGTTTGGCTTCGAGCTTGGCTTTCTCCTGTTTGCGCCGTTCGGCTTCGAGCTTGGCCTTGCGTTCGCGTTCGCGACGGATGATGGCTTCCGCCTTCTCCCGGGCCTTCCGCTCGTCATCGGATTCCTTGTCAGATGAAGCGTTCTGGCCCAGCTTTATCTTGCCGTCAGACTTTTTCCCGGTTTCCTGTGCCCCCGTCAACATGGGGGACACGAACATTGCGATGGCCAAAACAATGGCCAAAACTGTCAATTTAGGCAGACGCATGGGCGGTTTCATAACTGCAAAAGCGGTTGAGGATCAACTAATTACTACGGTTGGATTGGGCGAAGAGCCTATTCCACGCCCTCTTGAATGGGTAGCGCAAAATGGACTGCAGAATGATGCTGTAAATCTCGGAGCGGGAGACCTTTACGCGCGAAGCGGCCACCAAAATATTGGTCTTTCGGAGCTTTTGGATGGTTCGGACGCCTATAATGATCGGCCAGGCGCACGCGAGGCGCAAGCGCACGAACCGGATGGGGAGGGAATTTGTGTATGCCCAGCCAGCGGCGAGATGCTCCTGAGCCTGATCCAAGTAACCGTGATACAGTGCGCGAAAAGCATACTCCATGTCCGGATTGAGCAGATCTTCCGGGCGCAGACCGATCGCATCCAGGCGTTCCAGCGGCAGATAACAGCGTCCGTCCTGCAGGTCCTTCGGCAAATCGCGCAGGATATTCACCAACTGCAGTCCCTTGCCAAAGCGAATGCTGTTGGCCAGCAGTTTGGCGTCGTCGAGACGGGTGTTTGGAAACAGGCAGCTACGGCAGATCTTCGTCCAGAATTCGCCGACGCAGCCGGCCACACGATAGGTGTAGTCATCCAGATCCGCCTCGACCTTCAACGCGGTGATCTTCTGGTCGGACGATTGATGGAATCGTTTCAGGTCGAGTTCCTGACCACTGGTGATGGTGTCCAGCACCTCCCGGATGCGTTGTTGATCGGAGTAATCGAACCGCGCCAGCACGGCGAGTGCTTCCTCAATGCGTTCGAGCAGGATCCGCTCGGAGTGATCTTCCTGTTGGTCGGCGAGCCCGACGAGGTTCACCGCTATCTCCCGCTCGCCCAGAATCCGCTGTCGCAGGTGGGCGAGGGCGGTGAGGCGATCTTCCAACGGCACCAGGTCGGTATCGGCGATCGTGTCGGTCGCGCGCGCCAGCAGATACGCGAGGCTGATTTGTGGGCGGATCGATTCTGGCAGCACTCGCATCGTCAGATAGAACGAGCGGGAAACGTCACGCAGCAGCGCGGTCAACAGGGGAGACTGCGAATGCGGAATGAATGCGTGGGAATCGATTGCCGCCATGAAACGGAATTCAGTGACTGCAGCGCTAGGATTTCGCGATCGATTGGAGGGCCTTCTGCCAGCGCCCGATCTGTTTCCTGACCTGGGCCGTTCCGGGGGACCCGGTCATGCGGCGTTGATTCATCGCTCGCTTGAGGTCGAACACAGATCTGGAGTCGGCATTCATAAGGGAAGAGACCGACCGCAATTGTTTTTCGTCGAGCTGATCGATCGAAACGCCGGTCTTTTCGCTGAGGGCCACGAGTTTGCCGACCACGTCGTGAGCTTCACGAAACGGCATGCCATTGTTCACCAGGTAATCGGCCAAGTCGGTGGCAAGCAGCAAAGGATCGCCGACGGCGGAGGCGCAGGCGTCGGGATTGACCGTCATGGTCGGCAGCATGGCGGCCAACAGGCGGGTGGTTGCACGCACGGTATCGGCGGTATCGAAGAGCGGTTCCTTGTCTTCCTGCAAGTCGCGATTGTAGGTCATGGGCAGACCCTTGATCGTGGTCAGCAGGGAAGTGAGGTTGCCGTAGACCCGGCCGGTCTTGCCGCGGGCGAGCTCGGCGATGTCGGGATTCTTCTTCTGTGGCATCAGGGAAGACCCGGTGGTGTAGGCATCGCCGAGACGGACGAAATTGAACTCGGCCGATGACCACAGGATGAGGTCCTCGGAAAGGCGGGAGAAATGTGCGGCGATGAGCGCGGCTGCGGCACAGTATTCAACGATGTAGTCGCGGTCGCTGACCGCATCCATGGAGTTCTGCGTGATGCGTGCCTTGCCCTTGGCATCCACAAAGCCGAGTTGTTTGGCGACGAATTCGCGATCGACGGGAATGGTCGATCCGGCCAGGGCACCGCTACCGAGCGGGCAGATGTTCACGCGTTCAAAGCAATCCTGCAGGCGGCCGATGTCGCGGTCGATCATCTCCACATAAGCCAGCAGGTGATGAGTGAAATAAACCGGCTGCCCACGCTGCAGGTGGGTGTAGCCGGGGACGAGCACGTCGGGGTTCGCCGCGGCCGCATCCACCAATGCGCCCTGCAACAGGCGCAACTCGGCAATGGTCTCAACGATCTCGTCGCGCAACCACATCCTGGTGTCCAATGCCACCTGGTCATTCCGCGAGCGGGCGGTGTGAAGTTTGGCTCCGGCGGGTTCGCGTTTGGTGAGTTCCGCCTCGATGTTCATGTGGACATCCTCGTATTCGGGATTCCACCGGAACGAGCCGCCCTCGATCTCCTTCGCGATCGCCGACAGACCGCGTTTGATGGCGGTGATTTCCTTTCTGGTCAGCACGCCGATGGACTGGAGCATCGTCGCGTGGGCGATTGATCCCTGTATGTCATGACGCCACAGCCGCTGGTCGAAGGAGATTGATTCGGTGTAGGCCACGACATCTTCCCCGGGGCCGCCGGAGAATCGTCCACTGCGCGATACGGGCTTGCGTTTGCTCATCTTACAGGCTGCGGAATTTGGGGGAGTGTAATGTAAAAGTCACGACCGCTTTTCCTTGGCCACCGATCGAATTGGTTTTGAAAAACTCCCGCAAACGAACCACACTTGGTGCAGCCGTCCGGCGGCGATCTGCGATGAGCGAACAAAAGTCAGGCGATGATGCCCACAAGTTCCGGCTGAAGGACATGGACGCTGCATTTCCGCTCCACTGGAAGAGCGGCTCTCTCAAATATGGAGACTACAAGGGTCTTGCTGAAGGCGGCACGGCCAAGCTGTTCAGCTGCATGGACAAGAATCTGCATCGCGTGGTGGTTTACAAGACGCTTCACAATCACCTGCGCGAAAGCGACATTGAGACCGCGAGGTTTGTGCGTGAAGCACGGGTGACCGCCAACATCCAGCATCCCGGAACCGTGCCGTGTTATGAGCTGGGCCGGGATCGTCAGGGCAATCTGTTCTTTGCCATGAAGAAGGTGGAAGGGCGGGATTTGCGGGACATCATTCTTGCCTTGCAAGCCGGCGACGCGAAGACCAAGGAGCAGTATCCACTGCCCCGGCTCATCGACGTCTTGATTCAGGTGGCGAACTGCGTGGCTTACGCCCACGAGCAGGGTGTGATTCATCGCGATCTGAAACCGGCAAACATCATCATCGGAGAATTTGGTGAAGCGCTCGTGCTGGATTGGGGGCTGGCAAAGATCATCGGCGAACAGGAAGAGACCGAAACCGCCGTCGGCATCAAGGTTTCCGACCTGGAACTCACGCCGGTTGGTCGCAGGTATGGAACTCCGCTGTACATGTCTCCGGAAATCGCACGTGGCGAAGCGGACATCGATGGGCGGGCGGACGTGTTCAGCCTGGGAATCATCCTGTTCGAGATCCTTACCCACGAACAACTGCTGAACGGCAAGGACGTGACCGAGGTCGCCGACCAGTTGCTGAACAAACCGATTCGCTGGCCGCGCAACGTGGCGCCGCAGTTGAAGCCGCCTCCGGAACTGGAAGCCATCTGCATCAAGGCCTTGCGGCGGGACAAGGAATCCCGATACCAGACCGTGAAGGACATGGTGGCGGACCTGCAGCGATATCGTCTGGGTGAGGAGGTGTCCGTGTACGAATACTCGGGCATTGAGAAATGGAACCGCTGGAACAACCGGCACGCGCTTACGTTGACGGCGCTGTCCGCAGGAGTCATTGGTGCCTTCCTGCATTGGCTGGTCTCGCGATAGGTTTTGCGATTCCGCAAATAATTCTCCCTTCATCGATTCGTCGGGTAACCGCTCCAAGGGCCGTGGCGTCATCAAAACTGTATTTGGCAAATGGCACCAGCCTGGGATAATCGAAACTAGACGCATGAAGACCTTCCCACACGTATTTTCGGCCTTGGCCGGCGCGGGATTGCTGGCAGTGACCGGCAGTCTGCGGGCCGCAGAAGGAGAGATCACGGCCGAACAGTCGACATTCTTCGAAGAGAAGATCCGGCCGGTTATGGTAAAGCACTGTTACAAGTGCCATTCCGAGCAGGAGGACAAGCACAAGGGGGGGCTGATCATGGATTCTCGCGCGGGGTTGCGTGCGGGTGGAAGCTCTGGTTACGTGATCCTTCCCGGTGATCCCGCGAATTCGCCCATGCTCAAGGCGATGTCGCATGTTGACGAAGATCTGGCCATGCCGCCGGACTACCAGTTGTCGCGACGCATTCTCTCGGACTTCGAACAGTGGATCAAAATGGGCGCTCCTGATCCGCGTGTGGATGATCCATCGAAGGTGGTTGTCAATTGGCGGGATCCCAAGTTGGCACGTGAATTCTGGGCCTTTCAGAAGCCGGTGAAGCCGTCACTTCCATCCGTCAAAAAATCGGATTGGCCCAAGAATGATATCGACCGTTTCGTCCTCGCCAAAATGGAGGAGCAGGGTTTGCGTGTGGTGGAGGATGCGGACAAGGCCAGTCTGGCTCGCCGCGCGTACTACGATCTGCTCGGGTTGCCTCCGTCGCCCAAGACGGTGGAAAATTTCACCCGCAGCAAGGATCCTACGGCTTGGTCGCGTCTGATCGACATGTTGATGGCGTCGGAATCATTCGGTGAGAAATGGGGCCGGCATTGGATGGACGTGGCCCGCTACGCGGAGTCCAGCGGCAAGGAGGCCAATATTACCTTTCCCCATGCCTGGCGCTATCGCGATTACGTCATCAGTTCATTCAACGAGGACAAACCCTATGACCGCTTCGTGCAGGAACAGGTTGCGGGCGATTTGCTGCGGTCGACTTCCAAGGAAGAAAGGGCGGACCTGATGGTGGCAACGGGATTCCTGGCGATGGGGCCGAAGTCGCTGAATGAAATGAACATGGCGCAATTTCGAATGGATCAGGTGGATGAGCAGATCGACACGATGTCCAAAGCCATCCTCGGGGTGACCATCGCCTGTGCGCGTTGTCACGATCACAAGTTCGATCCGATTTCGCAGCGAGAGTATTACGCGATGGCGGGAATCTTCCTGAGCACGGATACGTTCTATGGAACGGTGGCAACCCAAGGCAATCGGCGGAGCTCGCAATTGTTGCAATTGCCGATCGAGGAAACGGAATATGCCTCACGGGTGATGAGCAAGACAGAGCTGGAACGGGTCCGCAGTTATGCGGACACGCGGAAGGAGGAACGGACCGAGATGTTTCAGCAGGCCCGGACGGCGCGACAGAACGGAGAAGATGTCGACCGGGTTCGAATTCGTCAGCAGATGCAACGGTTGAACACGCAGATCAATGTCGCCGAGAACAATCTCAACACGCGGGACAAGGAAGGCAACCCGCTGCCCCTGGCCATGGGCGTCCGCGACGGCCGCCGACCGATGAACGCGCGGCTGTTGGATCGCGGCGAGATTGAGAATCCCCGTGAGTTCATTCAACGCGGCTTCGTGTACGTCCTCAGCGGTGAGAAGCCGCCCCGGGTTTCATATCGTCAGAGTGGTCGCAAGGAACTGGCGGAGTGGCTGACGGCGGAAGACAATCCCTTGTTTGCCCGGGTGATGGCCAACCGGGTCTGGAGTTGGTTGATGGGCCGCGGGATCGTCGAGTCGATCGACAATTTCGGTGTGAACGGCAAGCGGCCGACTCATCCGGAACTGCTCGACCACCTGGCAACCCGTTTCACGGAACTCGACTACTCGGTCAAGAAGCTGGTCAAAGAAATCATGATGAGCCGGACCTATCAGCTGGCGTCCGCTTTCAACTCGCGCAACTACCACAAGGATCCGGACAACACCTGCTACTGGCGGAAGTCCAAGCGGCGTCTGACGGCGGAGGAGATCCGCGACTCGATGTTGGCGGTCAGCGGGGATCTCCGATACAACGCGCCGAAAGGATCGGCTGTCTCCTACAAAGGGGACGGCTTCATCGGCCGGAGCCTGAGCGAAAGAGACATCCTGGGTGAGAGTCTGGGGCAGTATCGCTCCGTGTATCTGCCGGTCGTGCGGGATTTGTTGCCGGAAGTCTTCAATGTTTTCGACTTCGCTGAGCCGAGTCTGGTGATCGGCAAGCGGGATGTGACCATCGTTCCGGGGCAGTCTCTCTACATGATGAACAGTCCGTTCGTGGTGGACCAGGCGGAGAAGACCGCCAAGCGGGTGGAGAAGGAGAAATCGACTCCGTTGGAGCGGATCGAATATCTCTACATGCTGGCCTTGGGACGCAAACCGGCGGCGCATGAACGGCAGATGGCAGAGACGTATATCCGGGATTTTGTTGCCGCCGCTCAAAGCGAGGGATCGAACCGGTATTCCGCCACCAAGCTGGCGCTCAGCACGTTTTGTCAGTCGCTGCTCGCGAGCGGCGAATTCCGCTACATCAATTGACCGCAGCAGGCACGCGAATTCTCTTCAAGCCATGAATGATCTGAACTCACTTTTTTCCCGTCGTCGGATGTTGCAGACTACCTCGGTCGGATTCGGTTGGTTGGCGTTTCGCGCGATGGCGACGCAGGCTTTAGCCTCCCAGCAGAATCCGCTCGCACCCAAAGAGCCGCATTTTGCGGCTAGGGCCAAGCGCGTGATTTTTCTGTTCATGCGCGGCGCGCCATCGCACGTGGACACTTTCGATTACAAGCCGTTGCTCAAACGGGATACCGGCAAGGTCGGCAAGGGGCGGCGCGGTGAGAAACTCCTGGGCTCGTTATGGGACTTCGAAAAGTACGGCCAGAGTGGGCAGCGGATTTCGGAACTGTTCCCGGCCGTCGGAAAGCATGCGGACGATCTCTGCATCCTCAACGGCATGGCGACCGATATTCCCAACCACCCGCAGGCGGTGGTGCAGATGCATACGGGAAACTTCCAGTTTGTCCGGCCGTCACTGGGAGCGTGGACGCTGTATGGTCTCGGGACGGAAAATAAGAACCTTCCCGGCTTCGTCACCCTGGCTCCCTCATCCGGAGCGGGTGGGGCGCGGAACTACGGTAGTTCGTTTCTTCCCGCCATCTATCAGGGGACTCCGATCGGCAAGGAACGTCGTGGGGGGCGTGGCGGTGGCAACGACGCCAAACTGCCGAACATGGAGAATCCGCAGCTGTCCAAGAAGATACAGCGATTGCAGCTTGACCTGATTCAGTCGATGAACCAGCAGCAATTGTTGCGCGACAAGTTCAATCCCGAGGTGGAGGGCATCATTGAATCATTCGAACTCGCGTTTCGCATGCAGTCCGAACTGCCCAAGGTCATGGACATTTCGAGCGAGCCATCTCACATTCGCAACATGTACGGGCTGGATGACGGCACCACGCGGGCCTTTGGCACGCAATGTCTGCTCGCCCGACGAATGGTGGAGCGAGGGGTGCGGTTCGTGGAACTGTCGCACGGTAACTGGGATCAGCATCGCAATCTGGAGACTGCGTTGACCAACAACTGCGACCAGACGGATGTTCCCATCGCCGCGTTGCTGCAGGACCTGAAACAGCGTGACCTGCTGAAGGACACCCTGGTTATCTGGGGCGGTGAGTTCGGCCGCACGCCACATGCCCAGAACGGCAATGGTCGGGATCACAACAGCAAGGGCTTCTCCATGTGGATGGCTGGCGGTGGAGTCAAAGGGGGAATGACCCATGGCGCCACCGATCAATATGGTTACGAGGCGGCCGTGGAC
>JAYPXF010000282.1:0-8011 GCA_038154405.1 Verrucomicrobiales bacterium | reverse complement strand
TTTGGCCGAAAACCATCTCATTCTCAATGGACCAGTTCTTGGGGGCCCAACCATCCTGCGCCAAATCGTCCACCGAGTCGGGTTTGGCCCCGATCACCCGGAGAAAGCTCCGCAAGGAGGCCTGATGCTCCCGGACAAAGCTGGCGAAGGCCTTACGTTTGTGTTGCTGCGTCATGTCATTCCGCTTTCGGTTAATCTACTTTGTCGTGAATCAACCGGGTGTTTCGACCCTTTTTACGAGATTGAAGTTGGATCGCACCATCTTCGACTCCGGTCTCGTCCGCGCAATCGCCGGACTTCCTCCATCACTTCACAAAGTTTTTGCGAGGATTTGAGAAAGATTTGTGTCGGTGGTGATAATAAGCTGACAGACACGTGAATCCGAAGGATCCAACCGCCGATTTTCTGACACTCTACAGCCGATCGCAGATCGATCTGCAGCGGTATCTGCTGATGCTGCTGCCGAATCGGACGGACGCGGAGGATGTGATGCAGGAAACGGCATTGGTATTGTGGAGGAAGTTCGAGGAATACGATCCGGAGCAGCCGTTTCTGCCTTGGGCCAAAAAATTCGTCTATTTCCAAGTGCTCAGCCATCGCAAGAAGCAGCAGACCCGGCGGAAATATTTTTCGGAGGCGGCCTTGGAAAAACTGGCCGAGGAAGCCATGGATTTGGACGCCCGTGAGCACGAGCTGTTGGAAGCTCAGCGCGCCGCGTTGGTGCAGTGTCGTGAGAAACTTCCGGCAGCCGACAAGGACACCTTGGCTCATCGATACGGCAGCGAAGGTGGTTTGCAGGAACTGGCGAAGGCAACCGGGCGAACGGTAAATGCCCTGTCTTTGTCACTCCATCGGATCCGGCGCAAATTGTTGGATTGCGTGGACCGGTATCTGGCGAAGGAGGGATGGTTGTGAAACCACCAGACTATCCTCCCGATGAACTGACGCGCTTATTCGTAAGATTCGGTGACGGCTGCATCAGCGATGAAGAGATGGATCGTCTCAATGTCTTGCTGGAGAAGGATCCCGAGGCACGCCGTCATTATCGCCGCTGGGCGGATCTCGAAATGGAGCTTTTGCTGACGACTTCTTCCCCGAAAGAGGAGGTCTTACCGATTGCCGACGAATCGAACGATCGCATCGTTTCTTTTCCAACCGCATTGACCAAATGGGTGGCCATCGCCGCGGCGGTCGCAATTGGGTTGGTCATTCTAAGTCAGTCGCACCGAAATGTCGTCCCTGAGAACGTCGAGCCAGTGGTTGTTTCCAAACCGGAGCCGAGGACATCGGACGGCATTGCGCACGTCGTCGAAATGGAACGGGCGGAGTGGAGGGCGTCGGATCGCATTCAGGACACTGGCCTGGGCGAAGGGAGCCATGAACTTCTCACCGGAACGGCGAAGATCCGCTACTTGGGAGGCGCCACCATTTCACTGCAAGGACCGGCGAAGTTTGATGTACGGGGGACCAATTCCTTCTTCCTGAAACAGGGTGTGGCGACCGTGTTTGTTCCGTCATGGAACTCCAGTTTTCGCGTCGCGACACCACGCGTCCGGTTGATCGAACCTGGTACGGAGTGTGGCTTAAGCGTCAGTGATACCGGCGTGACGAGGATCGGTGTATTTCGTGGGGAGGCCATGGCCCGGGTGGACAGCAAATACCTGGGCATGACGCAGGACCTGCGGCTGACCCGTGAGGAAGGTATCGAGATCGATCGAGCCGGGGCGCTCACCTCGGCGATCATTGGCAACAATCATCGTTTCACAGGACTCCGACAGACACCGGATCGCGATGTTCCGATGGTTGCCAACGGTAGTTTCGAATTCCCCCGGGCCCGTCGGACAGAGCGGAAGGCGGCATCCGGTTGGACCCTGCTCGCTCACCCGATTGCGAACGTGGACCAGATGCCGGTCGATGCCGGCGTGGTCAATCGCGAGTTGTCGGTCACCCGAGCCCCGTCGGCGCCAGCCGGTCGCCAATGGGCGTTTCTCAACGCGGCCACCTTTGCTGACGGTCGATCGACCTTCACCTCCATGCACCAAGCGGTCGGGGATGTCCACGCGGGGGTGACCTATCGGCTTCGCTTCACCGTCGGCCGGCCAGAAAAGCAGCGCGGAACAGGTGGCTTTGAGGCCGGACTCTACGCCGGTTCGATGGAGGAAGGTCCGCTCTCGGCGATGCAGAAGTGGAAGAATCCCGTCCCTCTGCGGCCGGGTGAATCCCGGACCGTTGAACTGGAATATCATTGTCCGCGCAGCACTCCCTATCGCACCGACCAGTTGTTCATCGTGTTCGGTGCGGTCCCTTCGTCCGAAACCGGCGTCCACAAGGTGCTGATCGATCAAGTGGACCTCGAGATTGTGAACCGAAAGAAAACCCAGCTTTAAGTCATGTATCACATCCCAGCAAAACGCCTTGCCTTGGTTGCCTGTGCCACCGCCTTCAGCAGTGGTTGGTTTGATGCCCGGGCGGCGACCGTTGATTTCGAAACCCAGATCAAACCGATCCTCGCTGAGAATTGCCTCAAGTGCCACGGAGACACCAAACGCCGTGGTGGATTGCGCCTTTCAAACAAGCGCGATGCGTTCCTTCCCGGCGATTCCGGTGAGGCGGTCCTTCTGCCAGGTAAAGCCGATGACAGTCTCTTGATCCAACGCGTCGTCACCTCGGATGAAGACGATCGGATGCCATCGGACGGAGTTCCGCTGTCCCCGGCACAAATCGACCTGCTCAAGCAATGGGTGAACCAAGGGGCCAAATGGCCGGATGAACCTGAAGCCACCAGGCACTGGGCCTACGTCAAACCCGTCCGTGCCACGCCCCCCGCGGTCAAACAAGCCGACTGGCCGATCAACGAGATCGATCACTTTGTTCTCGCCCAACTTGAGGCGCGCGGATGGAAACCGTCTCCGGCCACGGATCGCGCCCGTTTGATTCGGCGGGTTTCGTTGGCACTCACGGGCCTGCCTCCCACGGTGGCGGAAGTGGATGCCTTCATGACCGACAAGTCGGCCGATGCTTACGAACGCGTCGTGGATCGCCTGTTGAAGTCGAAGCACTACGGACAACGTTGGGCCCGTCCCTGGCTGGACCTTGCGCGCTATGCCGATTCCAACGGATTTCAGGCGGATCAACTGCGCGACAGTTGGGCCTATCGCGACTGGGTGATCAATGCGCTCAACGCGGACATGCCCTTCAACCGATTCACCACCGAGCAACTCGCTGGCGATCTGCTGCCGGAGGCTACCGTGGATCAGAAGATCGCCACCGGTTTTCATCGCACGGTCACCTGCAACGTGGAGGCGGGTGTCCATCCCGAGGAGAACCGCGTGAACCAGGTGATCGATCGGGTGAACACCACCGGCCTGGTCTTCCTCGGCACGACGCTGGAATGCGCCCAGTGCCACAATCACAAGTACGACCCCTTCACGATGAAGGATTACTATCAACTCTTTGCCTACTTCAACAACACGCCGCTCGAAGTGAAGCAGGCGGGCGGCGTGCGCTACGATTTCATCGGTCCCAAGATGATGCTTCCCCTCGCGTCACGCGAACGCGAGCAACGCGCCGGATGGCAAAAGCAATACGATGAATTGTCGGAGCGCAGCCAGGCTCTGAGCAAGGACTCCGATGCCGGGCGTGAACAGTGGGAAGAGCGATTGATCGCGAGCCTGAAGAATCCCGGCCAATGGCAGGCCGCGACCATTGAAAAGATCACCTCCAACGGGGGCGAGGAATTCAAGCAGCTCAACGACGATTCGGTGTTGGTGGGTGGATCACTTCCGGGCACGTCGGTTTACCAGTTGGTGTGCCGCGTGGATTCCACCGAGGCCATCGGCGCGATCAAGATCGAGGCCCTGACGCATCCTGACCTCCCAGGCAAAGGCCCGGGCCGGGGCGATGCGAAACGCCCCAATTTCATCCTGAGCGAATTGACCGCGTCGATCGAAGGGCCCCAGGAGAATCAGCCCATCACCCTGCATAGCGCGACGGCCGACTACTCAAAGAAGAATTGGGAAGTCGCCAAGGCCATTGACCAGAACCGAAAGACCGGCTGGGCCATCGGCCAGAAGTTTGGTTCGCCGCATTGGGCGACCTTCCAGATTCGGACGCCGCGCGCCTTGGATGCCAGCGACCGCTTGAAACTGGTCCTCGATCAGAATTTCGGCCGTGGTCGCACCATCGGGCGAATCCGGGTCTCTGTCTTGGTCGGGGACGCCGCGGGCGCGAACGTGCCACCCAACCTCGCCGCCATCCTCATGAAGCAGAAGCGGTCCCGGAAGGAACGCCGGGAATTGGACCAATTCTACGCCGCAGACAATCCCGAGCTCGCCAAGCTGAAGGTGGAGATGGAATTGCTGAAGAAGAAGCTCGACCGCCTGCAGCCGCCGTCAACGCTTGTCATGGTCGAAATGGACAAGGCCCGCGAAACGCACATCATGCGTCGCGGGAATTACCTGAGCCCCGGTCCGGCAGTCTCTGCCGCCACCCCGGCTTCCCTGCACACCGCGTCCAAGGATCTGCCTCCCAACCGGCTCGGCCTCGCACAGTGGCTCACCTCCAATGACAATCCCCTGATCGGCCGCGTCACGGTCAATCGTTGGTGGGCGGAGATCTTCGGCAACGGAATCGTCACCACCATGGAAGACTTCGGCAGCCAATGCGAACCGCCCACCCATCCGGCCCTGCTCGATTGGCTCTCGGTTGAGTTCATGGAGAACGGATGGTCAATGAAGCACCTCCACAAGCTCATGGTCATGTCCGCGGCCTTCCGCCAAAGCTCCACCGTTACTCCCGAAGTCCTCGGTCAGGATCCCGGCAATCAGTTCTTCGCCCGCGGTCCGCGCTATCGACTTTCCGCCGAGGCCATTCGGGACAGTGCCCTGCGCATCAGCGGCCTCTTGTCCGAGGAAATGGGCGGTCCACCCGTCATGCCCTATCAACCGAACGGCATCTGGCGACAGGTCGGTCGCAATGAACCCAAGTGGGTGGCGGCCAAGGATGAACGCCGCTTCCGTCGCGGCATCTACGTCGTCTATCGCCGAGCCGCGCCATATCCGAGTTTTGTCAACTTCGACGCACCCGATCGCGGGGCCTGCGTCATCAAACGTCCCCGAACGAACACGCCCTTGCAGGCTCTCACCCTGTTGAACGATCCCGCCTATCTTGAGATGGCCCTCGCCCTCGGCGTGCGCATGATGCAGGAGCCCGGCTCGAGCAACATTCAAGACAGGGCGGCGCACGGGTTCCGGCTCTGCCTGTCTCGTCAGCCCAAGGCCGCGGAACTGGAGAATCTGGTCCGCTTCTATCAAACCGAATTGGCGCGCCTTCGCAAGAACCCCTCGGCGGCGGAAGAACTGCTCAAGGCCATTCCCGGGTACCGTCCGCCGCGTGATCTGAACCCCGTCGAAACCGCTGCCTGGTTCTTTGTCGCCAACGTCCTCCTCAATCTCGATGAAACCATCACCCTCGGCTGAAGCCATGAATCCATCCGCTCAATCTCTCCTCAATCTTTCCCGCCGAGAAATGTTTCAACGGGTCGGCGCGGGTGTCGGCGGCCTCGCCCTCGGCTCGCTCCTGCACAACGACACCTTCGCCGCGAGGACGTCCAGTAATCCGCTCGCGCCGCGCCAACCGCACCATCGCGCCCGCGCCAAGAACGTAATCTACATCCATCTCGTCGGCGCGCCTTCACATCTCGATCTGTTTGACTACAAACCCGAGCTGCAGAAGCGCGACGGCCAACTCTGCCCCGACGAATTCTTCGAAGGCAAACAGCTCGCCTTCATCCGCTCCCAGCCAACGCTCTTGGGCACACCTGATCGCGATCAGTTCAAGTTCCAGCCCAGCGGGCAATCCGGCATCCACCTTTCCAACCTCCTGCCGCATCTGCAGGGCGTGGCCGATGAGATGACCTTCGTTCACTCCCTGCACACCGACCAGTTCAACCACGCGCCAGCCCAGATGTTTCTGCTGACCGGATTCCAGCGCTTCGGCCGGCCCAGCATCGGGTCCTGGGTCAACTACGGACTCGGCAGCATGAACCGAAACCTGCCCGGCTTCGTTGTCCTCGTCACCGGCCAGGTCCTCGGCGCGGGCAACAGCGCCTGGGGCAGTGGATTCCTCCCGACCATCTATCAGGGCATCGAATTCCGCAGCCAGGGGGATCCCGTCCTCTTCCTTTCCAATCCCAAGGGTGTTGACGCCGGCGCGCGTCGTCGCGTGATTGATGCCGTCAACCGCGGCAATCAACTGCAACTCGCCGACGTCGGCGACCCCGAAATCGCCACCCGCATCAGCCAGTATGAAATGGCCTACCGGATGCAGACTTCCGTGCCCGAATTGATGGACATCCAGTCCGAACCCGAACACATCCATCGTCTCTACGGCGCGCAGCCCGGCAAGACCAGTTTCGCGAACAACTGTCTGCTCGCCCGTCGCCTCGTCGAACGTGGCGTCCGCTTCGTGCAACTCTTCGACCAGGGCTGGGACATGCACGGCAGCGTCTTCAACCGCCTGCCCACCAAGGCCAAACAGGTGGACCAACCCATCGCCGCCCTGATCCGCGACCTTCGCGACCGCGGTTTGCTCGACGACACCCTGATTGTCTGGTCCGCCGAATTCGGCCGCACTCCGATGGCGCAGGGACGCAACTCCCTCGGCCAGGAAACCAACGCCGGACGCGATCATCACAAGGAAGCCTACACCGTGTGGATGGCCGGCGGCGGCGTGAAGAAAGGCTACCAATACGGCCGCACCGACGACCTCGGCTACGGTGTCGCCGAAAAGCCGGTCCACACCCACGACTTCAACGCCACCCTCATGCATCTTCTCGGCGTCGACCACGAACGCCTCACGTTCAAGTACCAAGGCCTCGACCTTCGCCTCACCAGCGTCCACGGCCACGTGGTGCACGAAGTCGTCGCCTGAAGAATCTTCATCTTGGGCTCGGTATGAATTGAGGTGGCTCCCCGCCACCACCGGGTGCAGTACTGTCCGCATGTCGGTGAGAAAACGCTTTGAAACACTCCGCGCAGACGCGACAAAGTGCTCAAAACCACCGCAATGAAGTCCTTCCTCTCTACAATGCTGGTGGCGCTGTCGATCGGCGCTGCTGCCCACGCCGCGGATAAAAAGCCGCACGCCGTCTTTCTGATCGGCACGCTGCACTACTCACCGGAGCTGACCATGCCGGTCTTCGCCAAGGACTTGGAGCGTTTCGGCTTCCGCACGACGCTGGTTCAGGGCGAAGGCAATCCGGAGAAGAAGACCGTGAATGTCCTACCGAACATCAGCGAGCTGAGGAACGCCGATGTGGTCGTCTTTTTCTCGCGCTTCCTGCAGTTGCCGGACGAGGAGTTCAGACACATCGAGGACTACCTCAAGTCCGGCAAGCCGGTGATCGGACTCCGCACCGCGAATCACTCCTTCAAGTACGGAAAGGATCACCCTCGTTACGATTGGAATGTCGACTTTGGCCGCCGCTCTCTGGGTTCGCCCTACATCGTGCACCAAGGCGGCACGACGGATATCAAGGTCGTCACAGAGAACGCGAACCACCCAATCATGACCCATGTGACCAAGCGCGAGTGGGTGTCCCCCGGCACGCTTTACCTCGCCGAGAAACCCAATCAGGTTTGCAACAAAGTCGCCTCCAGCTGAATCACCCCAAATCAGGTCGAATTCGATAGGTTATCGTCCCTTTTTCCATGAAACGGCTTTGCAAACCTACTTGATTTTGGTTTGCAACACTTTGCCTTCCTATACCCCAAGAATCTAGGAGGTTTGCAACGGATCTAGTCGCTCGGAAATCTAATAACTGGTAGAAGTTTTCAGGATATTCCAATTGCAGGTTCCACAAGTCATTCCTAATCATTGCTCCTGACATACCAAGCTGCCCTGCAAATTCGCCACATGGCAAAAGTCCCTTGAAGCGGCGTTAGAGCTACCCGGATTTCTACAAGTGTCTCAAACCGATGAGATTATGTCTCAAACCGGATTAGATTTCCCG
>JAYPXF010000281.1:6489-8054 GCA_038154405.1 Verrucomicrobiales bacterium | reverse complement strand
GAAGCCCGCACCCAAGCCCGCACCGAAGTCTGCGCCCAAGCCCGCACCGAAGCCGCCCGCCGCGAGGAAGAAGCGAAGCTCAAAGCCGCGGAAGCCAAGCGGCAGGACGATTTGAAGAAGGCCCACGAAGCCGAACTCGCCATGCAGAAGGCCGCCGCAGCAGCAAAACTGGCCAAGGCTGATTCGGACGCTCAGGCACGTGCCGAAGCTGATGCCAAACGTCGCGCTGAGATTGAGAAGGCAATGATCGCCGCCCAGGCCGCTGCCGAGTCGGCCCGCACGGAACAGACCAGCGCTGCTGAACGCGCCCGCGCCAAACAGGAAGCCGATGCCATTGCAAAGGCCAAGGCGGACGCAGCCGCCCGCGCCGAGCGCATGGCCAAACTTTCCGGCGAAGAAAAAGAACGTGCCCGCCTGCAGTCAATGCTCGCCGATGCCCGTCGCGCCAAGGCCGAACGGGAAGCCAAGGAAGCCGCCGAGCGCAGCGCCATCGAGAAGGCTCGCGCCGAGCTGGAAGCCAAGCTGAAGGCACAGCAGGAAGCCGACGCCGAATCCCGCAAGCAGCTGATGGCCCAACTCGAAGCTGAGAAGCGCGCCCGCATTGAGCTGGAGCGCAAGCTGCAGAAGGATGCCGACGATCGGGCAGAACAGATCCGTAAGGACCGCATGGCCGCGGAAAAGAAATCACGTGCAGCCCTCGCCGCTCAGCGCAAGGCCGAACAGGAAGCGGCCCGCCAGCGTGAGAAGGAGCGTCAAGCCGCCATCACCGCCGCCAAGGCGGAGGAGAAAGCCCGCCAGGAACAGCTCCGCGCCAACGCCGAAGCTGCCGCCAAGATCGCCCGGATGGCAAAGCTTGATGCAGACGCCCGTCAACGGGTCGAAGCCGAACGCGCCCGCAAGGCCATGGCAGCGCAAACACAGCAGACGGATACCGAACACGCCTCTCACGCCGGCGAAGCGCAACGTCAGCAGGCCCTGATTCAACAGCAGCAGGCGGAGGCCGATCGTCAGAACGCTGACGCCGCCCGCATGGCTCGCGAGCAGGAAGCCCAAGCACGCCGCAAAGCCGCCGAGGAAAAAGCGGCCGCCGAACTGGCCGCCCGCGAGAAGGCCAAAGCCGACAAGGAACTCTTGGAAATGCAACGTGACCGTGCTGAGGAACGTCGCAAGGCCGCCGAAGCCGCGCTGCGCGAATTCAACAAACGCGCTACGGACTACGACCGCCTCTCCAGCCCGGTCTCCAAGAAATCCAAGCGCGAACGCCTCAAGGAACTGTTGGAGCTCTACAAGAATGACGAGATCACTCCCAAGGAGTATCACCGCATGCGCTCCAAGATCCTCTCCGAACCGGAATTCTGAACCGGTCCGGACACATTTTCACGGGAGCCCGGCATCTGCCGGGCTCTTTTTTTTTGAAGCCGCCACTCTCCAGACAATCCCTAATTGAATTCACCCTTCCCACGGATATAACCGAAGCACACCGACACGATGCCTGATTCCGACGACAAAGAGCTTCTTCCCAAGCTCATGGACATGATCGCGGATCAGCAACGTCAGATCCGCTC
>JAYPXF010000281.1:0-6479 GCA_038154405.1 Verrucomicrobiales bacterium | reverse complement strand
GTCAACACCCTCGCAGCCGCATCGTCCCCCGCCCCGGCAACTTCGGACGTTACCCTAACGGAGGAGTCGAAACCCGTATCCAAAGAGCCGACCAAGAGCACGCTTTCACCGGAAATCATCCGCCAACGACTCGCCAGCGCGCGCACCGTACTCGACAATCTCTCAGCCGAGGCCAGCACCTGGGAACTCAACCGTAAGCTGGCCTACCTGCAGGCGGAAGCCTCCTCACTTCAGGGCGGCGACATGCTCAACCAACAAGCGGAGGATCTGGATCAGCTGCTGCAGTTCCAGACCCGCCTGAGAGAATTCATCGCCGACAAACATCAATCCGCACAATCGGATGCCGACCCGTCGTCATTCGCGATGGACGAGGTCAAGCGGCTGGAGAAGGTGGTTTCCGACATTGACGAATGCGTGTCCGAACAGATGGATGTCGGCGCCGCCTTTCGACCGACGGATTCCGGCGAATCCAAACTCCCCTACCCTGAAGCCATCCGGCGGGTGGAGGAGGCGGTCGACGACATCGACGAATTCGTCGCCGACCAGCTGAGCATCGGTCTCATGGCGGAGGGCGGCATCACCCGCGACAAGCTGGACCGCGTATCCCGGCAGGCCAATGATGCCTTCACCGGACTCGTGGAACGCCAACATCACCTGGCCGACGGGTTCCTGAACAATGATCTGTCGCTCGTCGACGGGCAGATCGACATCTCGCCGGATCTCGTCGGATTCTGTCGCCACCGTTGTCCCGATTCGAAACTGTTGAAACCGGAACGCGCAAAGCTCTGTCAGTTTGCCAACGGCGAAGGTCCGCTGCACGCGCAGGTGGTCACGCATCTCGAGAATGTCCGCCACAACTGTCGGATTCTGACCGAACGGCACGACGAGCAGAAGGCGCTCGTGGAAGAAGCGAAATCGCTTGCCGACAAGGGTGAGTTCGATGCCGCGGAAACCGCGCTCAAGCGCGTGGATCCGATGTTCACGGATCTGGGCACCGGGCAGGTGCGCGAACAGATCGGCGACTGGAGGCGCAAGTTGACCGAACTGGAATCGCAGTTTGCCAGCCTCAAGGAAGTCATTGAAACCCCACGGGAACGTCCTTTCGCCCAACCTTGGAAAGTGATGAAACGAGAACGCCGTCTGCTGTCCCTAGCGGAAAACTTCGAGGATCGGCTCGAGACCTTTCGCCGCGAGGTCAATGCGTCTGAAAACGAGGAGTTCATTGAACAGGCCGTCGCCCTGCACCAGAAACTGAGCTCCCAACTCAACGACCTGGCCAACCTGTTCCAGCGCGAAAGCAGCGACGCCAAGATCTCCACGTTCCTGCATTTCGCCCTGTTGGTGGAATGTGCCATCGGTCTGACCATCGGCGACCCCAAGGCCCAACCGATCATTCTCTGGACCATCGGACTCCTCTCCGTGGCCGGTCTGTTTCAGTTCGTTCACATCCAGTTGCTGCGCCGCACCACGGTGGATTTTGACCTGGAAACCAACGGACGATCATTGGAGGACAAGGCCCTCGCCTCCATCTTTCTCAACGGGAGGAGATATCAGTCGGGCAGCCGTATCGCGCAGGGCACCTACCATCTGACCCTGGACAGCGACGTTTTCGAACCGTTGAAAAAACGGATCCGCATCCACTATGGACGCACCAACCGGCTGGGCACCATCCCCGTCCGCCTGTCCCGCGACACTTTCGTCAACACCTTGGAGATGAAGTTTGTCCCGGTCTCCGGTACGACCGTCATGTTCAGCATCTGGCCCGCCCGCGTACGGGACTTTCAGCTCTTCGTCCGCGAGAACAACCGCAAGCTGCAACGCCCCCGCTTCAAACAGGACGACAGGCACCCGGTGGTGAACGTGAGCTGGGAGGACGCGCGCGCGTTCTGCCGTTGGCTGACGGAACGCGATAGAAGGGCGAAACGAATCGGCCATCGCGACGAATACCGGCTGCCCACCGATTTGGAATGGAGCGCCGCGGTCAGTCTGGAAAATGAAACCGGCAAGACCCCCGCCGAGCGCAGCGGCAAGATAAAGGACCACTTTCCTTGGGGAATGAAGTTTCCGCCTTCGCGTGACTGCGCCAATGTCGATCCGACTCTCAAGGCCGACCCGTACGACTTCACCTGCGCAGTCGGCAAGTTACAATGCAACAAGTACGGTCTGTATGACCTTTCAGGCAACGTTTGGGAGTGGTGCGACGACCTTTACGACGGCAAGAGCAAGAACCGCACGTTGCGGGGTGGCTCCTGGCATACGGCCACCGAGGAAATGCTGTTGAGCTCCTACCGACTCTCCGATTCACCGGGGCATCGTGTCGAGCTCATCGGCTTCCGCTGCGTCCTCGAAATCCGCAAACCCAGTCCGCTGTTCAGCAATCTGCATCACGCACTGTCCGGCGCCAATACAGAAACCGAAGCGGAATCTGAAGATGCCGAATGACCCGATTCGATCGAGTCGGACATTGGCAAACGGAAACTTTCAGCTACCCTCGTTCCATGAGCGAGCTCGGCGTCAACAAACCCGCCAACCAACACATTGTCGACTGGGTCAACGAAGTTGCTGAACGGACCAAGCCGGACAAGATCTTCTGGTGCGACGGATCAGAGGCCGAGAAGGAAGCGCTCACCCAGCTCGCGGTCGAGGCCGGCATCATCACCCCCCTGAACGAGGAAAAGTGGCCGGGCTGCTACCACCATCGTTCCAATCCCAACGACGTGGCACGCGTCGAGGATCGAACGTTCATCTGCACGCCGAATGAGGAAGAGGTCGGCCCCACCAACAACTGGGCTGAGCCGGATGAGATGTACGAGAAACTCCACGGCATGCTCGAAGGGGCGATGAAGGGTCGCACGATGTACGTCATGCCCTACCTCATGGGCCCTCCCGGTTCCGAGATGTCCCGCGTTGGCGTTGAAATCACGGATTCGGTCTATGTCATCTTGAGCATGCGCATCATGGCCCGCGCCGGCCAGCAGGCACTCGAACATCTCGGCGACAGCGACAACTTCAATCGTGGACTTCACTCGATGCTCGATGTGAATCCCGAACGTCGTTTCATCGCCCACTTTCCCTACGACAACGCGATCATTTCCGTCGGCTCCAACTACGGTGGCAACGTGCTGCTCGGCAAGAAGTGTCTCGCCCTCCGACTGGCATCATGGTGGGGCCGTCAGGAAGGCTGGATGGCCGAGCACATGCTCATCCTCGGCGTCGAATCTCCCGAGGGCCAGAAGACCTACGTGGCCGCAGCCTTCCCCAGCGCCTGCGGCAAGACGAACTTCGCCATGCTCATTCCGCCGGAACGATTCAAGGGCTGGAAGATCTGGACAGTTGGTGACGATATTGCCTGGATGCGCCCCGGCAAGGATGGAAGGCTCTACGCCATCAATCCCGAGGCCGGCTATTTCGGTGTCGTTCCCGGCACCAACAACCAATCCAATCCCAACGCCATGCAGTCGCTCAGCCGCGACACCATCTTTACCAACGTGGCGACCACGGACGACGGCGACGTATGGTGGGAGGGCAAGGACAATCCCGCCCCAGACAATTTGACCGACTGGAAGGGAAATCCTTGGAGGCTCGATTCCGGCACCAAGGCGGCCCATCCCAACAGCCGCTTCACCGCGCCGATGCAGAACAATCCGATGCTCGCACCGGAGGTGAACGATCCGGAAGGAGTCCCCATCGATGCCATTATCTTCGGCGGCCGTCGTTCCCACACCATTCCGCTCGTGTTCCAATCCTTCAACTGGCTGCACGGCGTCTATGTCGGCGCGACCGTCGGATCCGAAACGACGGCCGCGGCAACCGGGGAGGTTGGCAAGATCCGTCGGGATCCCTTCGCGATGCTGCCCTTCTGCGGCTACAACATGGGCGACTATTTTGTTCACTGGATCCGGATGCGCAAACTGATGAAGCACCCGCCACGCATCTTCCATGTGAACTGGTTCCGCAAGGACGACGAAGGCAATTTCCTCTGGCCCGGCTTCGGCGAGAACATGCGAGTGCTGCGCTGGATCGTGGATCGTTGTCGCGGGGGAGCCCATGCGCACGAAACCTCTCTCGGCTGGGTCCCGGGCCCCGGTGATTTCGATCTGGTCGGTCTGCCCGGGTTCACGGAAGAAAAACTGTTCCAGTCGCAACAATTCAGCGACGACGAATGGCGGCGCGAAGTGCTACAGCATGACGAGTTGTTCTTCAAACTGTATGGGCATCTGCCCAAGGAGATCATCTTTCAGCGGGAGCTCCTCATCGCCCGATTGTAGCAATCGCGCCTCATGCAAAGATCGATGCCGATCTGCAAGGCCACGGACCTGCCACCCGGACAGACGACCAAGTTTGTCTATCGTGTCGAGGGGATCGCGCGCGAAGGATTCGCCGCCAATTACCAGGGCAAATACGTCGCCTTCGAAAACACCTGCAAACACATCCCTGTCCCCCTCGATTACGACGACAACCAGTTCTTCACTCCGGAAGGTGAACATTTCATCTGCTCAACCCACGGCGCGGTATATCATCCCTACAACGGGGAGTGCCTCGCCGGGCCATGCGCCGGTGCCAAGCTGAACAAGATGCACGCCACCGAGATCGACGGGGAGATCTGGGTCTACCTGCCCGAGGACTAGACGACGAATACGAACCGGCATCGACGAAGCGATACCCTCCAGATCCGTTCTACGCGCTTGGGCCGGGTATCAAAAGATCAGCAGATTGACGTTCCCATTCGGCATGCCAAGCGACAGGATCCGCCCCCTGTTCCCTCAGTTCGCGCAGGCTCAATGCAGCCGTGCGCTTGGCGAGCCGCTCTCCTTCCTCGTCCCGCATCAGATCGCAGTGGCACCATGCCGTGTCCGGCAGCTGCAACGTTTTGCGAAGCAGAATCTGGCGCGCCGTTGATACCAGGAGATCGGCGCCTCGGACCACCTCGGTGATCCCCATCGCGGCGTCATCCACAACACAGGCAAGTTGGTAGGAGCACACGCCATCTCGCCGCCACGCGACAAAATCCCCGAACGCTTTGCCACCGCGGAAAGACTGCCGTCCCATCCGGGCATCCGTGAACTCAACATCGAAATCTTCGGGAACACGGAACCGCCAACTGGGCCTGCGCCCATGTCGTTCGACATCAAACCGGTTGACGAAGTCCATCCAATCGTCCACCGCAGTTGATGTGCATTCGCGCGGACGACAGGTGCCCGGATAAATCAGTTCATCTTCACCTTCGTGCGGAGCGGATGCAGCCTTTTGAATGTCCTTCCGGGAACAGTAACAGGGATATGCGAGGCCGTTGCGAACCAGTGACAGCAGGGCCTCCCGGTAGCCCGCATAACGTTCACTCTGCTCATAGGGCGCACAAGGTCCACCACAATCAGGTCCTTCATCCCAATCCAACCCCAGCCAGCGCAGATCTTCCAAGGCCGCATCGGAATACTCCGAACGACAGCGCGGACCATCAAGATCATCGGTCCGGTACACGATCTGCCCGCCCGAGCGGCGGGCACGTTGATGGGCTGTCCAGAATGTCCGAGCGTGCCCTAAATGCAGGTACCCCGTGGGAGACGGCGCAATTCGTCCGCGGTAACCGACAGCAGTCATGATCAAACCCCGGCCCCAGGATTCCCCGCCAGCCATTCGTGGAACCCGGGCAACGGAAAAGACAACAAAGACTGGATCTTGCGACAGTTCATCGATAAATCGGCCGCGCGAGGCGGACCCTCATAGTCCTTGAGGGAACCGGGCGTAATCCTTCCGGGCAAATCTCCCCAACGTTCATAGAAAGCCTTGCCGATCTGCCAACGCGAAACCTTCTCGGCTCCGCCCAGCATGAAGATGCCGCCGACGCGATGTTTCACAAGCTCCCATGTGGCTCGGGCGGTCACGTCCGCGCTGAGCGGACAGCGGAATTCATCTTCAAACAACGTAAAGTCCTTCCCACTCTCTAGGGCGAGACGCATCTGTTCGTTGAACGCCCGGTCTCCGGTGAGTGATGCCCCAAAATTCAGTGCCGTTCGCAGAATGGCGTGGTTCGAGAACCGGGCTACCTGCTCCTCTCCGGCGAGTTTTGACCGGCCGTATTCATGCAAGGGATTGGGTGGAGCTTCTTCGGTGTAACCTCCCTTGGCGCCATCGAGAACCAGGTCCGTTGAGAAGTAGATCATGAAACGATCAGCAGCCAATTCCGCCAGCAATCCGGTCGCATCGACATTCACCCTGCGGGCAACTTCCGGTTCACGCTCGCAGTCCACCGGACGACTCTTCGCCGCGCAATGAACGATCACGTCAGGCCGGTCCGCGTCAAACCGCGCACGAATCGCCGTTGCATCCATGAGATCCAATTCGTTTCGCGACAGGCCGATCACGTCGTGTTCGCTCGCGAAACGTTCTGCCAGTCCCACGATCCGGTTTCCGATCGTTCCTGCCGCACCTGTCACCCAGACTCTTGACATATGTTCTCCTCTTCTCCGGCTCGTCACACC
>JAYPXF010000280.1:0-8072 GCA_038154405.1 Verrucomicrobiales bacterium | reverse complement strand
GGGCAATATCATCGACTACCGGCTCAACGAACGGACCGAGTGCGACGCGTGTGATTGCGGTCCTGATGGTCCGTAGTCGCCTCCTCAATTCACGCGGAATTCAATCTGTCAAACGAACGACAACGCGGGCAGTCTCGACGGCATGACCGTCGGCAGCACCAACAAAAGGCGAGAGGTTTGAAACTGCATCTGCACCGGTTTGCGTTGCCGTTGGAGCATGAGTTCACGATCTCCCGCGAATCCACCACCGTGCAGGACACGCTCGTTGTCGAATTGGAGCAGGACGGCGTGAGCGGATTCGGCGAGACCGCTACCAATCATTACTATGGTCACAGCCTGGACTCCATGAGCGCGGCGGCGGAACGCTGCCGGGGAATTCTGGCCACCGCTGTGCCAAGCGATCCGGCCGGCCTATGGCGGTTGCTGCACGACGAGTTGGGAAAGGATCACTTCACCCTGTCCGCCATCGACCAGGCGGTTCACGATCTTCACGGCAAACTTGAGGGACGTCCCACCTACGAATTTTTGGAGCTCACGTGGCACGATATGCTTCCGCAATCCTGTTTCACCATCGGGATCGATAGCGTGCCGAAGATGGTGCAGAAACTTGAGGAGCAACCCGGTTGGCCGGCATACAAGATCAAGCTGGGGACGGCTGACGATGTTGAAATCATGCGTGCGCTCCGGGAGACCACTTCAGCTCCGCTGCGCGTCGATGCCAACTGTGGTTGGACCGTCTCCGAAACCATCGCCAACTCTCGTGAGCTTGAGAAACTCGGAGTGGAATTCATCGAGCAACCGCTGCCGGCCGGGGCAGCGATGGAAGAACATCGTCATGTCTGTCAGGAGTCCGTGTTGCCGGTTTTCGCCGACGAGATCTGTCAGGTGGAGGCCGATGTTACGCGCTGTCACGGGGTGTTTCACGGCATCAACGTGAAGCTCTGCAAGTGTGGAGGACTGACCCCGGCGGTTCGGATGTTGCAGCAGGCGCGAGATCTGGAGATGCAGACGATGGTTGGTTGTATGCTGGAAAGTTCCGTCGCCATCTCCGCTGCGGCCCAGTTGCTGCCGCTGGTGGACTTTGCCGATCTGGATGGGGCGGCGTTGCTGGCGCGAGATGTCGCTTCCGGTGTGATGATTGAACGGGGAACGGTGCGGCTCAGTTCCACTCCGGGTAATGGGGTGGCGCTGCTGGATCCGGATTCGTCCGGCGACTGAGATCTCGTTCTCCTACGCCGATTCGGCAACCGACAGGGTCAGGGTAAAGGTGGCGGTCTGTTGATCGGACTCCGTCACCGCTAGTTCGCCCTGGTGGGCGCGAACGATTTCACGGCAGAGACTCAATCCAAGACCGGAACCTTCCGTGCTTCGATTGCGGGTACTGTCCGCACGATGAAAGCGATCGAACACGCGGTCGCGATCTTCCGGAGCGATACCAGGGCCGGAATTGGAGATTCGAAACACGGCGCGTTTGTCTTCGCATTTGAGGGTCATGCGGACCCAGCCGTTGTTGTGATTGTACTTCACCGCATTGCTGGCCAGGTTCTGGAGAACCTGCTGAATGAGGACCGGATCGGCGGCAACGAGGATGTCCGGTTTTATCTCGGCCTCCACATTCAGGTGCGGGGCAAGAATATCGGCGTCCTCGGCGGTGGCGGCGATCATTTCGCTGAGGTCAATCGTCTTGGCCGTAATCTTCAGATCTCCGGAATCGGCGCGGGACAAGAGGAGGAGTTTTTGAGTGATGGTCTTGAGACGCTGGATCTCCTCGAGCTGTTGGCCAAAGATGCGTTGGGCAGCGGATCCATCCTCGGCGCTCTGCAGAGCCTGTTCAATCTCGCCCTGCATGATCGCCAAGGGGGTCTTGAGCTCGTGCGATGCGTCGGCGCTGAACCGGGTGGCCTGATAGAAACTTTTTTGCAGGCGGTCGAGCATCTCGTTCACGACGTTGATGAGGCGACCGAATTCCTGATCGTGGGCGCCGATTTCGATGCGTTGGTCGAGCCCCTTCGCAGTCACTTTCTCCATGCTGCGGGTCAACTCGGCCATCGGCTGCAACGCACGTCCGGCGATCAGCCACGAACCGACTCCAACGAGGAGCAATACGGCCGGGATCAAAGTCAGATAGACGGTGCGCAGGGGATACAAAGCCGCTTCAATCCGGGCGAGATCGACGCCGAGGATCAGTTTCTGCAAGGGATTGCCCATGATTGCGATCCGCCAAGTGTGGCCATCCAGTGCGCGGGTTTCAAATCGTGGAATCTTCACGGGCAGCTCGATTCGGTTGCGTCCGTCGCGTGAACCCTTGGGCGGCTTGAAATGCGCGAACTCTGCCGGATCGATTGTGATCCCGGGAGGATAGTTGGTGGATTCCGGAAACGATTCGATCTCCAGATCGGCGGGCCAGTTGGTCGACGTGTGCATGCCCCGGCCAAACCGGGTTTCGAAGTGCAGAATGTATTCCGAATTCGTCGCGGACAGGAAGTTGAGCGCCTGATCGAGTTCGACGAAGCGTAGATGGTTGTGGCGGCGTTCGAGATTCGCGTGGCCGATGTTGCGAAGTTCGCGATCGATTTGCTCCAGGTGTGCCCGATAGGTCTGTGCCCAAAGAATCCAGCTGGCGCCGACCAGCAGCACGCCGGAAATCAACCCGGACAGCAGCGCGATCTTGATGCGGAATGAATTCACGCGTCGGCTTTCATCCGGTAGCCGACACCACGTACGGTTTCGATCAGGGAATCCTTGCCGTTGCTGCCGATCTTCTTCCGGACGCGTTGGATGTAGACATCCACGAGGTTGGTCCCGGGTTCAAAGCCGTAGTTCCACACGTGCTCGTGGATCTGCGTGCGGGAGTAGACGCGTCCGGGTGAACGCATGAGATAGGTGAGCAGGGCGAACTCGCGCGTCGTCAGTTCGATCTGCTCTTCCCCGCGCGTGACCTCGCGGGTGATGAGGTTCACACTCAGGTCCTCAATCTTTAGGATGCTGAGTTCATTTCCGGCCGAGCGACGGGCCACGGCATGGATCCGGGCGATGAGTTCCTCCACGTAGAACGGCTTCGTCAGGTAGTCGTCAGCGCCCTGATTGAGGCCGTCCAACCGTTCGTTCAATTCACTCCTGGCCGTGAGCAGAATGACCGGAACGGCGTTCTTTTTTTCGCGCAGCTGGCGCAAAATGCTGAGGCCATCGCGACCTGGAAGCATGATGTCCAAGACAATGGCATCGTAGCTTCCGGTCGTCGCGAGGTCGTACCCGTCATCTCCGTTATCGGCGTGATCGACGATAAAACCGGCCTCTTCGAGCCCTTTTCGGGCGAAGTCCGCTATCTTGGCTTCGTCTTCCACCAGGAGGATTTTCACGCACCTTCAATGCCCCCAGAGGGCGGCCAAGTCCAGCGGGAAGCTCATTACAGTTTTGTAATGTTCAGGGTTCCATCCGGGGCCGGATGCCCCTAGAATCCGCGCGCTTGTAACGAGCTGGGCTTCCGGGGCTGCGGCCAACAAATGTTTCGCCGTTGGCAATTTCCGGTACACCTGTTCGTGCGCAACTGCGAAACTAATCGCTCCGAGACGGGTCCAAGACCCAGAACATTTTAGACCTCGCGGGTCGCGTGCCTGCGGATCACACATGAAGTATTCAGCAAAAGAAATCAATTGGCCGAACACGATCTTCATTCTCTCAACCACCCTGGTCGCGCTGGTGGGCGTGCCTTGGTATTTGTGGGTCCATGGCATGGATGCGATGATGATCGGTCTGACTCTGTTCTTCTACATTGCCACCGGACTGAGCATCACGCTCGGTTACCATCGGCTGTTTTCCCATCGGGCGTTCCAGGCGAAGTGGCCGGTCAAACTCGGAACCTTGGCGTTCGGTGCGGCGGCGTTTGAGAACACGGCTTTGAACTGGGCTGCCGGTCATCGTGCTCATCACAAGCACTGCGATCACGAAGAGGACCCCTACAACGCCAAGGAAGGCTTCTTCCATTCACACATCGGCTGGATCCTCTTCGAGAAGTGCGGAGTGGATCACAACTATGTGAAGGATCTCCAGCAGGATCGTCTGGTTGCGTGGCAACATCGAAACTATGTGCTCATCGGAGTGCTGGTTGGGTTTGTCCTCCCGGCGGTGATCGGTTGGTTCTGGAATGGGACCGTCGGTGCCCTCGGCGGATTTCTGCTGGCGGGTGTGGGGCGCTTGGTGATGGTTCACCACTTCACCTTCCTCATCAACTCCCTCTGCCACACGCTCGGCAGCCAACCCTATTCCGACAAGATGACCGCCCGCGACAGCGCGGTCACTGCGCTGCTGACCTTCGGCGAGGGGTATCACAACTTTCATCACACCTTTCAGCACGACTATCGGAACGGGGTGAAATACTGGCACTTTGATCCCACCAAGTGGATGATCATGGTGCTCAGCTGGTTCGGGCTGGCGAGCAATCTGCGCCGGGTCGCGGAGGAAAAGATTCTTCAGGCCCGGGTCAACCACCAAGACCAGCGCCTGCAGGAGAAACTGAATTCGCTGTCCTTTGAGCTGCCGGAAGCGGTGACGCAGCGGCTCAACGCGGCGAAGGCAAGTCTTGAGGAAGCCTATCACCATTGGGAGCAGATCGAAGCCGAGTACGTGAAGGCGATGGGCAAGAAGGTTGAGGAATCGAAGGAGAAACTCGCTGCCATCAATGAGGAAGTCCACCTCGCCCAGACCCGCTTTCGGGAGGCGTTTGAAGAATGGAAGGAGAGCCATCAGCTGGCGCTCCTTCAATTCGCCTGAGTTTTTCCGGTTTTCCCTGATTCTTTCGAGAGCCGCTGCCGATTGATTCGGCGGCGGCTCTCGCGCATTACAGTTCTGTAATCCTGGCTGACGGGCTCCTGTAATGTCGATGCGGTCCACTGTCTGAATGGCCGACATACGTTCTTCCTATCTGGCGGTGACCATGGCACTGCTAACCTTCTCCAGCCATGCGGAGACGCGCCCGTCATCATTCTGATTTCCGATGACATGGGCTGGAACGACGTGGGCTATCATGGTAGCAGAATCCAGACTCCGAACCTCGACCGATTGGCGATCGAAGGTATGCGGCTGAATCGATTCTACGTGCACCCGATCTGCAGCCCGACCCGGGCGGCGATGTTCACCGGACGGTCTCCGGCACGTTTCAACATAACCGGGCCGCTCGGCGGTGGTCAGGGCGTGCCCACGGATGAGCATTTCATGTCGCAGTCGTTCAAGGCCGCCGGATATCAGACCCTAGCTATCGGCAAGTGGCATCTCGGGGTTGCCGACGAGTATTCGGCACGGGAACGCGGCTTTGACCATTTCTACGGAGCGCGCGACGGGGTGGTTGATTACTACGACCATACGTTCAAGGGAAAGCGGGGCTGGGAGCGGAAGCGGTTCGATTGATCGAACAACGGGATCGTTCGAAGCCGGTCTTTCTATACCTCGCATTCAATGTTCCGCACGGTCCCGTAAAGGCCCCGGAGGATGTGATTCAGAAATACAGCCAGGGCGGTCGTGACCGACGGAATGTTTACTACGCCGCCGTCGATGTCCTTGATCGGGCGGTCGGAAACATTCTCGATGCGGTCGATCGTGAAGGTATGAAGGACAACACGCTGATCCTGTTCTTCTGTGACAACGGTCCCCGCCAGTCCAGCGATCCGGGAAAAGGCGGACTGACACTGCGTGGTGGCAAGGGTGATTTGCTCGAAGGCGGTGTTCGCGTGCCGGCTGTCCTCCGCTGGCCCCATGTCATTCCTGCCGGCTCACAATCCGAGCAGATGATAGGTGTCATGGATCTGTTGCCAACCCTGTCAGACGCGGTGGGTATTCCCCACGGTGGCAAGAAGGCCTTCGATGGTTTCAATGTCTGGCCGGCCATTCGTGACAACCGGCTCGTTGAACGCAACCCGTTGATCATCGCCGGTCAACGGGGTGAATTCGCCGTCCTGCAGCACCCGTTGAAGCTGATAGTCGGCCCGCAGGGCACACAGCTCTACGACGTGCTGATGGATCCGACTGAATCCCGTAACCTGGCCGCTTCCCGCCCAGCCGATGTCGCCCGCTTGCAGACCGCTGTGGAACCTTTGCAGCGATTCGCCAGATCCGGTCGTCCAGTAAAGTTCTTCGATAGGCAGAAAGGGGAGAAGAAAAAGCGCAAAGGGGACCGGCAGCGTCGCCCCCGTTCATCGCCATGAAATTCGTCTAACAACTCTTCATCGCGATCGTGGCCGGCGCCGGAGTCGGTGCTGCTGGCGTTGCTTTCTTGGTACCGAACGCAGACATTCCCCGTCGCCCTTCTGAACAACGGTTGATTGAGCCGACTGAAGTTCCGACAAATTCGGCGGTCGATTCCGGCATTCTGCCTGAAGCGGCTGTGGTCGCCTCGGAGCAACCGATCGCGGAACAGGCCCGTCCGGCACGAAAAGGCTTTTCGGATCGTCGCACAGGTGAGCGACCCCGACGCAAGGAACGTCCGCCCCGCAAAGGTAGGGGAGGTCGGCCGGGCGGCAAATTCCAGCTCACCGGCCCATACCGTGTTGACCTGCCTCACCGCGATCTTTGGATCCCACCCTTGGAAGGACCGGAGTTCGATCTGAGTCTCGGCAAGAATCGGAAGTCCTTCTGGGCTGGCACCAGCACGGCCACGTATTCGTACAACAACACTGGTTTCTGGGGACCGACGCTCGTTTGCAACAAAGGGGAGAAGGTCAATCTGCGCGTACAGAACAACCTCGACGAAGAAACCACCTGTCATTGGCACGGTCTGCACCTGCCGCCGGAAATAGATGGTGGACCGCATCAGCTCATCCCTGCCGGCAAATCCTTGACGGCGACCTTCAAGGTCGACAACAACGCGGCGACTTACTGGTATCACCCGCACCCGCATGAAGAGACCCAGAAGCAGATGACCTATGGAGCCGGGGGATTGATCATCATCCGCGATTCCAACGAATCGAAACTCGCGCTGCCGCGCACCTACGGCGTCGATGACATCCCGCTCGTCTTCACCAGTAGGCGGTTCTACGCAAACAACGATTTCAGCTTCGAGGGCGACGCTGACGTTTATGGCGATTACCTCCTCGCCAACGGTGTCATGAAGGCCAAGGTTGAGTTGCCCGCCCAGGTCGTTCGCCTCCGCATTTTGAATGCCGAGATCGAACGCGGCTACGTGCTCGGATTCAGTGACAATCGTACCTATCACGTCATCGCCACGGACGGCGGCCTGGTTGACAAGCCGATCCCTCTGAAACGCATGAAACTCATGGTCGGTGAACGCGTGGAGATTCTTGTCGAACTGAGTAATGACCGTCCCGGTTCCAATCTCGACCTCATGGCCTACAACGAAGGTCTCGCGTTCGGCTTCCCGGGTGCCGAACCTGGACAACGAGGGATCAATGGCAGTCTCCTGAACAACCAGAACTTCCCCTTGCTTCGCGTCCATGTCGTTCAGCGGACCACCAATCCGATCACCCGGCTTCCCGACGAGCTCACCCAGAACCGTTTCTGGATGGTGGCCGAGGTCGACAACCGCCGTCATATCAGCATCAGCAAGATTCGCGGTGGTTCCGATTTCACGTTCGATCGTCGTTCCTACGACATGCACAAGGTTGAGCACGTGGTGAGACTTGGCGATGTCGAGGCCTGGACGATCAACAACCCCACCTTTGGCCACTCCTTCCACATCCACGATGTGCAGTTCAAGATCGTTTCCCGGAGTGACGGTCCTGTGCCGGCATACGAACAGGTATGGAAAGACACGTGTTATGTCCCCATGGGCACCTCGGTGACCTTCCTTGCCAGGTTTGAGAACCACGCCAGCGACACGAATGCCTTCATGTATCACTGCCACATGGCGAACCACGAAGACGCCGGCCTCATGGGGCAGTTTCTTGTCTCCCACGCCCCTTTGGCGATCAAGCGTGATGCCGATGGTCTCGTAGACCTGAATCGCGAGCTCACGCCCGGCATGCTCGAACGCCTGAAGAAGCGATCGCAGGCAGGTGCTCCAGAGATCCACACGACGGACATCACCGGCAATCCGCTCAGCCTGGCTTCGCTCACCGCCGGAA
>JAYPXF010000279.1:0-8172 GCA_038154405.1 Verrucomicrobiales bacterium | reverse complement strand
AGCAGCAACTGGGACTCTTCGCCGACCGTGCCAGTTGCCATCGCTGGTGGCCCAACGAATGGCCCCGGGATGAAGCCCGAGGGTGCTGTCCCCGGCACCGGTTAAACAACGGGGGGAGGGATGACTGTCTACCTCCCGCCCGAACCACCTTCAAAAACGCTTCCTACAGCACAAATCCAGCCGCGGCCAATTCTACTAACCCAAACAACTCCGTTCGGCTGTTACTCATGAAAGAACCGGGCTAGACAGGTAGATTTCCGCCGCGTTAGCGGAAGATTTCGCCTCCGCCGCTACCGACAATAAAGAAAGTCTGCCGTGGGGCTCAGTTGGAGGGATACAAATCGCGAAACTCCTTGGACCAGAGCCGGACGTTCTTCTCCCGCACCGAATCCGGATTCATGGTCGTTTCACAATCCTGACAGACCGCCGCGATCGTCGGCGTGTCTGACTGCAACACCAGGTGCTCTTCAAACTTCACCCATCCGCCACCAGGCAGATGCACACGACCGCATTCCGCGCAGGTGGGAATCAGGGAGATCAAGGTTTTTACCCGGGCCTGCAGATCGAGTTTTCCGCGATCCACCCCGGCCGCATTCCCGGAAGCATCAGGCTGGGAAAGATCGCGCCCATAAACGGTGAAGACCGGTTGTCCGGATGTCGGAACACGGCAACAGGCCAGTTCCAAGGGAAACTCAGATCCATCTGACCGCCGTCCGGTGGTGGCCTGACGTTCGTTCAGAAAGTCGCCGGCACTGGTAGCCAGATAGTGGTGCAGCTTCTGGTAAAACGATTCACGACAGCTCTCCGACAAGATGGCCTCCGCCAGTTGCTCGCCCATCATTTCGTAGCGTGGTTGCGAGAACATCTTCTCGGCCGCGGGATTGAATTCCATGATGCGACCTTCGTGGTCCATCAGGATCACCGCATCGATCGCGCCTTCAATGACCGCCCGTTTCTGGGCCTCGCTCTCCTTGAGCGCCTGCTCGCGATCCTTCTCCGCTTGGATATCCGTGAACGTGCCGAACCACTGACGCCCGCCGGCGGGATCCTCCAGGGGCACCGCGCGAGCCAGTTGCCAGCGTGGCTTGCCATCGTTACCCTGCAATCGACATTCCAACTGAAAGGTCTCGCCAGCCTCGACGGAACGTTGCCACGCGGTCTTGAATTTCAACAGGTCCACCGGATTGACGGCATTCCACCACATGTCGCCCACGCATTGGTCGGACACCATGCCGGTAAAGATCTCCCACTGGCTGTTGAAGAAGGTTGCCTTGCCGTTCCCGTCGGCCGCCCACACTTTCTGCGGCATGGCCTGCGTCAAGGTGCGGTAGCGAACCTCGCTCTCCTTGAGCTTGCGCTCCATGTCGTGCTTGTAGAGCGCGATCTCGATGGTGGTGACCAGTTCCCGGTCATTGATGGGTTTGAGAAGATAGCCGTAAGCTTGGGCTTCACGGGCCTCCTCGACAGTCTCATCCATCGCGTCGCCGGTCAGATAGATGACCGGAACATCGTGCTGTTCCTGAATCGCCTTGGCCGCCGCGATGCCGTCCATCGCCCCTTCCAGATGGATGTCCATCAACACCACATCCGGATCGTTCGCCTTCACGGCGTCCACCGCCGCTTCGCCGGAGGAGATGACATCGAACACTTCGAAACCTTTACGGTTGAGCTGTTTCTTGACGACGCTTCCAACGGCAGCTTCGTCTTCCACGATCAAAACACTGCGGGATTTTTTCTCCGATTCAGCCATACGTGACGGGTTCGTGAGTGCGGAAACGATAGGAGGGCCAGAGCAGGAAATCGAGGCTAATTCCCTCAAATGTCAGGATCATCTTCCAGATCCATACCGTCCAGGAGATCCAGTCCTTCCAGGTCCGGCATCCCCCCGCTCTGCTCCGTATTCGGCGGCTCCAGCCAATCCGGCAGGCCGGTCGACAACACCGGCAAGTAGGTGATCAACAACACCCCGATCAACCTCACTGCCAGCATTGGCAACACCGCCCGATACACCTCGGTCAACGGCTTGTTGAAGCGATAGGATGCCAGGAAGAGATTCATCCCCACGGGCGGAGTCAGATAACCCAGTTCCAGATTCGCCAGAAAGATCACTCCCAGATGCACCGGGTGGATTCCGAAGGCCTCACCCATCGGCACCAGCAACGGCACCACGATGATGATCGCCGAGTACACATCCATGATGCACCCCACCGCGATCAGTAAGATGTTGAGTAACAGGAGAAAGACATACTTGTTGTTCAGATTCTCCTGTGCCCACGCGAGCGCCTTGTCCGCCACCTGCACGTCCACGAGATAGTTCGTGAAACCCAACGCAACTCCGAGAATCAGTAACACGCCGCCAACCACCAATCCGCATTCCGTCATCACCCGGGGAACGTCCTTCGTCAGCTTGAGATCCCGATACACAAAGGTCTCGATCACAAACGCATACAACGCCGTCATCGCCGCCGTCTCCACCGGTGTGGCAAAACCACCAAACAGGCCGAACAGGGCAACCACCGGCAACGCCAGTTCCCACTTCGCAACCCAGATCGCCTTCCAGGCCGCCTTGCCGTCAAAGGGCGAAATCTCTGAATCATCCCTTTTCGCCAACCACATGCCCAATCCCGCCATGGCACCGACCAGAATCAAACCGGGAGCGAGACCACCCAGAAAGATCTGCTGAATGGTCACGTTCTCCGCGCGAATGGAATACAGAATCAGCGTGAGACAAGGTGGGAACAGAGAACCTAAAGCCCCAGCGCTGGTGACAAAACCCAGCGCATGCCGGTCCGAAAACTTAGCCGACAACAACACCGGCAAGAGCAAGCCACCCAAGGCCAGAATCGTGACACCGGACGCGCCGGTGAAGGTCGTAAAGAACGCGCAGACCAGACAGGTCATGATGGCAGAACCACCCCGCAACCATCCGATGAGCCCCTGGAACACGGCAACCAAACGCTTCGATGCCCCGCCCTCAGCCAGGAAATAACCCGCCAGAGTGAACAACGGCACCGTCGGCAATGTGGGATTCGTATTCAGGCTGTAATGATCCAGCGCCAGCGAAGCGATGTTTGAAATCGGTGCTTCCCCTTCAATCACCATCCATGCGCCCCCATTGGATCCCCAGAACAGGAGCGCCGCCGCTCCGCCGAGTGTGACGAACACCGGCGCCCCCATCACGGTTGCGACCGCCAGCACGGCCAAGGCCGGCCAGACGAGATTCTCCGCGCCCCCCGGTGCCGAGCGCCAAAGCCAGAAAAGAATCACAATCGGCACCAGCGCCGCGAAGCGCCAGGCCCACTTCTCCGACGTGTTCAGCCAGATCCGGATCGCGACCAGGATGAAGCCGAACGGGATGAACGCCTCCATCACCCACACCGGAAGTTTGCCCACGAGCAGATCGCCAAACGTCTTTTCCTCGCTGACAAAACTGATCCCGCCTTCGATGAGAAAGATCGTCATCGCCGCCGCGACACTGAATCCGCCGAACACGCAGATTGCCTTCGCCTTGCCCTTCAATATCACCGGCAAGGCCGACATCGAGAGCAGGCGATTCTCACGTGCTGCGATTGCTCCGCCCAACATCCCGATGATGAGGGTGAAGTGCTGCGTGATCGCAGCCGCACCGGGGATCCCCTGCTCGAAGAATCTTCTCAAGAAAGCCTCCGCCAAGGGCAGCAGCATCAAGGCCGTCAGAACGGCAACAAGCAGGAGGTTTTCGGAGGTCTTGAGGATGCCGACGAATCGCGTCCAGCCATTGCCGGGCGCGTCGCCATTGATGGATTCAGTTTCCGCGGGCTGTTCGGGCAGGTCGCTCATTTGGCCTGCGTCGCCCGATATTTCTCCACGGAGGCCTTCAGGGCGTCGAACAGTTTGGCATCCACGATCTTGCCGCGAATCTCAGAATTCATCTCCGCCGCGAACTTCTCCCAATCCGCGACATCCTCCGCGGATGGTTCATGGACTTTCAGTCCCCGCGACTCCATCGCCTTCACTGCCTGCAGGCTCTCCTTGCGCCCGGCAGCCCGGATCTCATCGCCCGCCTTCTTCGCCGCCGTCGCCAGCTGCTTCTGTTTTGAGGCCGGCAGTCGATCCCATGTCTTCTTCGACACGACCAAGGCACCGACCAGCGGATTCCAGTTCAGATTCAACATGTGATTCGCGCTGCGGTAGATCTGCCCCGAAAGCGCCATCACCGGCGGCATCGAAAGCATGTCATACATGCCGGTCTGCAGGCCGGTCAGGATCTCGGTCTGCTCCAGCGGCACACCACGAAGGCGCATCGATTTCATCAGCCGTTGCGTCTGCGAATCTCCACTCCAGACGTACATGCGCATCTTGCGATAGTCCGCGATGCGTTTGGCGGGCTTGGTGGAAAAGAACCTTAGGTAGCCGATATCGCTCCAGAAAAGCACCTTGTACCCCTTCTTCTCCAGTCGCTCATTGAGAATTGAACGCACCTCACTCATGGCGAAATCGAACTCTTTCAGATCCCGGAACATCATCGGCACCAACTGCACCGAACGGACCGATTCATCGATCACCGACAGCCCCTGAACCGACAGCAGCGCCGCCTGCAGTTGATTCACCCGCATGCGGCGGACCATCTGGGATTCGCCCCCCATCTTGCCGTCGGGATAGACCGTCAACCGCACGCCGGCCTTCCGCCACTCGCTGCCCATGCGTAGCAGGCTCTTGTGCATCGACGTTCCCGTCGGTGCAAGCGTGGCCAACCGCACCGACTGCGCTTCCACTGAAACGGCCAGCAAGGCCCCGACCAACAACATCCCGACTTGCTTCAAAACTCGCATATCCAATCTCACGTTCATTCCTGAAATTCTGGTCACTGATTACCCATTACGGTTCGTCATCCTCCGGCGGCAGCGGCGGGATGATCAGATCATCCTTCCGCGCCAGCAGCCATTCCGCCCGCTCCTGCATGATCGTGTTCACCAGCTTCCACTCCGGTCGGGCATCCACATCGATCGCCAACACCCGGTTCAGCAGTTTTTCAAATTCCTTCCCGTTCTGATCCTGGATGGACACCGCCTCCACCCACGCCATGAACGGGCCGGCGTGTTTGCCTTCGGTCAATTCGACGGCCCGGTCAAAATGCTTCTTTGCCGTCTCCTTTGGATCCTCCGAAGGATCCGCACGGGAAAACTCAAACGTCACCATGAACGCATGGATGGCTCCGTGGTCCCAATCCGCATCCAGTTCCATGACGCGATCCGCCATCGCCGCAACCTGCGGCAGATCAGCAATCGTTTCCGGATCGTCCTTCGACAGGGAAATCAATGCGCCCCAAGCCGCACTGGACCAGTAAAGCAACGGCACATCCTTGACCTTCGTGCGCCTGACCGTTCCTTCCGGGTCACGGAGCAAAGCCTCCTTCCATCCGGGATAACGTCCTTCCAGCGCGCGCATGCCGTAGTCGCGCGCCCGCCGATACAACTTTCGCGCACGCTGCTGTTTCTTGACGGAAGCATCGTAGTCCAGCTCCTCGATCCGCTCAGCGTCCTGCTGGACAAACGCATATCCGTATTGCGCAAATCCGCTGGCCAACGAAAGCAGCAGCCCTTCGTGATCGGGCGTCGAAGCCAGAATGGTCTCCATCAACTTGAGACTGAACGGAGCGGCATCCCGAACCAGTTCGGGATCGTCGTCGGCGGCAAACACCGTTCCCGATCCCGACAACGCATCCGCCACTTTGCGCGTGGCGAGCCTCTCGATGGAGCACCCACACAAGAAGATCGCACAGAACAGACTGAGTTGGATCGGCAAACGACGCATAAACCCGCAAGGAACCGCGAGTTTCTAGCGGCAACCTTCGTCTGAAGCAAGGAATTCAGGGTCACGAGACCGCAACGATGCAAGCCCATGTCGATGGCGCAATCAACCGGACAAGGGAACGAGTCACTTCTTCGCCACCGAACGGGTCGCTACCGGAGGAGTGAATTCCTTGATCATCTTGCCATCCGCACCGTTCCAAACGCGAAGCACCCCGTCCTGACCTCCGGCGATAACCACCTTGCCGTCCGGCGTGGCGGAAACCGCATTCACGAAGTCCTTGGCCCCGCTGAACGAACGCTTCGCCCGTCCGCGTTCATCCAGGAAACGAACGTAACTCTGTGCCGTCCCCACGAGAAATTGCGCATCATAGCCGACGAATTCCAGCGAGGTGATTTCCTTCGTATAGCCTTTGATCGTGTACTGCGCCTCGCCCGTCACCAGGTTCCACACCTTCACGATGCCATCGGCTCCGGCGCTCAACAGCGTCCGCATGTCCGGCTTCAGGTCCACGTCCATGACATGATGGGTATGGCCTTCGAACGAGAAGAGTTTCTTGCCGGAGCCGGCCTCCCACACTCTGGCAAACTTGTCCGCCGCGCCTGACGCCAGCCACTTGCCGTCGCGCGAGAAATCCAATCCGAGAATGATGTCGCTGTGACAGTTGTAGATCTCCTGCACTTTCCCGCCGGTGTCCGCATTCCAGATCACCAACTGACCGCTGCGGGAAGGATCGCCGCTGCCACTGGCGATCAGTTTTCCACTCGGACTGAAAGCGGTTGCGTAGACCCGGCCAATGATCGGCGACTTGGCGGTGGCCGTGCCGATCGTGCGTGCCAAGGACCAGGTCGGCTCCACCGGCTTCAACGCCGTCTGTGCCGCGTGCGTCACCAGCTCATTCCCGACGAATGTCAGCGCCGCCGAACTTGAAACCGATTGTTTGCTCAAACCGCTGCCGTCAACGGCGCGCATTAGATGCACCTCGCCGGCGTCGTTCAACAACGCGAGGTATTGTCCGTCCGCCGAAAACGACACCGTGCTCCATGGCTTGGCTGCGGCGGCAACCGATTTGTTGATCGCATCCAGATCTGCCTTGGCCTTGACCGACATCTGCTTGCCTCGATCCAACTCCGCCTTGGCCTTGTCGATCGCGGCCACTGCCCGATCCACATCGACCTGCGCGCGCTTCGCCTGGGCGACGAGATTCTTGTAATCCTGCACGGGCTTTTGCGCCCCCAGCAACTTCTTCTCCACCTCGGTCCGTGCCTTCTTCGCATCGTCAACCTTCTTGGTGGCAGCTGGCTTGGCCTTGTCATCCTTCACTGCGGCCAGCGCCTTTTCCGCGTCTGCCACCGCCTTGTCTGCCTTGGTCTTCGCAGCTTCCGCATCCTTCAACGCCTTCTCCTTCACCGGGGCGTCCTTCGCGACCTTGTCGCGTGCCTCGTTCGCCTTCTTCAAGGCATCGTCAGTCTTTTTCTTGTTCGCTTCCGCCGTCTTCAACGCACCTTCGTAATACTTCACCTCGGCAGCGGCAAAGGTGTTGAACCGCGTCCGCTCCGCCGCCTTGGCCACCAGTTGAAAATCACCTTTGATCTCCTTCTTCAGTTTCCCGTCGGCAGCTGTCCACAACTTCGCCCCGGGATGGTTCGCAGCCACACTGGCGATCAGTTTCCCATCTCCCGTCACCGCAACTTCAACGACATCGGCCCCATGCGACATCGTCTTCAATGCCTTGCCCGCGTTGGCATCCCAGGTGCGGATGGATTTGTCGACACTTCCCGAGACGATGACGTTGCCACTGCCTCCAGCCATGGTGTTGATGCCACCCCCGTGCCCCTTCAGTTCCTTGACCACCTTCTGATCCTTGCCCGGCACGGCGATCTTCCAGGTCCGAATCACCCGATCTCCGCCACCAGCTGCGATGAACTCGTTGCCGCCGAACAGCGCCAACGCCGAAACCTTGGACGGCGCCTTCATCTCCGTAACCAGCGCCCCGTCGGAAACACTCCAGACCTTGATCGAATTGTGAGCGGCGGCAGCCACACGATTTCCATCCGTGGCGATGCTTACGGCGGAAACCGGACCGGCCGGCAATGAAAACGTGCGGATCTCCCGTTTCGTCACCGCATCAAAGACGCGAACACTGCTCCCTTCCCCGATCGCAAAACGATTGCCATCGGCGCTCGCCACCAATTTCGCCTTCTGCCCTCCGGCCAACATGCTCGCGCCCGGCAGGGAGCGACGCCAGAACTTGAGTTCCTGGTAGCTCCCGGAAACGAGCGTCTTGCCGTCCGGACTGAACTCCAGGGAATAGGCCATGTCGTGGTGCGCCACCTTCTGGCCGGCCTTCTGCTTGTCCGCCGCACTCTGCGGATCGGTCAG
>JAYPXF010000278.1:4701-8175 GCA_038154405.1 Verrucomicrobiales bacterium | reverse complement strand
GAGCAATACGCTCCCAAGAATGTCACGGGTGTTCTCAGCATCGGTTTCGATCCAGGGGTGGTGAATGTCTTTTGCGCCTATGCCCAGAAACATCACTTCGACCAGATCGAGAAGATCGACATCATCGACTGCAATGCCGGCGATCACGGCCTCCCCTTCGCGACGAATTTCGATCCGGAGACCAACATTCGAGAGATCTTGGCGGACGCTTGCTACTACGAAGGCGGAGAGCTCAAATCAGCCGAAGCGCTGAAGGTAAAACAGGATTTCGATTTCCCCGAAATCGGCAAACGCACCGGATACCTGATGTTTCACGAAGAGGTCATCTCGATTGCGGAAAACATTACTGGTGTGGAACGCGTGCGTTTTTGGATGACCTTCGGCGAATCCTATTTGCGGCATCTCAACGTGCTTCGCAACGTGGGGCTGACCAGCACCGAAGCCATCGAGTATCAGGGCAAACAGATAGTCCCCCTCCAATTTCTCAAGGCCGTGCTGCCGGAACCTTCCACCCTCGGACCGCGTTACACCGGCAAGACCTGCATTGCGACAATCATCGAGGGCACCAAAAACGGCAAGGCAAGGAAGATCATCATCTACAATCTCTGCGACCACAAAGAGGCGTTTGAGGAAGTCGGTGTGCAGGCAATCTCTTATACCACGGGGGTTCCCGCGATCACGGCCGCCCAGCAGGTCCTCAGTGGTGCTTGGCAACAACCGGGCGTATTCTGCCCCGAACAACTTGATCCCGATCCGTTCCTCGAAGACCTCGCCAAGAACGGTCTCCCCTGGCACGTAAAGGAACTCTGACCAGATGGATCTCAACCAAATTCCCTCCCCCTGCTACGTCGTCGACGAAGGCATTCTTACCAAGAATCTGATCACCCTCAAAAAAGTTCAGGACCAGACGAACTGCAAGATCCTGCTGGCGCTCAAAGGCTTCGCCATGTGGAGTCTGTTTCCGCTGATCAAAAACTACCTCGTGGGCACGACCGCCAGCGCCGTCGCCGAAGCGCGCCTGGGCCACGAGGAATTTGGCGGAGAAGTTCACGCCTATGCCCCCGCTTACTCGCAAGACGACATCGATGAACTGCTACCTATCGTCGACCACCTGGTGTTCAACTCGCTCAACCAATTCCATCACTATCGCGATCAGGTCAGAGCCAGCAAGCGCCCCATCTCGATGGGCCTCCGCGTGAACCCCGAATACTCGGAAGTCGAAACCAAGATCTACAATCCGTGCGCTCCCTGTTCCCGTCTCGGCATCACCGCGGACCAGGTGATTGGCCAGGATCTCGACGGACTTGAAGGGCTGCATTTCCACACCATGTGCGAGCAGAACTCCGACACCCTGGAGCGCACGATTCCGTATTTCGAAGAAAAGTTCGGCGAGATCATCCCGGACATGAAGTGGATCAATTTCGGCGGTGGCCATCACATCACCCGCGATGACTACGACGTCGACAAGCTCTGCAAAGTGGTCACCGATTTTCAGAACAAGTGGAACAAGCCGGTCTACCTTGAACCTGGCGAAGCCATTGCCCTAAACACGGGCACGCTGGTCGCCACCGTCTTGGACATCGTTCAGAATCAACTTCCCATTGCCATTCTCGACGTATCCGCCACCGCCCACATGCCGGACGTCTTGGAAATGCCATACCGCCCGGCCATCACGGACGCCAAGGACCCGGCAGTTCTCTCGTGCACCTACCGCTTGGGCGGGCTGACCTGCCTCGCGGGCGACGTCATCGGCGACTACTCATTCCGTGAACCGTTGCAACCGGGCGACCGTCTCATCTTCGAAGACATGGCCCATTACACCATGGTCAAGAACACGACCTTCAATGGAGTGCGTCTTCCCTCTATCGGCATCTGGAAACCCAAGGAAAACCGCTTTCATCTCGTAAGACAATTCGGCTACGAAGACTATCGTGATCGTCTGTCCTGACGGGTTGCGCAGCCGGTCGATTGGTCGGACACTTTGATCACTTTCCATGAACCTGTCGTCGCTGAGCATTCCGATATTCCTGAGTGCACTGTTGCTCGGTTCGTCTTCACCTGTCATCGCCGCGCGTTTGACATTTCACGTCGCTCCCGAACTGAACGGCCGTCCACTCCGACTGAATGCCAGCGACACCACCAATTCCGCGGGGCAATCCATCTCCATCAGCCGCCTCGATTGGCTCCTGTCAGAATTCCGGCTGCGGCAACGAAACGGAGACTGGTTGAGTGGCGGCGACCAAGTGGCTTTCCTGAGCATCGGCAAGAACCGCACGAATTTTCTCCTTCCCGCGCCGCCTCCGGGAGAATACGACCGGCTATCTTTTCGGATCGGACTCAATCCCCAATTGAACGCATCCGAACCAACGGTCTACGGTCCGGAGCATCCATTGAACCCCGTCTTGAACGGCCTTCACTGGAGCTGGCAAGGCGGTTACGTGTTTCTCGCTGCCGAAGGACGTTGGCGCGACAGCACCGAGTCGGGAGGTTTTTCTTATCATCTCGGCAATGACCACATGATGATGCGCGTCGAACTTCCTCTATCCCTCTCGCTGCCGACCAAAGACAACCTGATTCTGAAATTCAGCATCGACGAACTCCTCGGGGGCAATCCCGCGCTGCGCATCAACAACGAAACGACCGCCACTCACGGCCGCAAGGGCGACCCCCTCGCCGATCGCCTGCAGACGAATACGATCGCCGCGTTCCAATCCGTCCTTGCTCGTGCGCCCGCCCCCAGGAAGGTGCGCCAAAAAAACAACAATGTGGTGATTGCTCCGAACGCCACTCCATATCGCTTCACCTACGGCCGTCATCTGCCCCGACCAAAGTTGCCGCTCGACAACCCGCTCACGATGGAAGGGGTGGCGTTAGGCCGACGCCTGTTCCATGAGAAACGATTGTCGATCAACGGCACCCAATCCTGCGCTTCGTGTCACCAATCCGAATCCGCCTTCATCGACGTGGGAAAAGCGGTCAGCACCGGAGCTGAAGGCGTGATCGGCACCCGCAATTCCATGCCGTTGTTCAATCTCGCCTGGAAGGATTCATTCTTCTGGGATGGCCGGGCGCCCTCGCTTCGAACCCAAGTCCTCATGCCGATTCAAAGCAGAGTCGAAATGCACGAATCTCTGCCGCGCGCGATCGCGAAACTGAACTCAGCGGACTACCGCAGCATGTTTAGGCGTGCCTTCGGGTCCACATTGATCAATGCCGATCGGGTGGCCCGGGCATTGGAACAGTTCCTTCTGACGCTCGTCAGTTACGGCTCTCGCTTTGATGAGGCGATCCAAGGCCAAGCCGAGCTCAGCGAAGAGGAGAAGCGAGGATTCCAGTTGTTCATGACCGAATACGATCCTCGGCGGGGCCTGAAAGGAGCTGATTGTTTCCATTGCCACGGTGGTCCGCTGTTCGGCAACAACGGCTTTGCCAACAACGGATTGGATTCCCGATTTGAAGACACAGGTCTCGAGG
>JAYPXF010000278.1:0-4691 GCA_038154405.1 Verrucomicrobiales bacterium | reverse complement strand
TATATGCACGATGGACGTTTCGACACCTTGGAACAGGTCGTTACCCACTACACGTCCGGCATCAAACGCTCGCCAACGCTGGACCCCAATTTGGCCAAGCACGCCGGGCACGGATTGGGGTTAACAGAAGCCGATCAACAGGCCTTGGTCGCCTTTCTGAAGACACTTTCCGATCCACGACTGACCGGGGTCCGGCTCAGGGAGCCGGCACAGTGAACTGATTCAGCGCGGTGAACACGCGTGTGGTCGTGCCCGGGAAAGTGACCACGACCGGATAGGACTGACCCTGCTGCAACCCCGCTGCACCAGGCTCGATGGTGGCCTTGACCCAGAACTGATCCGCGCTCCCGCCCTGGTTCTCACGGGCAACAAAGGTCGCCGTGGCACTTCCAACCATGATGCTTTGCGGATCGACATTCACCGTGTTGCCATTGTCGTCCCGTGTTAGATTCGGAACGCGCGGATTTCTGGCGTTCGGGTCAAGCTCTGCGTAGAAGGTTACCGGCTGGGCAGGCGAGTTGTTGAAGTTGCCGCCCAAGCCAACATTCTTTGCGAGTAGGTCGTTGTAAGCGGTCTGCTGGGCGAGCGTCAGACTGCCGGCGAGAAGATTGTTCGTCTCATTACGGTCCGTCGGCAGATGATACAACTCAAGCACCGCACTGTCGGTGTTGATAAGTGGATCATCGTGGATGATCAGACGGTAGTCGCCTTTCCGGATCGCACGTCCCGGATTCGTATCCGTACCGAAGGCTTCCGCCACGGCGTACCGATCCGCCGCATCAGTGCCCCCACTGATGATTGGCAGCAGGCTCTGACTGTCCAACGAGACTCCGAGACTGGCCGGATTTACACCGGCAATTTCAAGGATCGTGGAAAAGAGATCCACCGCATGAACATCAGCATCGCTCGTGGTATTGCCATTTTGGACAGCCTTCCCGGAAATGATGAGTGGCACCTGCGTACCACCGTTGAACAGCGTTCCTTTCGAATGCGCCGAGTCAAACGGTGCCTGGATAACTCCGCCCGGAGTTCCGTTATCACCTATGATGATCACCGTGGTGGAATTCAAATCGACGGCAGTCAGCAAACGACCGATCTCGGCATCCATTGCCCATAGCATGGCCTCATAACGCCGCCGGTTGTTGCCACCCGGATTGTAGGGATTCGCCTGTCCGGCCACCTCGGATGGAGGATCTTCGAACGGTGAATGCGGCGCATTGTAGGCCACCCAGCAAAACCAGTTATTGCTACCCTGGGCATTGATCCAATTGATCGCGTCGGTGGTGTTGTCCGTCGTTGCGTAAGTCGTGGATGTCGTGGTGACGGGGGCAACCGCTCCATTGATCGTGAGTTTCTGCCAACTGTTGTAGTTGGTGATGTTTCCACTGGCTCCGGCGAAGTATTGCCAACCACCACGATCTCGTGGACCGGTATTACCGCCACCGAGATGCCATTTGCCAACGCTGGCCACGGAGTATCCGGCATTGGCGGACAGGGCCTCAGCAAGAGATATTTCAGCAGCAGGGAAACTCGCTCCGGCGGGAGATCCAACTCCGGTGCGGAACGCGTGCCGTCCTGACAAGATTGCCGACCGGGTTGGCGAACATTGGGATTGGGCATACGCATGTCGAAAGCGAACCCCCGTGCTGGCAAGACTCTGCAGATTCGGCATCGGCGGCAGATTCGCTCCTCCGACATTGTCGACCGGACTGGAATCAATCCCCCAGTCATCCACGAGAATCAATAGGATGTTGTTGCCGGCAACGACCTGATGATTTCCGGTCAATGCCGAACCGTCAGCAAATGACGCGGTCACGGCATAGTTCCCCGGCGCAGTCCCTTCGGGGATCCGCAGTGACAGCACGTTCTGGGACGGACGCGAGATGAAGAACGCGGGAGCGCCGTTGAAACTGACCACACTTGGCTGGACGTTCAGGTCGGCGGGGGCATTTCCGTTCAAGGTCACGCTTACGGTCTGCATCGAGCGGGCAACAACGTTCGTCCGGAATCCACCGTTGGCGAACGGTTGAACGGAATCAACCGTGGCGCGATAGAATTTCCGTGGCGTGAATCCGGCCAATGGATCCCTGATCGAATTGCCTTCAACGCTGAACAGAGGTGCCCAACTGGAAAAGTCCGCGGAGCTTTCCACGCGGTAACGACCGCCTTCGACGCCATCCCACACGAGCGTTATGTCCCCGTTTCCTGCCCGCGTCGGCTTGCTCAAGCGCGGCGCGGATTCCGGGCCACCCTTGGCATGGACAACGGCATTGGCCGGAAGCGCATTGATCGATCCGCCATTCGGTGTGCCGTAATAGGAACGGCCGATGTTATACGGAAACTTCGGTGTACCATCGGCTTCGATCGACACAAAATACGCCCAGATCCCGTTCGGGAATTCCGGTGTCTTGCAGAAGCGGACGTTGTTTTCATTCAGGTCGAAGTCGACACCCTGGGTCTGCCCGACATCGCCTAGGTATTCGTAGTCTTCAAGGTAATGCCCGATCGAATTGGCCGCCGCAGTGGGACCAAACAGGTTGGCGGGCAGTTGTTCCGCCCGATTCTGATAGCGGGCAGCCCATGCCGGCAACGTTTCGCGAACCGTGATGGTTCGCATCCGAAAACCTGACCGCATCCGACTGACGGGCGAGTTCGTATCCATCGGATCAGAATAGCCGTAGGGTCCGTAGAGCGGCAGTCCATCGAGCACCCATCCCAGAATCGGAGAATGCTTCGTCGGCGACGCGCCCTCGGTGTACCGATTGTTCCCCGCATCGTACGAGACGTTGTCGCCGAGTTGAAAGCGCAAGCCCGGAGGATTGGCGTGGTAATGGTAGGTCGGACCAGCCTGGTGCGCATTGGCCGCGTCGAAGGTGACCGATTCGTTGACGTACGCATCGCGATTCCAGACTCCGTCTCCCTGAAACGCCGTCCCTGGCGACGCATCGGCTCCATTGCCGGTGCTGTAGGAAAAGGCATCGCGACTGTCGAACATGGCGACGCCATCGACGAAGACGCCGATCGCCCCCAGCCCGGTCAGTGACTTGGTGGGGGGAATGACCGGATTACGAGTAATCCGAAAATAGGTCGAACGTCCGGCCGGGTAATTCGGGAAGAGTTGTGTCTTCTGCAAGTTGCCGTACCAAGGCCCCATGATGTGCGTCCCCAGACCAGTGGCGCCGATGTAGACATTGTTGTCATTGTAAGCCACCAGGTGAACACCGCCATAGGTTGGTTGCGACTGAGTCCCCTGCCCGCGACTCCAAGTCGTGGCCGCCGCCCTTGCTGATTCATCACTCAACGTGGGGTATATGCGGGCGTAGCTGCGCGAACCGTCGACGTACCACGAGTCTAGAATTGGCTGCGCAGAAGCAAGAAACATTGAGGCGAAAAGAAATCCGAATGCGTATCTGAACATGAATGGTTGGGTTCGAGCGTGTCTTTATAGAACTTCGCGAATGCCACCGACAAGTCACGACGGCACTCAAAAGTGTGAAGTTTTCTTGCTCTTGGCGGCCGCAGCGGTTTTGTGACGAGGATTTCCAAATCTCATGGTTCAGCCGCCTTTTCCATTGATTCCGGGCGCAAACTCCGGATGCTCCCCCGCTCGCGAATGTCGTGGATATTGCTCTCAATCCTCTCCGCCCTCTTTCTCGGATTCTACGATCTGGCGAAAAAGGCCGGCGTGCGTGAGAACGCCGTCCCGCCGGTGCTCTTCGTCAGTGTCTTGGCCGGCGCCGCCGTTTGGAGCCCGTTTCTCCTCTGGTCATGCTTCTCCCCTGAGAGCTTCCCCAGCGACAGATTCCTCGTGAAACCGATGACCGGGCCGGAACACGGGCTGCTGCTGGCAAAGTCCGCACTCGTCGCGAGTTCATGGATCTTGAACTACTTCGCCGTGAAGCACCTGCCCGTGTCAATCGCCTCTCCGATCCGGGCAACATCTCCACTGTGGACCATACTCATCGCCGTCACCATGCTTGGCGAGCGACCAACAACCGCGCAATGGCTCGGGATCGCAATCATCCTTGGAGCCTTCTACGCCTTCTCCTTCGTCGGCAAGCTCGAAGGAATTCATTTTCACAAGGATCGCTGGGTCGCCTTCATGATCGGCGCGACCCTGATCGGATCGCTCAGCGCACTCTACGACAAGTATCTGCTGCAGACGCGAGCGATGGATCCGGCCACCGTTCAGTGCTGGTTCTCAATCTACCTCGTGCTGGTGTTGGCACCTTTCTATCTGCGCTGGCGCAAAGGCGGATTTGGAAACCGCACCTTTCAATGGCGTTGGTGCATCCCGTTGATTGGAATCACTTTGCTGATCGCTGACTTCGTCTACTTCGTCGCGATTGGACAACCCGATGCGCTTATCTCGGTGATCTCCCCACTGCGTCGCTGCGCGGTGCTGGTCACTTTCTTCGGCGGCATGCTCGCCTACCGGGAACAGAACTTCCGTCCCAAGTTTGCCTGTATCGTGGCGCTGCTCGTCGGCGTGTTCCTGCTCAACTTGAAAGAGTGACCGATCAGGCCAGAATCTCTTTTGCCACCCGATCTTTCACATCGGTGAGACGGAAATCACGACCGGCGTGGCGGCAGGTGAGCTTCTCGTGATCCAAGCCCAGCAAGTGGAGAATCGTGGCATGCCAATCGTGGATGTGGAGACGGTTTTCAACGGCCTCGTAACCGTGTTCATC
>JAYPXF010000277.1:0-8223 GCA_038154405.1 Verrucomicrobiales bacterium | reverse complement strand
GTGCAGGACGCATGGCATCCGGCTGAGACGGGCAGGGGATATGCAATGCCCAAGTCGCTGACATCACTTGAGCAATTTCGTGAGCAGTTGAATGTCTTCACCGGGTTGGATCGCGAGTTTCGGGGTGGCACAGGGGTTCATGCCCAGGCAGCGTGTTCTTGGTTGACGAGTTCGCCTCCATCGGAGGCGCTGGATGGCGGCTTCCCGACGAACATCACGGTGGATCAGTTGATTGCGAAGAAGGTCGGTCAGCAGACCTTGCTGCCTTCGCTGGAACTGAGCACGAACGATCATCAGAACGCCCGCGAGACCAAGCATTTTGAAACCGTTTCCTGGCTGGCTCCGGGTTATGCGGCTGCTCCGGAGAAGAATCCACGGGAAGTGTTTCAGTTGTTGTTCGGCAAACCGAATCCTCGTGATCGCGCCATCTTGGATCTGGTTCTGGATGATGCAAAACGCCTGCGCGGTCGCTTGGGCAAGGAGGATCAGGGCAAGCTCGACGAATACATGGAGTCAGTCCATTCGGTGGAAGGTCGCATCGCCCGGGCGGAGAAAGCGGCTGCTTCCCGGAAGGCGCCTTCGCTGAAGCAACCGGAAGGCATTCCCGAGGATCGTCGAGAGTATCTACGATTGATGGGAGACCTCATCGTGCTGGCCTTTCAACAGGATGTGACCCGGGTGGCGACGATGCTGGTCGACCCGGAACGTTGGGACACTCCGCGCATGTATCATGATGTTTTTGACAAGCCGCAGAATCATCATGTGCTCACCCACACGAAGGGCGAGGGCGCCAAACAGAAACTGCAGCGCATTGATCAGTTCCACGTCGAGCAGTTCGCCTACGTCATTGAGAAGATGAGATCCAGCCGGGAACGTTCCGATCGTGATGGCCGGCGGGCTGAGTGGTCGCCTGCGCACCGGGGAACACCGGAAATACGATGGCAAGAAACCGCTCGCCGATCTTTGGCTGGCGCTGCTGAACGCTTTCGAGATCAAGCGCGATTCGTTCGCTGACAGCAAAGGAGTTCTCTCGGATGTCTTGGCGTGATTTGCCAGTGCCGCGCGTAACAGCGCGAACGCACGAGCAGGACTGGTGGCGCGCTTTCATCCGGTATTCGTGTCTGTTGGTGTTCATTGGTGGTTGTTTGAACACTCGTTCGTCGGACTACAGAAAAGACATCTGGCCGGTGTTGGAGAACTACTGCCTTTATTGCCACGACGCGGATGCCGGCAAGCCGGAAGGGGAATTTGATATTCTCCGCTTCGAGGATGCCAAGGTCGCGCTGTCTCATCCGAAAGAGCTGAAGCGGATTCGCAACGCGATTCGTTTCCAGGAGATGCCGCCGCCCAAGAAGAAGCATCAGCCCTCGTTTGAGGAACGCGGCCGGATGATTGATTGGATAAACCAGACCGCCTTGCGTGCCATCACCTACAAGGGACGGCGAGATCCTGGTGCGCCGGTCATGCGTCGGCTGACCAGACTGGAATACAACAACACCCTGCGGGATCTGCTCGGCTTGGAATCCGATGTCTTTTCTTTTCCCGAACGCTTGATGGCCCGGCGTGACTACTTCGATCCGGGCAAGGGAACCTTGGGGGATGAGTTGGACATCTTCATCCCCGAGTACGGTTCCAAGCAGCCGGTGTTGTTGCGTAAGGAGAACGTGCCGGGCGACAATCGTGCGGCCCATGGCTTCTATAACCAGGGTGACTTGCTGAATGTGTCGCCCTTGTTGCTGGAGCGCTACCTGGGGTTGGCGACAAAGGTCGTGAACCATCCGGACTTCCTGGATTCAGCCACGGCGATCGCACCTTTGTTTGGGAGGAAAGCGGTGCCCAATCCCGTGATGGTCAGACGATCTTCAACCGGTCGTGGTCGTTCCGTCACCGTGGAGGCGATGCGTGAGTTTGCCCCGTTGGACAACGTGAAGGCGGACGCGCCGGATAGTTCGGATCAGGCCTGGCTGTTTCGCGACCATATCGCTTCCGCGCATGCCGAGGGAATCGGTGGGGTGTTTCAGGGGGGCAAGGGGAATCTCAATGCCGGCGACACGATTCGGGTGATCTATGGACGATTGAAGGACCGCGCGTTGAAGATCCGGACGAGCGCGGATCTTTGGTTCGTGGACTTTTCGACGGCGCATGAAACGTCGCCACCGGTCAACATTGCGAATCGGCAGAAAGGCAGCAAGGTCACCCGCTTTGATTTCGAGATCGAAGGCGGCAAGCCGGACGAGGGCATTGTCAATCTGGGATTGGTGGTACTGAGCCGATCGAAGAATGGCGACTCGGCCGGGCCCGTCACGCTCACGGCGCATTTTGCCAGTGGTTCACACTCGGTTTTGAAGGACGACATCGCCTTTGGCGCCGGCAAGGACAATACGTTCTTTGCCTGGAGCGCGCCGCCCGGTGACGCGATCGTGGGCCTGACGTTCGACGGCTCCAAGTTCTCCGGAGACTACGCTTTGATGGATGACCTCGCGTTCATTACGGGCAAGAGCAAGGTGCTGGCGGCAAAGGCGAAAACGCGACGGGAAAGAACCGCGCCTCCTGCTGCCGTCAAGCCCGCGCCCAAGACGACTTCCAATGAAAGGGAAGATGACCGGCGCAATCACTTTGTCCGTTTCTTGGTGCGCGCATTTCGCGGGGAGGTGACGGAGTCCGACGTCAAAGCCTATTGGTCGTTGTATCAGCGTGAGTTGGCGGCCGGCGGAACATCGGATGCGGCGATGAAGGAGGCTGTTCGCGCCGTGCTGAGCTCTCCCAGATTCCTCTTTGTGGTGGAAGACGCGGCCGGTGAAGATCCAGTCCGCCGTTTGACCGGTCGGGAGATCGCCAATCGTTTATCTTATTTCCTTTGGGCCAGCATGCCGGATGACGAACTGTTCGGTGCGGCACAGTCGGGAGAATTGGACACGATTGAAGGGATTGAGAAGCAGGCCCGGCGGATGCTGAAGGATGCGAAGGCGAAGGAACTTTCCGAATCATTCGCGTATCAATGGCTGCAGCTCAACAAGCTGATGGGTGCGCAACCAGACCGACGGCGTTACCCCACATTCTATGCCGGACCGTTGGGCAAGGCAACCATGGCGGCTCCCATGTTGCAGGAGTCGTTGCTCTTGTTTGAAACCGTGCTGGTCGAAAACCGGCCGATCATGGACCTGGTGGATCCGGATTTCACCTGGATGAACCACCGACTGATGGACTACTACGATCTGGATGATCGCTTTCCGAAACTGATCGCCTCCACCATGACCACGGACAAGAGCGGCCGGAAGCGGAATGACGAGAACAAGTGGTTCCGCTGTCAGTTGCCTGATCGACGGCGAGGAGGGATTCTGACCCAAGGCAGTGTGTTGACGCTCAGCTCACTGCCGCTGCGGACAAGCCCGGTCTATCGGGGGACGTGGGTGGCGGAAGTGGTGCTGAATCGTCCACCCCCACCGCCTCCCGCGATCGTGGAAGAACTGGGCGATGATGATCGCGAAATGGAAGAGGGGGGATTGACGCTTCGCAAAAAGCTCGAAGCACATCGCGAGAAGGCGGCGTGTGCCGGCTGTCACAATCGCATCGATCCGCTCGGATTCGCCTTGGAGAACTACGACGGCATCGGGCGTTGGCGGGATTCCTACGGCAAGTCCACGGTGGATGCTGCGGGTGAACTTTTTGGACAGCATTCATATCAGGATATTGTCGGTTTCAAGGACGTGTTGCGAAAGCTTGAGAGCGATTTCTCCCGCGGCTTCATCCGCCATTTGCTGACCTATGCATTGGGACGCGGTTTGGAAGCGTCCGACGAACAGACGGTGGATGAAATCCATGCCCGGGTGGTTGAAAAAGGCACGAGACTGCAGGACATCATCGTGACGATCGCGACGAGTTACCCCTTCACTTACGCCCGCCATGATTGATCGGAGGAAGATGCTGAAGCTGGCTGGAGGAGCGGCATTAACGGGCTGCGTTCCAACCGCTCCCGGCGCTGATTCCATTGGCTGGAATTCCATTCTGCGGCGAGAGCTGATTCCCGATGCGGTGATCATCGAGTCACTGGACCTGTTCGAACGGGGAGGGAACTGGTTCATCCGGGCCCGCTCGAAGGACGGGGCTGAAGGCTGGTCCGTCGGGCATCCTTCGAAGATGGCATTGAGCCACCCGGTGTTCACGCGGGTCATTGCCCGGTTCATGCGTGGCAAAGATGCGCGGGACCTGGATCGCCTGGTAGGCGATGTCTATTCGAGCGGCAGCAACTACAAGATGCAGGGACAGTTGTTCTGGGTGGCCGTCGCTGTGGCTGAGTTTGCCTTGCTGGATTTGTTGGGACGGGTGGCAGAACGATCGGCGGCGGAATTGCTCGGAGGAATTCGCCGCCGGCGCTTTGATCTCTATATTGCCAACAATCATCGTCATCGTGGACCGGAGGAATCGTTGCGCCGGATTGTGACGTCCGTCGAGAGCATCAATGCCAAGGCGGTGAAATTCAAAGTGGGCGGCCGCATGAAAAACGAAGACCAGATTCCCGGTCGCACGAAGAAGCTGATTCCGTTAGTGGCGAATGCCTTGGGAGATCGGTGCACGATCTATGCGGATGCCAACAGTTCCTACACATCGGTGAAACGTGCGATCGAGGTGGGAAGGATGCTGGAGGACAATGGCATGGCGTTCTACGAGGAGCCCGTGCCGTTTGACCATCTCGACGAAACCCGACAGGTGGCTGACGCGTTGAAGATTCCGGTCGCGTGGGGCGAGCAGGAGAGCAGTCACTGGCGGTTCAGGTGGATGATTGAAAACAGTTCCGTGCGGGTGTTTCAGCCGGACCTGTTTTACTACGGCGGACTCATTCGTTCATTACGTGTGGCTAAGGTCGCCGCGAGGAAGGGATACAATTGCACTCCGCACATTTCCGGCGGCGGCCTGGGGTTTCTCTACACGGGGATCTACGCGGCTTGTTGTCCAAACCCTGGGCCACATCAGGAATACAAAGGGTTGACCCGCAACTTCCCCTGGGACAGCACAGGATCCGCGATCACCGTGCGCGATGGTGCAATGACCGTGCCAGACGGCTTCGGTATCGGTGTCGAAATCGACTCCGACTATCTGTCCCAGGCACGCCGGCTCACTTCTTCGTCCGATTGAGCGCGGCGTCCTTTGTCGTTGCGACCACCGCGATGACTTCCTTGATCAGCTTGGGATCGACCTTGAGTTCGGCCAGCGTGTTCTGCAGGTGCTCGGCGATGATGTAGAAGTCCTTTTCCGTGATGTCCATATGGGCATGGGCTTTTCTCATGTCCTTGCCCTGGTAGGGAACAGGACCGCCCAAGGCGGCGGCAAAGAAGGCCTTCTGGCGCTTGTGCAGACGCTTCATGTTCACATTGTCGAAATGCTCGTTGACGCGTTTGTCCTTGAGCACCTTGGTATAGAAGAGATCGACTGCGGCATCGATGGCGGCCTGTCCGCCGATGCGTTCATAGATGCTGCCGGGTTTTCCCTTCTGGGGATCGGCGGCGTGGGCGTCAAACGCGAGGTTCAGAGTGAGGAAAGTGACCAGGAGGAGAGTATGGATTTTTTCATGAGCAGATGCCATCAACCGACTGGATGGTTAAAGATGTATTGAAAATACATCTTTAAGTCAATTGGAACTTCCTCAGTTCCCTCCGGGCCGAGAAGTCAGTCCGAGGCTTCGGCGTAAGGCCGTCTTGCGATGGGTTATGTCAGCCAGTGTGTGCCGGTTCTGTTCCTCGACGAACGACTTGGTCGCACTGCGAAGAACGGATTCCAATTCGCAGACTCCGGCGATGCAACATTGTCCCTTTTCCGGTCGGAAACACTAGACCAGCGAAAGGCTCTCCGTCTGCCGCACGATATCTCCGATGCGCATCTCCGCGGGCGGTTGCTGCAGGCGAAGGCCGCCGCCACGGCCGCGGCGGGTCTCGAGGTAGCCCAGCTTGGCGAGATTGTGGACGATCTTCACCATGTGGTTGCGGGAAAGACCGAAGGCTTCGGCAATGTCCTTCACCGAGCAGCTCTCTTCACCACGCACGGCGACGAAGATCAACGCCCGTAGCGAGTAGTCGGTGAAGCGGCTCAGTTCCATCTCGGAGGCATGTTCGTTTCGCTGCTTACGAGTTGCAATGTCTATTGACGCGATGGCGGCACGGTGGCCTGCAAATGTACTTCTTTGGCTGAGGGATCAATGGTAGTCCTGCCGTGACGGCACGCGTTAGGAAACAGACCTAATCACTGGGAGTGAGAATGGCCTGGATCTTGCCGCTTTCTCAACGACCTTACGAATGAATCAGATGTTCGTAAAACTTGACTAGTGCTTCCCGCTGCACACAAAAAACTTTCTCGCTCCACCGCCGCCTTCACTCTCATCGAAGTGATGATCACCACCGTTCTGTTGGTGTTGCTGGTGTCGGCGGGCCTCTATGCGTTGGCGCAGTTGGACCGCTTTAGCCGCCGAAATGCAGAATACACTTCGGTGATGTCGATTGTTTCCGGGGAAATGGAAGCCCTCAAGGGCAAGGAATACAACCCACCGCAGGCCCCTTTCTTTCTCACGAATTCAGTGACCTCCAACACCACCACGATCGGGTTGGGCGCGGATGGCTCCTCCTATACGATAACGGGCGTTATCGTAACGGAGATCACGCCGGTGGCGAACGGGCATCTCGCGACCGTGGCGGGTTATTTCACGAATTGGAATATGCCCTATGTCGTTTCCCTGCAGAATGTGATAAACAGTTATTCGAATCCTGACGAATGAAGCTCCATTCAATGCTGCCAGCGAACTCCCGAGGGTCCGCAGGCTTTTCCATGATCGAAGCGATGATCGCCTTTGGCATCATCGGTTTTGCCGTGGCGGCAATGGTGGTCTTCACCGAGATGACGACCCGTTCCCTGGCCAGTGTGAACCAGCAGACGCTCTCCAATCAAAAGGCCGGGCAGTTCTCGACCTTCATCACCCAGCGGGTGCGGTTGGCGAATTTCATGACGAACAATGCCAACAATACCGAGATTCTACTAGCCTTCGACGACGACACATCGACGGACAGCGACAGCGATGGCAGCGCTTTCAACGACCGGGATCATTTCGAGCTCTTCCAGTTCTCCGACGGGGACGACAATACCAACACTTACGCCGACAACATGATCCTGTTCAAACCGAACACCAATCAGAGCACGGTTGTGAAACTGGTGAGCGGCGGGGTCAAATACCTGCCCAACACCAACCTGTTCGTCATGGCGGATCATCCGCCGGGGACCACCAACGGCTTTCGTACGCTCCATGTGAACATTGGATTCCATCATCAGGAAGGGGGCAATCGCACCCAGACCATCGAGGTGAGGACATCCGCGTTCCGCAGAAACTGAAACCTTAATCTGAGTAACTCATGAAAACCCTATTCGACAAACATCGCCGGGAAGAGGGATCGCTGATCATCTACGCGTTCCTGGCAGTGATCATCTTGGGCGCCATCGGCGGCGTTGCCACCTACGTCACTCACAACGTTGAGACGACCCAGCGCCGGGTGAGCTACAGCGAAGCCTACAACTTCTCCGAAGCCGGAGTGATGTTGGCTTCCTCTCACGTCAATCACGCCTTTACCAATTCGCAGAACTCGTTCGTTGAGAACCTGGCCGGCAACTACTCCTCCTACAGCAAGGATACCGAGCGCAGCGACAGCCAGACGCTGATCTACACCAACACGATCACCCATCCGTTCACCAACCAGCCGGTGAGCATCGAGCTGACCATGGACAACGTGGCCGAGCCGCCGAACGTTCGGATCGCTTCGGTTGCCCATGTTCGCGGTGTCACCGTGACGAATACAGCGGTGGTCGAACTGACCTTTGCCTACCGTGCCACGATTGTTTCCGATCACTACGGTTCCGCCAGTGCCTCCGTCACCTTGGCGAGCGCGTTGTTGGGCAACGTGGTGATTCCGACCGCTTCTTCGGGGTCTCCGTTGGCCATTGATGGCCGCATTATTGCCAATGGCCGGGCGAATCTCGGCAGCGTCGGCGTGGATACCAACATGATTTCCATGACGAACTACGGCACGGCCAAGCAGGTGCCTGATTATACCTCCTCGGGCTCAGCAGATCAGTTGTTCGATTTCGCTCGCCTGATCAAGGCTGCTGATCTGACCGATAATCACTACAAGTCCATCGACGCCTTCATTCGCGCCGCCCGCAAGGAAGAGGTGTTCGAAGGCATCATTG
>JAYPXF010000276.1:6352-8279 GCA_038154405.1 Verrucomicrobiales bacterium | reverse complement strand
GATGTTTGTGAACGACGTGTGGTTTCTGACAACGATATGAAACAAACTGTAACGACAACCCGTTGTGTTCTTTGTGCCTTGGTGGTTCCAAGCCTGTTCGCCGCGTCGCGTCCGGCGAAACCGAACATTGTCCTGATTCTCACCGACGATCTCGGTTGGCAGGATGTGAAGTGTCATGACGTCGACAAGCCGTCGCCGATGGAGACGCCGAACATCGATGCCTTGGCGACCAAGGGGGTGAAGTTCTGGCAGGCCTATTCTCCCGCGCCGACCTGTGGCCCGAGCCGGTGCGCGATCATGAGCGGGACGCATCCGGCCCGCGCGCAAATGACCCATGTCGGTGGCGGCAAGCCCCCGCGGCCGCATCATCTGCGCGGCTGGGCCTACATGTCTCCCTGGTATACCGCGCGGATGCCGGTGGACGAACTCACGCTCGCGAAGGCCTTGAAACGTCACGGCTACGCGACCGGCCACAGCGGCAAGTGGCACATGTCCAAGAACCACAATTCGTTTCCAGCGGCGCAGGACCAGGGTTTCGATGTCTCCTACGTGAGCCGTGGGGTGCAGAACCGCATGCCCGATCGTCTCACCGGCTTCGCTACCCGCGGCCAAGCGGACCCCCATCGCCTCGATGCGAAGGGCATTCCGTTTGACCAGACCACGGAGGACGCGTTGAGGTTCGTGCGCAACCATCAGGACCGGCCCTTCTTCCTTTATTACGCCACCTGGCTTGTGCACAGCCCTTGGCAGATCCGCAGTGAAGCCCTGCTGAACAAGTATGCCCGGAAGCTGGGTGTCGAACTGACTGCGGAAGCGCGTACCGGTTGGAAAATCGAAGGGCAGAAGAATCCGTTCTATTGCGCGATGGTCGAACTGCTCGACACCTACGTCGGCCAGTTGGTGAAGCATCTTGAGACCACCGAAGATCCACGTTGGCCCGGGCACAAGCTGATCGAAAACACCTACCTCATCTTCACCTCCGACAACGGCGGTATGGAAGGCAGTCCCAACGAGATCGTGACCGACAACCTTCCCCTGGACAAAGGCAAGATCTCCCTCATGGAAGGCGGCACGCGCGTCCCGCTCATCATCGCCGGGCCGGGCATTCCGCGCGGTGTCGAATCCCACGTCATGATCAACGGCCTCGATTTCTATCCCACCATTCTCTCCCTCGCCGGATTGGCCACACCGAAGGACAAGCACTTCGACGGCTGCGACCTGAGCAGACTCCTCCAGCGCGATCCGACGAATCCTGACCTCGTTCGCGAATCCGACGGCAAGGTTCGCGACACCATGGTCTGGCATTTTCCAAATTCATCGGCCCAGGAGAGCACCATTCGCATCGGCGATTACAAGCTCGTGCGCAACTATTTCGACCAACCCGCCCTGGAACTCTACCGCCTCTACAACTCGACCAACCAGCGTCCCATCCGCGTGGACATTGAGGAGGCGAGGAACCTTGCGGATTCCCTTCCGAAGAAGGCGGCCGCGATGAACCGACGGCTCACTGAAATCCTCACGGAGATGCAGGCCGGCTATTCGTATTACAACCCACATTGCCCGCGCCTGCCACTGCGGACAAAGACCCCGGTCGTGCTGTCACAGCGGCAAAGCGGAAACCGCGTCGAATTCACCTATCGCGAAAAAGGCGCGAAAGTCGTCCGAGCCGATCTCATATACACGCGCAACGGAAGTCATCGCGACGAGGAATGGTTTCTCACCCAAGCCAACCTGTCGCCGCCAAACAAAGTCATCGCCCGGCTCCCCGAAGGCGCGACCCACTACTTCCTCAATCTCATCGACCAAAACAACTTCCTCCGCAGCCACCCGGAGATCCTGGACCCCAAGAAGCCCGGCTCCGCCCCGTCGAAGAATTATGCCGCAAAGGCCTTGCGAGTGCGGAAATGAAGGGGACTGTTTTCCGCTT
>JAYPXF010000276.1:0-6342 GCA_038154405.1 Verrucomicrobiales bacterium | reverse complement strand
AACGCAGTCTTCGATCAGCCGTCCGTCGTCGGAATCCAAAGGTCGAGATGATGCCGGGTTTCAGGCGGGAAGGTCGCGGCGTCGAGGCGGTCGGAGAGTCGTTGCCAGGCGCCCGTCTTCGGTTTCTTGACGTAGCCAAATCCCAGCAGGGACTGCCATTCGCAGGTGGCCTGGTCGAGCGCAATGCCCTTGGCATGAGCAAAGTAGTCGTAGTGCGGATGGTCCCGGGGAAGTGTGAAGTCGAGCGGTTGCTGAGGCACAAACAGGTAGGGGTCGCTGGTGACGACGGTCCGGCCGTTGTTGGATTCACGAATGGCAAACACCGGTACCGTCCCGGGAATCGGACGGGCGAACAGGTGAAAGGTCGCGCTCGCAGGTCCGACTCCGCTTCCCGCGATGACTTCCTTGTTCTGCACAGAGACCGCAATCGTGGGAGTTGATTCCGGCCTGAATTCAGCAAGTCCATAGTCCACGTGGTCGACGAGGGCAGTCGCTTGCGCGGAGACCTGGTCCTGGCGACCGACCACCAGATAGCTGCGATACCAGATGCTTCGCCCCGGTTTCAGGCTGAACTTGGGGATGACGACGGCGACGTCGTAATTGCGAAACGAATTCTCGGGACGGGTCCGCCAGTCCTTCCATTTGCCGTTCGCCGGCTCGTACATCTGCCAATGCGCCCGCATGTCACGCAAGAGCGACGGGGCAAATTGCAGGTGAGGCCGGCCTTGGGCGGCCTTGGCACGCTCGGTTTCCAGATGACGGTCGCGACCGAAGACGAAAGCAAGGCTCGGGCTGTCCTCGGCCTCGGAGACGCTGGAGATGTTCCAGCCACCGGTGTGGCGGACTTCGACCGCGCCGTCGAGTTTCTCGCCGAACATCTCGGACCAGGACGCCATTTTTCCCTCGGGCGTGCTGATGCGATGAACGGGCAGGCTGCTCGGCCGCGTCCCGCCCCAGGGCGCGTTCAGATGATCGAACACGATGTCTTTTCGCGTGCTGAAATTATGCACGACCCAGGTGACTTCAATGACTCCGTCGCCCAGGTCACGCACCTGGGTGTAAAACAACAGCGGTGAGCGATGCACCGTCCGCACCTGCGGCACGAGCCCCCAGTTCAACATGCGGATGCTGCGATCGTCGGGATTCGTAGCGGAAGCGAGCAAGGGGCAATACAGGGAATCAATGTCGGATCCACCCGGCACATAGGCGCCGGAATTGTGGACGAAGAAAGTGGTCTTGTAGGGGGACCTCCGCACTTTCTCGACGATGCTGGACGGAAGGTCGCCGGCCTTTTGAACCGCGTGCATGCCGTTGTATCGGTGACAGACCGCGACAAACTGCCAGACTTCATCGTTCCAGGGCGAAAGGTCGTCGTGAGCATCGCGCCACGACGGCGGAACGCTTTCACCGAAGGCGCCGCGCAGCGAATACAACTGCCCGCCGCGGCCCATGCGAAGTTGATAGGAACGGTCGGCGGTCTGGCGCGACGCGAGTTCGAACTGAAAGACCTGTGACTCGTCGATACGCGGATCCCAGACGCTGCCGCTGGGGGTATAGGTCGTCGAGATTGTCGCCGTGCCGGCGGGCGCTTGGCCGCGGCGAAAGGTGGATTGCGGGAACACATCCAGCCGCGGCGTGTCGGAAGTCATGGACTTGAAGGAAGAATCGGCGGCGGGTTTCTTCGTCAGATACGCGTCGGCCCAACTGGCGTGGTCGCCACCGCGTCCGTCACCTCCATCCGTGACCACCAGAGTGAGCATCTTGGCGTCGGGCACGGGAATGTTCACCGGCTTGCCCGCAAAGCCGGGACTGCGGGTTTTGCCGGTGGTGAACACCTCTTTCCCGTCCACCAGGATTTTCATTTCCAAGAGTCCGTGGTGGGCATCGTCAGGACCCGGAACAGCGTGGAAGGAGGCAAACCGTCCGTTCAGCGGAAAGCTGATGCGTGAATTCGCATGAACCCCCAGGCCACGCTCATAGGCTTTGCCGCCCACGCTGATGGCCTTGCCTTGGACGCCCTTGTCATTCAGCACCCGCCAGTAACTCTCGACTTGGGACGCCATCTCCTTGCGCAGATAGATTCTGCCCCGGTCCGCGGCGCGTTCGTCCATGGCTTCCAGCGCGATGGAATCATCAATGGCCTGCTGGAATTCCTTGTCGAACCCGGCGAGGCCGGCCCGCATCCCCTGGCGACCAGCCTGCTGGGCGACGTCGAGGCTTGGCCATTGCCCTCCCTCCCATCGCAGATTCTTGAAATGCCGGGGCGTGCGATAGGTTGCTGTCGACGCCTCGACATATTCCGGGAACGTCACCGGCTTGCCGTTTTTCTCACCTCGCAATCGGCCGCACAATCCCACCTCGGTAACGTGCCGCCAGTGGTTTAAAGGCTCGGTGGTCTGGCTGGTGGTCGGCTGAAAATCCTTCAGTTTCACCCGGACGGTCTGCCAGTCCGGCGAAGCCTTCACGGTTACCGGCGCATGGTATTCGCCCCGCTTGCCTTCCGGAAAGGCGCCCCAGCTGTTGTTGCGCACATGGATGAGAAAAGTCGTGTCGTGATCCACCCGGATATCCATCGCCAGCGAAGCTCCGTCGGGCCCGACGAAACGGGGATCCTTGATCTTGCGGGTGTAGGCGCTCCAGACATGCGGATTCGACCAGTTCAATTGATACCAGTCCTGAAAGTCGAATTGTGCCTGCAGCATCCGTTCCCGGGTCTGGTCGCCCCGCACACCGGCACGGCGCAGTTCCGCGGGAGTGAACGCGCGGAGTTCCGAGGTGATGCCAAAGGTCGCGGGCGCTTCGCGCATCCACGGATAGCCGACCACATCATGATCGAGCCGGTAGTAAACATTGGCGATGACGTAGAGCGGCAGGTCTTCACTGGTGACCGGCAGTTTCGCCTCCCAGGTGTCGCCCTTTCTCAGCGAAGGTGCGCTGCGCCAGAAGCGGGAGAGGATGTGGTTGTCGACGGCATAGTAGACCTCGACCTTCGCGACCTCGTCGATCCGGTCCGGCGTCAGGGACGCGGTCGGCACGCCATCGTCGCTCGTGAGATTGACCTTCAACGCCGGCGTTCGCGGAAAATCAAAGATCCCCTTGAGATGGTCGTCGAACCACAACATGGAGGGGAAAACATGCTCCGCGGTGGCGCGGTGATTCATGTGGGGATTGACCGTGTAGCCGATATTTTCTGACGGCATCGACTTCCAGTTCTCATACATGTTGTCCAGGATGCCGTTGAAATCGTTCTGCGGACCCATGTAAAGCATCGGAGCATGGATATGCGGAATGTAGGCGGCATCATCACAGGTCTGGTGATAGAGCTGGGAGTGCCGGCGACGCACACCCGCGTTCGGGCGGTTGCGGATGATGTCCGGGGCGGAACCGCTGCCGCCACAGGACGGCGCGCCCGCCTTGATGCGCCGGTCGGCCCCGGCCAGCATGACGGTCAGATAACCGCCCATCGAGTGGCCAAATGCGCCGATCCGGCTGCCGTCGACTTCCGGTTGTTGCTGGAGGTAGGAGATACCCCGGCGCGCCCCGAGCGTGATCAGGAACCAATTGTTGTTTCGCGGTGATTCAAAGGGATCGAGCGTCAAGTGGTCCGGAGTGAGCTTGGCGTAATGACTGTTGTGCCCCGTCTGGGTCGCATCCACGGCGCCCCAATCGGTGGTGGGATCGCCCGGTTGAGCTCTTTCCATTTCCCGGCCGCCCCAGTTGATCGACAGGCACGCGTACCCGTTCTCGGCTCCGTACTTGACGCTCGCGATACTGGCGCGCTGACCACCGCCGTGCATCTGGATCAGTGCGGGAATCCTGCCCTTTGGTTTCTCCGGCGCCGCGTAGAACGCCGCCATGGTCGACTTCTGTCCTTTGAACGTCCCGATGGTGTAGGTGATGAACCGCACGACACACCCGCCTTCAGTCCATTCGCGAACAACCTTGGCCTCCAGGGGTTCCTTGTCCGGATCGTATGTGGCCCACAGTTCGTCAACGGATTGAGGAACCTTCTCGGCGGTCAGGGGCGGCAGGGTTTCGGCAACCAGATTGCCGGCCAGCAGGCAAACGGCGAGAAAAGCAGTGAATCTGTCAGACACGCCGTCCATTTTGCGAAAGATCAAACGACACATTCAATCCATTCCGAAACTTGGCCCTTGGCTCGTGACGCTTCAAACTTCGGTGACGTCTGGAGTGAATCGAACTTTTCTGTCCAATTCTGAGGACTATCGAGGACCTGTATTCAAGACATGAACACAAACACCATCAAATCCTGGTCGCTCATTCTTCTTCTCACCCTTTCGGTGCAACTCCATGCCGCGGGACCCAAATTCAAGTCCGAACTGTTCAAGACCGGGAAGCTGGTCTACTCCGACGACTTTGACGGGGCGTTGAATCGGGAATATTGGGGCGCTCCCAAGGGGAAGAAAATTGAGAGCGGAAAGTTGATCGTTAGACCGCAATTCGCCAATCGCGAAGAGGCCATGAAAAAGCTGAAGCGCGATCATCATCTCGGATTGGAACCGGTGGCGCATCTCAATCGCATCCCGGAGAAGTTCGTCTGTCACCTGCGTTACAAATGGGAGAAGCCGGAGCTCACCCCTGGTCGCCCTTCCTTTCAGATCGGCCATCACATGATCAGCCTCGGCATCCTTGAAGGCGGAGGTCACCGGATCAAACTGCCGGATGGTCCGTCCTTTACCGAACCCAAGTCCGGCATGAAACTCAACGAGTGGATCGATCTGGTCATCGAATACAAGAAGGGAACGATCCACATCGAGGTGAACGGCCACGGCAAGACCCACCGCCACGCCAAGGTGACCATTGAGAACAAGAAAGACAAACACGGCCCCCGGTTCACCTTCAAGGGAGGCCCTGAATGTCGGATCGTCTTCGATTCCGTCCGCCTCTGGGAGTGCAAAGAGTAACAAAACTCCTGCGTCAAATTCCGCCCGGCACGGCAGCGATTGTAGAAACACCCATGAACGCAGAAGTCGACAGAGGAAAGATCGAACCTCCGTTTCGCAATCGCGTCCACGACGTAGCGGAATTCGCGCAGAATTCCGACGCCCGCGGTCGTTTCGGTCGGAAGATTGTGCATCTTCCACTACAGACTCAATCCCTCTGCTCCCATTCCATCCTCTCTCTCCTTTGCCTGTTCGTTCTTACGTCCAGCTGTTGGTCGGCAGAACTTGTCACCGGCCGAATCTGGATGCGGAGTTATGACTTCAAAGAAGCGAACAAGGAAATGGAATATGCGCTCTACCTGCCGGAGGACTACGATGCGAAGAAGTCCTATCCGTTGATGGTCGCGCTCCACGGGCTCAACAGTAATCCCCGCCAGATTCTGGGCTATCGTGGTTTCACGAAGCTGGCCCAGCAGCACGGTTACATCTTGGCCGCACCGATGGGCTACAACACCAGGGGCTGGTACGGAGGCCTCGGCCAGACGGCGCGGCGTTGGCGTCCGAGGAATCTGGGGGAGCTCAGTGAGAAGGATGTCATGAACGTCCTCAAGATCGTGCGGGCCGATTTCAATGTGGACTCGAAGCGAATCTTTTTGATGGGCCACTCGATGGGCGGCGGCGGCACCTGGCACCTCGGTATCAAGTACCCGGAAATCTGGGCGGGGCTGGCTCCGATCGCCCCGGCAACGTTCCGTTCACCGGATGACCTGGCGAACATCAAGACAACTCCCGTGATTCTCGTGCAGGGCGACAAGGATCGGCTGGTTCCTGTGCGAGGTGCTCGCCGTTGGGCATCCAAGATGAAAGAGCTCGGGATGCAGTACAAGTATATCGAGGTGGAGGGGGGCGACCATATCCGACCAGCCATCACCCAACTGCCCGCAATTTTTGAGTTCTTCGCCACGCACGCAAAGGGTGTTTCATCAAACAAGGAAACGCCCCGACGCGACAAACATCCCTGACTGTCATTTATGAGAATCTTCCTCGCACTTCTTTTGTGTGTCAGCTCGCTGAGCTTGCGGGCCGCCGATCAGAAGCCAAACGTCGTGTTCATCCTGAGCGACGACCAAGGCTGGGCGGACTACGGCTTCATGGGGCATCCGCACGTGAAAACGCCCCACCTCGATCAGTTGGCGGGGGAGGGTCTGCTCTTTGAACGCGGCTACGTGACCGCGCCGCTCTGCCGCCCATCACTGGCGAGCCTTGCCTCCGGTCTCTACCCGCATCAGACCGGCATCCGCGGCAACGATCCGGTCATGCCAAAAGGGGCGAAGCCGACGCGTAAGAATCCCGGGGACAAAGTGCTTTGGGCGAAGATGCGCCAGCGGATGACGGCTCCTTTCGCGAACCAGCCTTCGTTCATTAGGCAGTTGAAGGC
>JAYPXF010000275.1:0-8287 GCA_038154405.1 Verrucomicrobiales bacterium | reverse complement strand
CCGCCAAGCCAGCCGGAAAAAGAAAGCATGAAAACCCATCCTTCATCGCCATCGAAGGGGGCCCCAGGCCCCGTCTCCACCTCCGCTACGCTCCGGTTCCGACGGGGCCTGGGGGTGTTCGCGGACTGAGCCGTTGACCCAATTTACTGATGAATCCTAAGATCAACCAACTGCAGCACTATTGGAACGGCGTTTACAGTCTTGGCCGGCTTACAGATGTCAACGTGGGCAAACTGAAACCGGCTGCGGCAAGAACGGCTCGTGGTCAGGGTGCAGGTGACGATCGGGGATTACGGAACCTGGGCCAAAGCGGCCCTGCCGGAGTATGATCACTAATCGGCTTGGGGCATCTATGCCGCAGAGTGAGTCGCCACGAGAATTGTAAGTTTTCCGTGAGCTGACGATTTGACAGATCCGAAACCAAGCCCCTCTTGCGAGTGCTCCGTTTATTTAGACCTCTAATCACGGTGATGAGCGGGCATAACACCAATGCACAATCAAAGAAGGAAAGTCCAACCAATGAAGCAATTTAAGAATCAATGGCTGCAATCTGCGCTTCTGGCGTTCTCCCTGACCTCGGTCTGTACCTCGACATCAGCCACCGACAACATCGTCAAGGTCGCCGAACAGGCCGGCAAATTCAAAACTCTGCTAACGGCCGCCAAAGCAGCCGGACTGGTTCACGCCTTGCAGGCAAAAGGTTCGCTGACCGTGTTTGCGCCGACGGACAGCGCCTTTGCCAAGCTCCCTGCGGAAACGCTGATGGATTTACTGAAGCCGGAAAACAAGGAGAGGCTGGCAACGATCCTGAAGTACCACGTCGTCCCCACAAAAGTAGCCGCGAAGGATGCCGTTCAGTTGGAAACCGCCAAGACACTTACGGGAGAATCCCTCCGCGTTTCCATTCGTGACGGTCGGTTGGCGGTGAACGACGCCAATGTCGTCATCAATGATCTGGAGGCTTCCAATGGCATTATTCACGTCATCGACAAAGTCCTGTTGCCCCCGGCCTCCGACATTGTGGCGACCGCCGCGGTTACACCGAACTTGAAGACACTCGTCGCCGCGGTGCAGGCCGCCGGCCTCGTGGAAACGCTCCAAGGGAACGGTCCGTTTACGGTCTTGGCGCCATCCGATAAGGCGTTTGCAAAGCTACCTCATGGAACACTCGAATCACTCTTGAAGCCGGAGAACAAACCCAAACTCCAGGCCATTCTGAAGTATCACATACTTCCCGGCCGGCGAACGTCCCAAGACGTGGCCCACTGGTCAGGCACCCGGGCGATTGACGGGAACTTAATCGAAATCACTTCCAGCCACCCGCTAAGGATCAACAACAGCAAGGTCGTCCGGGCTGACATCAATTCTTCCAACGGAGTCATTCACACCATTGACACCGTCCTCATGCCTCCTGCTAAAGCATTCAATCCCTTCGACGCAGACTCCAATTTCAAAGTCCTGCAACGTCTGGATCCCCGGGTAGCTTCCGGTCTCAAATCCGGCCACGGTCCCGCGACGACCGCCACCTTCTGCAACCTCTCGACCGAACCGATCCAAATCTATTGGGTCACCTCCACCGGGAAGCGCAAGAAATGGCGCACCCTGATTCAGCCGGGGAATCTGGAAATCTGCGACCGCAGCTTTCGCTCGCATGTCTGGCTGGTCGCCGACGCGAATGACAGAGCCCTGGGGATCTACGTCCTGGACAAACAGGACTCGCTCATTGTTCACAACTGATCCAGAAAAACCTCGGATCGCTTGGGCATCGCGGGATCACTGTTCCGCGATGCCTCATTCACTGGGAACCGTCATTCGCCGGTCACGATGATCTGCACCGCGTGTTCTCCGCCACCGGGATCATATCCTACCAAGGAGTAAATACCGCTCTGGGCAACGAGACGCACTTGGCTAAGGGCGATATCGAATACTTGCACCTTCTCGCCATTCGCATTGCGGAGCTCAAGCGGCGGACAGCAATGCGGAAGTTCGATCATCTGTCCGGACTTCAACCGGATGGGCGCCCCCGGTGAGTCCGGTTGCGCAAACTGGATCTTGGTTGGGATATCCAAAGCATTGCTACGAGCATCTTCGTGTGTCGAGGTGCATCCAACGGTGCCGACGAGGATGGTTGCTATTACAGCGAGTGTTTCCGTGAATCTCGGTTTCATAGATAGTTGGACGGGGCGAGCGCGCGAGTGCTCCCGTTTCGAGACGATTTGCATCAAGTTCAAAAACTCCCGCGTTCTCGGTGTCTGCCCGAGTGATTAAAGGCGGGGCAGCGAAGACTCGTCGATCTATTTCAGTTCGTACAGCAACCCCACTTCTGAATCGACATTCCTTCGACTGAGACGCTCGTTATGATTCGATATCAAATGAAGCTCGACTGCCAACACAGTGGCTTTCTCAGATGAGTCTTTGCTCCTGTTGCGCAGAATACCTAACTCATTTGCGATGGCCCAATCAGGTCACAGGGCCCCTCGATTACCGCAGTCGCTTGGGTGCCGTTTGCGAAGTGACCGGCGTGGGCTAGTATCCGGTGTTGATTGCATCGACCTCCACGCCTCAATTTGCAGCAACGCGGACGCAGGCTTTGCGACGGCTGAGAAAGTTTCTTCCACATGCCTCGCAATACGGCGCCCGGCGGAATTTCGTGGATAACCGACACGAGAACGTGTCCCGATTGTCGCCCGCGATCCGACATCGTGCATTACTGGAAGAGGAGGTGGTGAATTCGGCATTGGGGCGCTTCGCGTTCCCGGCTGTGGAGAAATTTGTTCAAGAGATCTGCTGGAGGACTTATTGGAAAGGCTGGCTCGAGATGCGTCCACAAATCTGGCGAGATTACCGCCGGGACGTCCGACGCTTGTGGGCTGATTCAGGTCCAGTAGTATCCCAAAGGGCATCGGAAGTCTGCGCTGGCCGCAGTGGCGTCGCCGTCATGGATAGGTTTGCCTACGAGTTGCGAGAAACCGGGTATCTCCACAATCACGCCCGCATGTGGTGGGCAAGTTTCTGGGTACATGTGGAGAAACTGCCTTGGCAACTCGGAGCCGACTTTTTTTACCGCCATCTTCTCGACGCGGATCCTGCCAGCAACACGCTGGGTTGGCGTTGGGTGGCTGGCTTGCAAACCCGCGGTAAGTGCTATCTGGTGCGACGGTCCAACCTGGAACGCTATTGCTCTCATGATTTGCTTGCCGACGCCACGGGTCTGGATCGGTTGCACGGCGTCGAACCCATGGCCTTGCAGGATGCGGCGACACCCGCAAATTGCGAACCCATGCAAGATTTGGGGGTCGATTGGATGGCGCCCCACGGGCGATACGGACTCTGGATCCACACCGACGACCTGGCGCCTGAAATCGGGGTATTGTCGGAAGCCAGACCCTCATCGTTGGCGGCGTTCACCAGCTTTTCGAGTTACCAGCAAATCGGTCTGAGCGAATTGCGGCAAAGCCGCCTGAAATGCGTTCTCGAGGACGCTGCGAATAGAGCCGAAAGGCATTTTCACATCCCGGGAAAAGTGTCCGACACCGAATCGATTTCAATAGGCTTGGCGGAGTGGGCGCATCGAGAGCAACTCGATCATGTGATTGCCTATGCGCCGTTTGTCGGATCAGTAGCCGACGCCATCCCAGCGATCCGGCAATCTCTCGGTCGTGCGGGATGCAAGCTGCTCCTCTTCCGTCGAGGTTGGGATCGCGATCTGTTTTCCGGCGCCCAGGCGGGATTCTTTCCATTCTGGAAACACGCTCGACAAGTCCTCCAAGCTCGCAAAACTTCTGCAGCGCCGAGTCCCGCTTCACTCGGTTAGCGGACCTGTTGCCATGCCTCGTGGAGTTCGCAAAGAAAACCTGCCGCAAAAGATCTGCGCGGTCTGTGGTCGCCCTTTCGGTTGGCGCAAAAAGTGGCGGCACAACTGGGAAAGCGTCAAATACTGCAGCCGAAGCTGCACGAAGGAAAAACAGCCGAGGGCTACTATCCGCAACTGACCCGGTCACGCGTGCTCAAATTCAACCGTTATATTGGCGTCGACTACTCGGGTGCCCAAACCCCGACGAGCAGTTTGCCGGGACTGCGATTGTTCACGGCAAGGCGGGATCAATCGCCTCGTGAGATTCTCCCTCCACCGAGCCCTCGTAAGTATTGGACGCGCCGGGGACTTGCTGGCTGGCTCGCCGACGAGCTCGAGACAGGCCCGCCAGCTATCATTGGCATCGATCACGCTTTCTCGTTTCCCATGGAATACTTCACGGCACATTCAGTTCCGCTGGAATGGAGTGCGTTTCTTGACGATTTCCACAAACACTGGCCGACTGACGGGGAACATACCTATGTAGATTTCGTTCGGGATGAGCAGCTTGGAAAAGCCGTACAGCGCGGCGGTAATTCACATTGGCGTCGACTGTGCGAACGGCGGAGCAAGGGTGCGAAGTCGGTTTTTCATTTCGACGTACCCGGCAGCGTGGCCAAATCCACCCACGCCGGACTGCCCTGGCTGCGCTTCCTGCGCCAACGGTTGGGCGAGCGGGTGCACTTCTGGCCATTCGACGGCTGGAAGCCGGAGGCCGGCCGCCACGTAATTGCCGAGGTTTATCCCTCCCTCTGGAACAAGACGTATCCTCGGGAAGACCGAGGCCCTGACCAGCACGACGCCTACTCGGTTGCCCGCTGGCTTCAGGAAACCGACATCGCCGGAGAATTGTACGAGTTCCTGATGCCCGACCTTGGATCTGAAATTCGTAACTTGGCCAATATCGAGGGTTGGATCCTCGGAGTCCGCTAGGCTCTTGATATGTCACCCAGCAAATACTCAGTTTCGAATCCCGCAGCTTTTGCGTTTTCCCGTGGTCTGTTTTTTGCCGGCCGGCCGGCAGGTATCAACGCGGGAAAACGGAAACCGGTTGCGACACGACGCACACGATTGATAATTACGCCTCGCTCCTCTTCTTCGACTCTTGCTCTGATCGAGGCACTGTCAATTAATTGTTAGCTTCCAGGATCGTCCGGCAGAAGTAGAGGTAACTGTGCAGGAACTCAGACAAAACCTCACCCAGATGCTTTGCTGTCGGCAATTGTCGCTTCGAAGCGAAACCGCGTTTACGGCGCTCATTGGGAATATGAGAGCCCTGGTTTACACGAGCACCTTGCGACGCATACGGGAGGGCCGCGAGGCCGTCGAGATGACCCATCATGGCTCGAAAGGCGGAATCGCTGCGCCACCATCCTCCACTCTCTGCGCAGATCCTGCTCGCTGCCGATTCGCTGGACCAACCCCGGGCAAACCCTCAACGCCCACCGGAGCCTCGTGGGCTCCCGATTTGACAAATTCGAAACCACGCATCTATTGCCCGAATTCATCTCAACGGTTTCAGCGGCAGCACTGGCGCAACAGTCTGGAAACCCAACGAAGCAAGAAAATAAGCCTCAACCGATGAAAACCTCAAAAAGCCGATTCCTCCAACTGGCAATGTTAATTCTGTCCAACGCTCTCGTTGGCGGAACCACTGCTGCGGACGGGAACAAAAAGGGCGCTGACACAGTCCAAAAGTCCAAGGCATTGCTGACCGCTGCGGGAGCTTCGGATTTGCCGACACTGGTAGACGTTTCCACGCCTTTCGCCCCCCGGACAGAAGTAGCCTCCAACGTAGAAGCACTGGTGCAGGCAGCTCTTCTGCTCGACACCAGCGGTTCGATGGAGGGCTTGATAGATCAAGCCCGCTGCCAGTTGTGGAATGTTGTTTCCGAACTCAGCAAAGCCAAGCGGCACGGCTCTCCGATCACTCTTCAAATTGCTGTTTATCAGTATGGGTCACGTAACATCCCTTCTGAGCTAGGCTACCTGAAGCAGGTGTTGAGTTTCACCGACAACCTCGACGAGGTTTCTGCAGCTCTTTTCTCCCTCACCGTCGGCGGCAGCAATGAGCACTGTGGACAGGTGATCGACGCTGCCATCAACGGGCTCGACTGGGCCGAAAACCCGAATGTTTACAAAGCGATCTTCATCGCCGGCAACGAGTCGTTTGATCAAGGCCCGACCAGCTTCGGAGACCTGCTGTCGCCGATCACATCACGCGCTCTTATCCTCAACACAATTTTTTGCGCCAAGAGGAGTGGCAGTCAGAAATACACAGGAGGCACCAATCAATGGAGCTCCGCGGCCCGACTTGTTGGCGGCCTCTATTTCACCATCGACCACAATCATCACCTGCCGGAGATGAAGACTCCGTTTGACGAAAAAATGCGCGAACTGAACAGGAAGATGAACGAGTCCTTCGTGTGGTATGGGGATGGCGCGAATGAGGCAGCAAAAAACCAACGCGCTCAGGACGCGAATGCCCGAGAGCTGTCTGACCATGCGTTCGCGGCGCGAATGTCGGCCAAGATCGGCCACCTCTACCACCATGTTCACCATGACTTGGTCGATGCGATCGCCCACGGCAAGGCCGATATCGCCATCATGTCTGCTGGCGACATGCCCGCACTGATGAAGAAGATTTCACACTCCGAACGTATGGAGTTCATCGCTGAGAAGACCCGTCAGCGCCAGACGGTACGGCGACAAATGGCTGACCTGATCACCCGGCGCCACGCCTTCCTGGAAGAAAAGATGAATCGCTCGGGCGACAGTGGGAGCGACCGCTCCCTCGTTTTTGGGGAGGCTCTAGCCAAGGCGATCCGAGCGCAGGCAGAACGCAAGGGCTATGTCTTCACCCACTAATAGAACGATTCTCAATCTGATCGGGACCGACCCGGCAAACTCCACCGATGAGCTTCCAATGAAACCCAAACGAGTCACTCAAAGAATGAAAATCAAACTACTACCTGAACCCATGAAAACTACCCTCGCAACCTTGTTGGTCGGAGCGATGGCCCTTTCCAGCCACGCCGGCGAACACCACTCAAAGTCCTCCAAGACCATAGTCGAGACCGCCGTCTCGGCCGGTTCGTTCAAGACCCTCGCGACCGCTCTTGGTGCGGCAGACCTCGTTGACGTCCTGAACGGCAAAGGACCATTCACCGTCTTTGCGCCCACCGATGCCGCCTTTGCCAAGCTCCCGCACGGCACGGTTGAAAGTCTTCTCAAGCCCGAGAACCGCGAAAAACTGCAGGCGATCCTCAAATACCATGTGATCTCCGGCCGGGTCGCCCTGTCAGACGCTCTCCGAGCCGGCAAGGCCGGGACCGTTCTCGGAGATGCCGTCAGCATCGGCTTCTCTGAGGGAAAAGTGCGTGTGAACGATGCCACCCTGCGAACCGCTGACTTGGATGCGTCCAACGGCCTCATCCACGTGATTGACTCAGTGCTTCTGCCACCGGCTCCCAAGAACGACATCGCCGCCGTCGCGAAGCGGACCGGGCAGTTCAAAACGTTATTGGCAGCAGTTGGAGCTGCCGGTCTCAAGGAGGTCCTGACGGGTAAGTCGCCGGTCACTGTTCTAGCTCCTACCGATGCCGCTTTTGAAGCCCTTCCCAAGGGCATGGTGGAGTCGCTGCTCAAACCCGAAAACAAATCCAAGCTGCAGTCCATCCTCACTCTTCACGTCGTCAAAGGTTTGGTCTCGGCCGGGGATGCGCTCAATGCCGGTACGGCCAAGTCCGTGAGTGGCGGGGCGCTCAAGTTTGGGATCGCCGATGGCACTTTCGAAGTGAACGGGGCAACCATCGTCAAGACCGATATCAAGTGTGACAACGGCATCATCCACGTCATCGACGCGGTGCTGCTCCCCGCTGAGAAAGTGTCGTCACACATGGGCGCCGCCAAGCGGATCGAGGCCGCGGTCATGAAGGGGGTATCGGTCTTCAATCATGGTGATCACGCCAAGTGTGCCGACATTTACAGTGATTGCATGCAGGCTCTGGTTGCAGATGGCGGTGTGTGCTCCAGCACCCGTGAGACGCTCACAAAGATTCTGACCACCGCAAAACAGACCCACTGCGATACCACGCGGGCCTGGATGTTGCGTCGTGGCCTTGATCACGCCTATCAGATCGTCAGCCGCTGAACTATCCCGGACAGGCAATAACCCGCCGGCGCAAAACGCCGGCGGGCATTGCTTCACCGCCACGGAATGAAGAGTGTGGAGACCGACCTACTTGGCCGATCTGAAATGGGGCCCCTTTATACATCGCCAGCCAGCAATACGTTCCGTCAGGCTTGTAAGCGCCGCCCGAAAAGTGCGGCATGGCTCCTCTAAGGGAGGAACATGTATGCCGACATGGACGAGTGGACTGAGATACGCAAACGGGTGCTGATAGGCGGGGAGAGCAAGCGGGCCATCCTGCG
>JAYPXF010000274.1:0-8361 GCA_038154405.1 Verrucomicrobiales bacterium | reverse complement strand
GATCCAATGGATCCGTTGAGTTCGGAGACCAGCTCGGGGGCAAAAAAAACTTCACCTCCCGACAAGTTGGAAGATGAAGGAAAACCAAGATGCGGCGAAAACGGTTCGCCGGGCCAGCCTCATCCTTCTCTTTGGCGGAGAAGTCCGCTGCCAGGCAGCGGGGACGAGTACAATCAAACCGTTATCCTGACTCCGGGTATCATGCCTTGCCCCCGCCTTCCCGAGCACTTGCGTGCCAGTGGCTCTTGGGGGGTCGTAACCCGTTACAGTGGCGCTACCGTTCCCGATTTGCACGGGATTCCCTGCGTTTGACTGCGAGTGAACGTGGATATCTCACGTTCCTATCAAAGAGCGGGGCGGGTGATACGGGGCGGGCCGGGGAATGCCAAGAGAAAGTTTTCCACGGAACAGGAAAGCGAGAAGCCTCTGCTTCCTGCGTCGGTATTCAACAACGCCGGTGGGGCGAGAGTCCCTGCGAGTCCACTTCAGAGCCCCGCAGGGGCGACATTCGATCACGGACAACGAGATCACGGCACCCGCTTATCCGATACGTTTCTTTGACCCCTTCGAGGCATTGGTATGGGCTCGCGAGGATGGATTCGACAGGCTCACCACAAGTTCTCGCCCCACCAGATGTTGGATCGCTGGCGCTAGGGTTTGTGCCAGTGCCAGGAGAGGTTGGTTGGAGGCAGGTTGCGAAATCCACCGTGGGGAGTTTCTTTCACGGGACTGTTGCTCTCGGGATGGACCGCTGCCGGGCGCACATCCTCCCAACGCAGCACTCCGAGTTCGTGATCTTTGTGCCGATCGAGAATGAAAAAGATACCCTTCGATTGGTATTGGTCGGGTAGTTCAATGAATCGAACGGCGTTCGGCCTCAGTTGCTTGATCTCCAATGGCCAGTTTTCTTCGTAAATCAATTCGTGCGCGGTCAGTTCCTGATCCCATGCGTATGCGAGCAACTCCTTGAAGGCGGGGTTCAGATTGGTGTTGGCGTAGCTCAGGGCTGCCGGGGTGGGGATGGTAGGGTCTTGGGGTTGTGCTCTGGGTGTAAGTGTGGGAACGGGTTTGGGTGCGAGCGCGTCCCGGAACTCCGTCCAAGATCCGGTGTGCCGAATGCCGGTCATGATTCCCGCGGCGACGACGCAGAAGATTACTCCCACGACGCCGAAGACGATTTGTTTGCTGTTGGACATGCGCGCTTGAGGGAACAGTAGGAGGATCTAAATCGGTCTCGCAACTTTTTCGCAGTTCGTCATGTTGGCGTAATCTTGAATTCGTAATCTGATGGGCGTTCCAATTGAACAGCTTTACCCAACCGAGAAATCAACAGTGAAGAATCATATGAAAAAAACAATCATGGCTCCGATGCTGGCCTGCGCGTTGTTCGCCGGTGTCGTGGAATCAGAGGCTCGTCCCGGCGATGATCGTCGTGGCCGAGGTCCCGAGCGCGGTGGCAAATCCGTGAAGGGCAAGAAGGGCAAACCTGGCAAGGGACCGAAGCAGGCCCGCCGAGGTGGTGACAAGAAACATCACGCGGCTCATGCACAGCGCGGTGGACGTTCCGGTCATCCGGGAATCGCCGCCCGGATGCAGGCGATGCAGAGAATGCGCGGAGGCCGCGGACCTCAGGGCGGACCGCCATGGGCGCGTGGAGGACATCCGGCCGCCCGTGGTCGTGGCCAAGGTGGCCCGCAGGGTGGACCTCCTTGGATGCGCGGTGGATTTGGCGGACGTGGCTCGTCGGCGCGGTCCTTCGGTCCTCCTCAGCGTGGTGGCAAGCCGCAGATGCAACGTCCGACCTCCCGTGGATTCGGTCCGCCTTCGTGGGGGACCGGTGGTCGCGGTGGCGACTCTCGTCGCTCGTTTGGTCCTCCTTGGGCCCGCAGTCAAAGCAGCCGTGGGAGAAAGTCTGAATCTGCCCGTCGCTCGGGTCCTCCGCAGCGCGAAGGTCATGGTGGTTCTGATCGTGGACTCAGCCTGCGCGGCAATCGTGGCGGCGAAGAGCGTGATCGCTCCTCACACGGATTCGGCCCGCCTTGGATGCGCGGCAATGACTCCAGGGGCGGCCCCCCTTGGATGAAGGGTGATGGACCTGGTCGCGATCGCAAAGGGCATGGTGGTCCTTCCCTCCGCGATGGCCGTGGTGGCCCGGATCGCGACGGTGACCGTGGTCGAGAGGGTCATGGCCGCGGAGGTCGTCCGGAAATGGATCGTGATCAGGATGGTCATGGCCCGGGCAAGGGACATGGCGGTCCTTCCGCACGTGAAGGTCGCGGTGGACCCGATCGCGACGGTGATCGCGGAGGTCGTGGACCTCAGCGCGGCGGACGAGGCGGTGGCCCAGATCGTGGCGGACGTTGATACATTTGGAATCTAAACATGCGAAAGGCGCGGTTCATTAGAGCCGCGCCTTTTTCCGTTCAGATTTTCCGTGGCGGAATTCGCAAATAATTCCGATTCATCATCGGACGGAAAACTTCGCATCTTCCGCTACGACTTGAAACGTGAAGAATCGTCAGGCTTTGGGATAAACCTGCCTCGTGGCCTTGATGGTGACGTCCTCAAATACACCTGCCTTGGCATACGGGTCGCCGACAGCGAAGGCTTCGGCTTCCGCGCGATCCGCGACTTCGATGATCAACAGGCTGCCGAGGGGTGTTTCGCCATCATCGGTCAGGGTGGGACCGGCATACTTGACCTTGTCGATATTGGCCTCGAGATATTCGAGATGAGCGGGGCGGTTTTCCTTGCGGAGGGCGAGGCCGGTTTCCGGTTTGTCGGTGCAAATGAGTGAGAACAACATAAATAGCTTTCGGTTGGGATTCGTTTAAACTGAAAGAAATCAAAATGAAAGCTCACGCCATGTTTTTGTCGGTGGCCGGTATCCTCGTTGCGGCTGTGTTGTTCCTGGAAAACTCAAAGGCCCAGGCGGCCACGCAAACAGAACAGGTGAACCGAGAATTGCAATTGCGGGTGGAGAAACTGGAAAAGGAGCTGGATAAGCGGAAACGATCCAGTGAGTTCACGCTGCTTCGTGGGCGCGTCGGTGAACTCGAACGACTGATGCGCGAAGCCCGCGGTGGAAGTCTCACCATGTCACCCAAGGCAGATCTCCGGGACGTTTCCACTCTGCAGCGTGATCACATCACTCTCAAACGAACCGTAATGTCGTTGGAGAGCAAGTTGGGGAGGATGGAACTCATGGAATCCAGTCGTTCAACTTCAACGATCTCGTTGACCTCGCTGCAAAGGGAGATCGCCTCGGTCCGGCGCGCTGTTTCCAGGTTGGAGAGCACCGTTTCGCGTTTGGAATCTCGCTGATCTGGAGCGCTGGAGGACAACGCTCCGTTCTGACTCTCACCCACGTTGCTTCGAGGAGGGAAGACGACTCACGCGAAGAACATCGCCGACCAAGTCGCGGAGCGACGGGCTAACCATGGAATGTCGCTCTGCGACTCCTACTCGTTCGGTTTGTAACTTGATCTGAGAACTGAACGAAGAATCTGCTCGCTCACGCTCGCTCCTACAACGTTCCGTTGACCACTATTCCGTCCTGAATTCATCGAGTTTGTTGAGGCCGACAAAGTTCAGTCCACAGAGCTGGCTTGAGAGGGCTCACGATGTGATCAATTGACCTCATCATGACTTGCCGGGTGATGGAGTTGTTGAAACACTCCGCGCCGACACGATTATGCGATTCCGAGAATTGTCCGATTCGATTGTGTCCGATTCGTTGATCTTCGAGGAGAAGAACGGATTGGTGGCGGTGGAAGCCGAGCATTTCTACAAACAAACGAAGACGGAAAAGCGGGCCTGGTACCTCACGACGGCAAAGCAGAAGTTCAAGGCGAGCAATGATGCGGATCCGACGCATGTGAAAGGAGCCAGTGGCGGCGCGTATCTTGAATCACTTCCTGATACCCGTCATCACCATGGCCACAAGCTGATTCACGGGGAGAATTTTTCCAACCAACCGGGCAAAATCGCGATTCTGCACTACCAGGTCCGCTTCAACACACCGGGCAAGTACCATGTATGGGTGCGCGCTCATTCGACCGGCAGTGAGGACAACGGCATTCATGTGGGGCTCAATGGTGAATGGCCGGCTTCCGGTCAGCGCATGCAGTGGTGCACGGGCAAAAGGAGCTGGTGGTGGGAAAGCAAACAGCGCACGGAGAAAAATCACTGCGGCGAGCCGTACAAGATCTTCCTGAATATCGAAAAACCGGGCGTGCATGAGATCATGTTCTCGCAGCGGGAGGACGGTTTCGAATTCGACAAGTTCATCATGACAACCAATCGTGGTTTTGAGCGCCCGGTCGGTGGGGGTCCGGGGGTATTGTTCAAGCTCGGCAAGGCGCCGACACCTTTTGCCGTTCCGACCGGATATCAGGATCCAGCTGGAAAACCCGCTTCCTTGGCCGCGAAGAAGAAGGCGGTACCGAAGAAGCAAACGAGGAAGAAGAAGCCGGCGTTCTCCGCAGTTGGATCACTTCAAATCAAGGGACCGGTCGGAACCATGAAGGCCGGTCATTTTCCCGCTGGTCAAGGCACAGGCTACTATTTGGATCAGGGCAGATGGATGGCGATCTCTCCCGATCACCACAAGTCGGCCTCAACCAGCGAACCGTTTCCCTTCGCGAGCGGACCCTACGACGTGACGGTGTTTACGGTGGGGGAAAATGATGGGCGAGCTTCCTACGAGTTGTCGGTGGGGGGCAGCAAGATCGGCGCGTTCGTGAATCCTCTGCCTAAGAAGACGTATGAAGAGGGCAGCAAGTATTCCGTGACGTGGAGAAACCTGCAGATCAAGACGGCGGATGACATTCGGGTCGGTTCCCATATCGCCAGTGCGGATGGAAAGGAATACAGCCGTGCCCGCTGGTCTCGTGTTGAGTTCAAGCGCGTGGATGGCAAACCGGCGAAGGTCATTCTTGCACGGGCGCCCTCGGCGTCAGTTTCAGTCGTCTCGGTGAACAAGCAGATTCCGACGGCTCCACTGGTGCTCCCGCGCAATCCTGATGGCAACGGCAAAATCACCGTTTCCGGTGAGTTGAAGCAGTGGCACAAGGTCACGCTGAATTTGTCCGGTCCGTATGTACACGAGCAGGACAATCAACCGAATCCGTTCACTGATTACCGGCTGGATGTCACTTTTGCTCACGCTTCGGGTTCACCGAAATACGTCGTGCCGGGGTACTTTGCCGCGGACGGCAAGGCGGCGAATTCCTCAGCCAAAGCCGGAACGGCTTGGCGCGCTCACTGCTCTCCCGACAAGGCCGGCAAGTGGACCTACCGGGTTTCATTTGTGCAGGGCAAGAACGCTGCTCTCACCAGTGCTGAAGGGAAGGCGCTGAAGAAGTTTCATGGCAAGTCCGGCAGCTTCACGGTCGGCAAGACGGATAAGAAGGGGCGTGACCTTCGGGCAAAGGGGCGTCTGCAATATGTCGGCAATCGCTATCTGCAGTTTGCCGGTACGAAGGAGTATTTCCTGAAGGCCGGGGCTGACGCGCCTGAAACGTTTCTGGGCTACAAGGATTTCGACGACACCATCGCGGGCAAGCCATCCCGCGTGCCGCTGAAGACTTGGTCCAAGCATGTGCAGGATTGACGCAAGGGCGATCCCACGTGGAAGAACGGCAAAGGCAAGGGAATGATCGGGGCGATCAATTATCTGGCGGCCAAGGGCTGCAATGTTTTCTCATTTCTGCCTTACAATGCGGGTGGTGATGGCGACAACGTCTGGCCGTTCACTTCGCGCAACGACAAGTTTCATTACGACTGTTCCAAGCTCGACCAATGGGGGATCGTGTTCGATCACGCGACCAGTCTGGGTCACTACCTGCACTTCAAACTGCAGGAGACGGAGATCGACGACAATCGTCGTGGTGGCCACAAGCCCGGCGGTAACAACAACCACGCGAAGGTCCCAACTTCACTGGATGGCGGAAAACTTGGCAATGAACGCAAACTGTATTGCCGAGAGATCGTTGCGCGTTTCGGTCACCTGCTCGCATTGAACTGGAATCTTGGAGAAGAGAATACGCAATCGACCGCGGAACAGGTGGCGATGGCGAAATACATTCGGGACCTCGATCCGTATGACCACATCATCGTGATTCACACGTTCCCGAATCGGCAAGACCAGGTGTATCGCCCATTGCTCGGCGACAAGTCAGTCCTGTCCGGCTTTTCGCTGCAGAACAGCAGTATTCGCGACTCGCACTGGCAGGTGGTGAAATGGGTGGACGAATCCGCGAAGGCCGGCAAGCCATGGGTGACTGCCTTTGACGAATCCGGCACCGCCCAATACGCGCAGGTGCCGGATCTTGACTATGCCGGGTTCAAGGGATTCGACAAGGAGGGCAAGAAGGTTCATACCGAGCACGACGTCCGCAAATACACCTTGTGGGGTACGCTGATGGGCGGCGGCATCGGTTGCGAATACTACTTTGGCTACAAGTTGGCTGAGAACGATCTGATCTGTGAGGACTGGCGCAGTCGCGACCGCAGTTGGGACTATTGCCGCATCGCTCTGAACTTCTTTTCAGATGAGAAGATTCCGTTCTGGCAAATGAACAACGCAGACGGATTGGTTGGAGCCGATCCCAGGAGCAACCAACGCTACTGCTTCGCCAAATCGAACGAGATCTATCTCGTGTATCCCCCGAATGGTGGTAGTTCGAAGCTTGATCTCGGCAAGGCGAAAGGGAAATTCACCGTAAAATGGTTCAACCCGCGCAAGGGTGGAGACTTGCAGGCCGGTAGCGTCAATCATGTGGCTGGCGGCAAGTCCGTTTCCATTGGCAACCCACCCGGAGACGCAAAACAGGACTGGCTCGCGGTGATCCGCCGCTGATCCTTCAGGCGGTCTGATGCCGGGCCTGGCGTTTTGGAAGTGCAGCATCGGTGTTGGTGGAGCTCACCTTGGACGTCTTGGCGACGTGTTCGCGCAGGAACTTGGGGATGTCGCTGCGACCGCTGCGCTGGTAATCGCGCAACAACGGTTCGGCCACCGTCTCGATTGATAAACCAACCTTGTCCGTCAGGAACTCGAAGACGAATTCGGCCAACTGAGTCAGGGCGATTCCGTGACGCCGGTTGGACCGCTCAAAGAGCCAGTCGGAGAATTCCAGGAAGGAATGGAAGGCTTTGCGATCGCCGGACCAGATGAGGTCCCGGCTTTCCGTAAAGTTGCCGCTGTTGCCGACCAGATCCCAGTAACGAGCGAAACGGCGCAGTCGCTGCAGGAGACGGAAGTCCATGTCGCGATTGGAGAGAATCTCGAATGGCGGTTGTGGTGAATACACCATCGAGAATTCTTCGTCGTGACGGACGATCGGCGTTCCTTTGAGGCGTTTCAGGATGCCGACCTGGATTTCCTGCGGTTTCATTTTCACCAGTCGGTCGAAGCCGGCTCCAAAGCTGTCGAGGGTCTCGCCCGGCAGACCGACGATGAGATCGGCATGGATATGGACGCCGGTCGCAGTTCGCAGGAACGCAAAATTCTCGGCGAGCTTGTCGTAATCCTGTCGCCGGCTGATGTGCTCTGACACCCGGTCATCAAAGGTTTGGATGCCGACCTCAAACTGAAGGGCACCGGCCGGAAACTTCGCGATCAGTTGCCGGAGTTTCTCAGGCAGGCGATCCGGGATCATCTCAAAGTGCAGGAACAAGCCCGGAAAATGGCGTTCGTGGAAGAATTCCAGGATCGCTTCACTGATCCGCAGATTCAGGTTGAAGGTGCGGTCGACGAATTTGAACTGTCGCGCGCCGCGTTTCAGGAGGTCATCCATCGCGTCCAGGAAACGGTCCAAGGGGAACTGGCGCACGGGAATCTCCAGCGCAGAGAGACAGAATTCACAGGTGAACGGACATCCCCGGGAGGCTTCGACATAGATGACGCGATTGGACAGGTCTGCCTCGGTGTAGAGCGAGTACGGGAGTTGCACGTCCGCCAACGCCGGAAGTTGCGCGGGAATGATCTTTGTGGCTGCCTGGCTGCCAGCGAGAAGCAACTTGCAGAGTTTCTGAAACTCAAGATCGGCTTCCCCGGTGATGATATGATCAGCCAACTTAACGATGCGTTGATGTTCCGATTCGTAACTGACCTCCGGGCCGCCGAGGATGATCTTGATGCCGGGATCGAGCCGATGGATCAATTCGATCACCGCCTCCGTTTCCCGCGTGTTCCAGATGTAGACGCCGAAGCCGATGACTCGCGGCTCTTGGATCAACAACTTCTCAACGATTTCCAGAGGTCGTTGATTGATGTCGAACTCCGCCAGTTCCGTCCGCTCTCGCAGTTCACCCATGTTCGCCATCAGGTAGCGAAGGCCAAACGCGGTGTGGATGTAT
>JAYPXF010000273.1:4734-8369 GCA_038154405.1 Verrucomicrobiales bacterium | reverse complement strand
TGGTTGGGCCCCACATTTTGGCCCATTCCTTATGAGACAGTTTCCGGAGGTTTCGGTGGCGCTGATTTCCTGGCCGGACAGCCAATGATGTCGCTCGCGCAGCAGATACCCAGATTGATCCCGAGACCGGAAAAAGTCCGCGGAATCTCCGGAACTCACGCCGTAAGTGGTAGCCGTAGTCCTCGTCAGGAAAAAGGCGTTTCCAATCTGGCTCGGCCGCGGGATTCACGGCGTATGATCCAGGATGCGGAACAGGCTGGAGTAGTCATCCGTCCACAACGGCACTTCGATGTCGGACGGCGCCTCTTCCTCTTCGATCATGCCGTTGCGAATGGTCTCAATCGCCTGCTCACTCTTGCTGAGCACCATCCACGTGGATTCATAGGTCCACCACTCGTTGAGGGGATTGGTGTCGGTGACACTGACGTAGTGGAAACCGAACTGCTCAGCGGCATTCGACACCACCGGTTCGAGATTGAGGAACCGGTTGCTGATGTGAATGGCGAGATAGCTGTCCGGCTTCAGATGTTTTTCATACACTTGGAATGCCTCCGCCGTGATCAGGTGCACGGGTATGGCGTCGCTGCTGAAGGCATCCACGGCGATCACATCATAGTCCTGCGGATCTTCCCGTTCCATGTTCAGGCGGGCGTCGCCCATCACGATTTCAACCTTGGACGGGCAGCGAGCCAGATACGTGAAACTCGTCTCTGCGAAATCCTTCACCATCGGATTGATTTCGTAAAAGCGAAGGGTGTCGGTCGGTTTGCCATGCGCTGCCGATGTGCCCGAGCCCAGGCCGATGAACCCGACCCGGCGTCCTTCGATCTGGCGGGTGAAAAACATCGCCAAGCCGAGACCGCTGTTCTCTCCGTAGTAGGTCGTCGGCAGATCCTGATCATCACCGTCGGTCAGCTGCAGCCCGTGGGTGATTCGTCCATGCTGCAGCAACAGATATCGTTTTTCTTCATCGGCGACGGCCTCGTCTTCACCCCAATACTCAAGCACCTGAAGCGAGCCGTAAAAGTTCCGTCCTGCGGCAATGACGTTGTCGCCTTCCTCGTGTCCGTTCTGATAGAGGCAGATGGAGACTGAGACCACCGACAGCGCGCCGCAGATCCACAACTTGAGATGCCAGAGCTTGAACGTCTCTGATTTCAACGCCGGAAAACAGGCGATCCACGCCAACAACGCGGTGGCGGCGACCGTCCAGTGAAACTCCGCGTGGGTGAGAAAAAGATGCGGCGCCGCAAGCGCGACAAACAGGCCTCCCAACGCACCTCCGAGTGAGATCATCAGATAGTAGTGGGTCAGACGCCGCGGATGAGGGCGCAGCCGGTAAAGCTCGCCGTGACACACCATGCAGGCCACGAACAGCAGGGCGCCGAAGGCGATGATCTGCTTGGTCATGGAAATCCCGTCCACGTTGTCCATGACCCACGTAATGCCCGCGGCACCGAGGACGAACAGCGGCAGGAACACGCGCCGCCAATACCACTTGATGTTGTCGAAGCAGAGGATGAACGTGAGCAGATACACGGTGAGCGGAAGCACCCAGAGGAACGGGATAACCGCGACATCCACGCAGATCTTGTTCGTGGTCGCCAGCAGGAGCGCCGACGCACACGCCGGCAACAAGAGCCAGAGAACCCAGTATCGCGGCGGTGTCGGAGGAACCGGTTCGCCGGCGTCATCGGCTTGTTCCCGGATACGTTCATTGCGATCCGTCCCCCAATTCCAGATGTTCCAGGTGCACCAGGCACACGCCGCGACAAAGGCGAACAATCCGAGGGTCCAGATCGCCGCCTGTTGTTTGCGCGACAACATCGGTTCGATGAGGAAGGGATAACTCACCAGGGCCAGCAACGAGCCGATGTTGGACAGAGCATACAGCCGATAGGGGGAACGGCCGGGATGCAGCCACGAAAACCATTTCTGCATCAGCGGCCCCGTGCTGGACAACACGAAGTAGGGCAACCCAATGGTCGCCCCGAGCAGGAGCAGGATGTGCCAGGTGGGATCCGCCGCAGGATCCGGTTTCCACGAATCAGCCGGAATGATCGGCAGCAGCGAAATTGACGCGAGCAGGAAAAGCGAATGCAGCGCCGCCTGTTTGCGCGGCGGAACCCAGGTTGTCAGCCAGTGCGCGTAGGCGTACCCCCCGAGCAGGACGATCTGGAAAAAGAGCATGCAGTTCGTCCACACCGCCGGGCTTCCCCCGAACCACGGAAGGATGAATTTGCCCATCATCGGCTGCACCTGAAACAGCAGAAAAGCCCCGGCAAAGATGGTGATCGCAAACGCAGCCATGAATGGTGCGCGGATGGGTAAGGCCTCGGCGGAGCCGCGTCAACTGGAATAGTGAAGCTTCCTCACGGACGCGACGATTTGATCAGGGAATCGGTACCACCCGATAGTAGCGGTTGTCATACGTGAAGGCTACACCGTCACTGAAGGCCGTGCTGCCACCCACCAAGGTGTTTGTCGCCACCGGTGTCCAGGTCACGAAGTCGGTGGTTGCATCGATCCGAACACGCTGGCCAGTTCCTCCGCTGATATTGAACCCGAATGAACCGCCACCAACAGATGCCGGAACAAAACCGCCGAACGAGAAGGAGGATACCAGATTGGATCCGGCCAAGGTCACCGCCTCGCTGATGATTGAAGAAATCGGGTTTCGGACAATCACATCGTAAGTGCCCAGATTGGTACTCTGGATACTCGTAAGAGTCAGCGTTGTTCCGGTCGCGTTGGTAATCGGTAAACCATTGAATCGCCATTGATATTGCAGCGGACTGTTGCCAATTGCGGCCACCGTGAAAGTGGTGTCACTACCCAATGCATTGGTCTGGCTGGTCGGCTGGGTTGAAATCTCGGGTGGTGCGTTCACGAAGAGCGCCGCCCCGGCGCTGAGTGTGTTGCCAAACTGGTTGAACACCCGAACCGAATAAATGCCTTCCTCCTCCTTGCTCACATCATGCAGGAACAGGGTCGGGCTGCTCTGTCCGCTCAGCTCGATGCCGTTGCGGAACCAGCGGTAGGCCAGCGGTGGCGTCCCGTTCGCTTCCACGTGGAAGAATGCAGAAGAATTTTTCGTGGCCGCCTTGCTCAACGGATGTTGCGCAATCACCGGAGGGTTGGTCAGGCCAATCAGGCTGGTGTTCGTCAACGTTCCCCAAAGAATCAGCTCGAACGAATCAAGCAATCCACCACTTCCGGGATTCAGGTCAGCAACCCGGATGGTCCAATCCGAATTGGTCGTCCCGGATCCGCCATCAGCAAACTCACCCCAGTTGCGGACCGTCATGAAAGTCCAGTCGAGGTAGTCCGGATTGAAGTCGAAATGCCGCCGTGCCAACGTGCTGGAAGTCCCGGACGGGGATGTCAACGTGATCTCCAGATCACCGCGGGAAGCATGCGGAATGTTGGCCTTGAGCTGCACGTGTTCCAATCGGAAATTCGGATTGGTCACGGTAAACGTCTTGGTGATGCCGACCGGATCGAAGTCCGGGATGATGTCCGTGAGATTGGTGAGTGTGAACGTCAGGTTGGTGCGCAACGCAAGGTTCGTCCAATTCTCTGCCAACTGCACGGCGGCGCTGGCATCGATTATTCCGGCACCGTATTCGTGATTA